>NZ_JAWCTQ010000002.1:0-291685 GCF_032423885.1 Streptomyces tamarix | reverse complement strand
CAGACCTACGACCGCCTCATCATCGAGGTCGACGACCCCCGCACCACCGTCGCCCTCATCGAACGGGCCGTCACCCGCGGCTGAAACGCCCACCGGGGCCGTCGCCCGGCCGCACGGTCCGCGCCCGCCGCGGCCGGACGCCCCCCGCCCCGCGTCGACACGGGCCGCGGGCCCGGACCACGAAGGCGACCCGTGTCCCCTCGTTCCGGCCCGCTCCCGTCCTTCGGCAGCCCCCTCCCGGGGGACGGGAACGGGACGCCGCACCGCGCGGGGCGCCTTCGACCGGTCGCCGCCCGGCTACCGCAGGGCGTAGAAACGCACGGGTGAGTTCGGTTCGAAGCCGATGCGCCGGTAGACGGGCGCCCCCGCGGCGGTCGCGTGCAAAGTGGCGCGGGTCAGCCCGGTGGCCCGGGCGCCTTCGTACAGCGCCTTCCGCGTCACCGCCTCGCCGTACCCCCTGCGCTCCCACCGGGGGTCCGTGGCGACGAGTGCGACGAAGAGGCGCCCCTCGGCTTCCAGCGTTCCGGCGCACGTCACCGGAACACCGTCCCGCACCCCCAGATAGGCGCGCACCTCCTCCTTCCACAGCGTGGAACCGGCGAGACCGTCGCGGCCGTGCTCCAGCGGGAAGCCGTAGGCGCGGGAGTTGAGGTCCGCGTAGGCGCGCACCTGCTCGTCGGTCCTCACCCGGACGAAAGTGAGCTCCGGGTGCGTCGGCTCGGGAACGGGGAGCAGGTCCCCGGCCATGCCGGTGCCGGGAAAGGCGTACGCGAGACCCGCCCGTTCGGCCGCCGCCGCGAGGGCCGGGCGCGCCTCGGGGTCGAGGAGGTCCTCGAAGACCCACAGGAAGCCCGGATGCCTCTTCGAGCGCATAATGTCCGCCGCCTCGGCCAGACGCCGCTCCACGAGCGCCGTGTCCGCCCCCACCTCGGTCAGCACGACGCAGTTCCAGAAGGCGAACCGGCAGTCGGCCCAGCGAACGGAGATCCCCGGAAGGTCCCGCACATCGGCACGCGCGTCCCGGTCGAGCACCATGGACCGCCAGGCCGCGGCGAGTTGCCCCACCGACTCGACCGCTTCCGCACGACACGTCATCGTCACTCCTTCGATCATCGAGTGTTCTGCAAAGCCGCCCGAGTGACAACGACCGCAGCCGTCCGACGATTCGGGCCTCCCGGCCCCGCCGCACCACGGGCCGCCCGTGACCCGCGTCGCCGGAGGTGGGCGCATCCGGTGCCGGGGACCCCGCGGGGTGCCGGGCGGGCGGGGCGCGGGCCGCGGGTACGAAGGGCGGGCCCGGCCGGCCCGTTGAGGCGCGGACCGCTCGACGCGCGACTTCCGGACCCCGCGCTCACGGGCGGGCTCCCGGCGCCGCCCCGGGACCCGCCTGCGCGCCGGGGGAACCCCGGGCGTCCGCCGGTCCGGCCGGTGCGGACCGCCCACCCGCGTACGCGCACCGGCGTGACCGTCGTACGCCCCGGGAAACCCGTGCGCGACCGCGCACCCCCGGCCGGCCCCGCCGAGCCGGAGCGCTCGGCGTCGCGGCACCTTGATCGAGCGGGGGATCGAGGTTTCGCCGTGAACGCCTGGTCCGGGCATGATTCTCACCGTGCGTGAGGACATGGCCCGGGGCGGGCACGGGCGGTACAGGCTGACGGAGACGGAGCACGGGCACGTCTGGGGGGTGTGCGCCGCGGCGGACGGTTTCTTCGGGGAGCCCCGGCGCGGGACGTACGAACTGTTCGACTGGGTACCGGAAGGCGCCGGGCCGCACGGCTGGGTCGGCAGCCGGGTGTGGCTGGTGCCGGACGACGAGGCGCTCGGCCCCTGGCTGCTGGAGGACGCGGAGGTCCCGGGGCGGCCCGGGACGGACCACCTGGTCCTCACCGGCCTGGACGACTACGAAGGCCCGCCCGAGGGGCACGGGGGACGCGTCCGCGTGCACGACGAGCGCCGCTGGCTGGGCTCCTGCCGGGAGTTCGCCCGTGTCCTGCCGTCCAGGTGGCTGCCGCCCCCGCTCGTCCTGCGGGGACTCGCCCCGGGCGCTCGGTTGGGGGCGGCGCTGACGAAGGGCACCCAGCGGGCCCTGGACCTGGAGCAGGCCGCCCTGGAGATACAGGACGACCAGGGCGGGCCGCTGGTCGAACGGCTGCTCTGGGCCTGGGTCACCGCCTGGCGCCCCTCCTGCCGCGGCACGGACCTGATCGACCTGGAACTCGACGGGTACTTCTTCGCCCCCGTCCCCGAACACGCCCGGCCCGTCTGGGAGCGGTGGCTCGCCGGGCCGCCGGACACCCCGGGCGCCTGGGCCGACCTCGACACCCGGCGGCGCGGGGCCTGGCTCGACATCGTCCGGGAGCGGGCCCGCTGGCGCACCGACCCCGACCGGCCGGCCGGTCACGCCTACGAACTGGACGGCCGGCACGTCACCGACGAACCGGGCCTCTACCTGGCGCTCGGCGAGGCGGTCAACGGGCCGGGCGGCTACTTCGGCGGCTGCCCGGCCGCCCTCGCCGACTGCCTGGGCGGCACCTTCGGCCACACCCCTCCCGCCACCCTCCTCTGGCGGGACGCCGCGACCGCACGCGAGCACCTGTCCCACGCCCTGACACCGGACGGCCGGCCCTACGACCTGTTCGCCACGGCCCTCGAAGTCCTGACCGAAGGCGGCGTGCGCGTCACCCTGGCGTGAACCGCGGCGCACCGACCGGACGGGGCACCGGTACGGTCTGCGGCCGGCGCGCCGGGCGCCCGTTCCGGCGGCGGCCCGCGCACGCGGTCCCGCTCCTCCGGCGCGGGCGGGCGGACACCGGCCCGGCCCCGCCCTTCGCGGGTGGGGATCCGGGTCCCCGGCGGGACGGACGGGGAAGGGCAGGGATTCGACGCTCGTACGAACGTCGAGAAGGGAGCCGCGCCAGACGCCGGTTCGGGTGGTTTACCGGTCCCGTCCGTGTGAACGCGCTTCCTCCGCGTCGCGGATACGCCAAGAGTGACATGCGATGAGCACACAAGACATGAGCACTCCAGACGTGAGTATCCCGCCCACGAAGAACACGGACGCGTCGAGCGAGGAGCGACCCGCTCCGGACGTCCCGCGCGCCGCGCGCCCTTCGCCTCCGCCGCACGGCGCGCGGCCCTCACGGCGCTCCGTGGTCACGGCGACCGGTGCCTCGGCGCTCGCCGTCGGCCTCACCGCCGCCTCCGCGGCCCCCGCCACCGCGCTGAGCCCCGCCACCGCGCCCGCGACGGCACCGGCCGAGGTCCCGCCCGGCGTCGAACCCCAGGCGTACACCACGGTCGCCCGCGCCATCGTCGTCCACGACGAGCACGACAGACCCCTCGTCCCGTCCTACGTGAAGGCCGTCGAGAACGGCCTGCCCCCCAGCCGGGCGAAGGCGACGAAGCGGGTCCTGGTCGTCGGGGCCGGACCGGCCGGCCTGCTCGCCGCCGACCTGCTCAACCGGGCGGGCCACGACGTCGTCGTGATCGAGGCCAACGGCAACCGCGTCGGAGGCCGCGTCAAGACGTTCCGCAAGGGCGGCCACGAGAACGCGAAGCAGCCCTTCGCCGATCCCCGGCAGTACGCCGAAGCCGGCGCCATGCGGCTGCCCGACAGCCACCCGCTCCTCATGGCACTGATCAAGAAGTTCGACCTCGCGCTCCAGGAGTTCCACCTGGTGGACGTGGAGGTCGACCACCCGGAGAAGCGGGCCAACCGCACGTGGATCCACGTCAACGGGATCCACGTGCGCCGGGCCGACTACGAGAAGAGCCCCGAAAGGGTCAACGACACCTTCGGCGTCACGGGCCCCCACCGCACGAAGACCGCCTCCGCCATCCTCGCCCACGCCCTCGAACCCGCACACCAGCTCATCCGGGGCAAGGAGGGCACCGCCCTCGTCAACGGGTGGGTCGAGGTCCTCAAGAGGTACGGCAACTGGTCCATGTACCGGTACCTCACCGAAGCCGCCGGACTCGACACCAGGACCATCGACCTCGTCGGCACCCTCCAGAACCTGACCTCGCGGCTGCACCTCTCCTTCCTGCACAGCTTCCTGTCGAGCGCGCTGATCGACCCCAGGACCAAGTTCTGGGAGATCAAGGGCGGCTCCGGGGTCCTCGCCGACGCGCTGTACGCCCCCGTGAAGGGAAAGGTGAGGCTCGACAGGCGCGCCGTACGCGTCGAACGCGGCGGCGGCAAGGTCAGGGTGCACACCGTCTCCGAGGGCGGCCGGACCGGGGAGAGGGGGGTCACGGAGGTCTTCGAGGGCGACGAGGCGATCATCACCGTCCCCTTCTCCGGATTACGCCACGTCTCCTTCGACCCTCCGCTGACCTACGGCAAGCGCCGGGCCATCACGGAACTGCACTACGACGTCGCGACCAAGGTGCTGCTGGAGTTCTCCCGCCGGTGGTGGGAGTTCACCGAGGAGCAGTGGAAGGAGGCGCTGAACTCCATCGAGGACAAGCTCTACGACAAGTACAGGGCGGGCCGGGTCAAGGACGGCAGGTACCTCGGCGCGCACGGCTCCGTGAAGGACCTGGGGGTGACGATCCCCGGCGGACTCAAGGAGTGCTTCGCCGCCTTCCGCCCCGCCATGAGCGGTGAACCCGACGCCGCTCACGTCCGGGGCGGCGGCTCCGTGAGCGACAACGCCAACCGCTTCGTGTTCGAGCCCTCGCACCCCGTGGAAGGGAGCGCCGGAGGCGTCATGCTCGCCTCCTACAGTTGGTCCGACGACGCCCT
Organism: Streptomyces tamarix; assembly: GCF_032423885.1. Lineage (NCBI taxonomy): Bacteria > Bacillati > Actinomycetota > Actinomycetes > Kitasatosporales > Streptomycetaceae > Streptomyces > Streptomyces tamarix. Next base: position 286,938 of record NZ_JAWCTQ010000002.1, on the reverse strand, counting down.
CAAGTGGGACGCGTACCCCGACGACGAGCGCTATCTGCGCGCGCTCGCCGGGGTGCAGGCCGTCTACGGCCGCCGCTGCGAGGTCTTCTTCACCGCCAAGTGCAAGACGCAGTCGTGGATGCGCGACCACTACGCCTACGGTGAGGCGTCCGTCCTCTTCCCCGGCCAGCACGCGGAGCTGTTCCCCGACATCCCCACCTCCGAAGGGCCGTTGCACTTCGCGGGGGACCACACCTCCGTCAAACCCGCCTGGATCGAGGGCGCCCTCGAATCCGCCGTCCGGACGGCCCTGAAGGTGCACACCGGCTGACGGGGACACCGGGGGCCCGGGCCCGCGGCCCCGCTCGCCGGGACGCCGCCCCGGGCTCCCCGCCCCTCCGGCACCCGCGAGGCGGACCGCCTCCGGGCCCTCCCACCGGTCGTCACGTGACCGTGCGGCACCCCGGAGGCGCGACCATCGAGTACGTGCGGTTCCACGCCACCACACGGTCAGCACCCTGATGAGCCGATCCCACCCCGAAGCAGACGGCCCGCCCCCCAGCGCGCCCGGAGGATCGCGGCGCCCCGCAACCCGGCAACCCGGGGGCCGGGAAACGAGCGCGGAGGAACCGCGTCCGCGCACACCGGCTCACGCTTCACCCTCCGGCGTCGAGAGGGTGGGGCCCACCTCACCGGCCGCCCGTGACCAACCGCGGTGACCGGCCGTCAACGAAGCGCGCCGGGGGCGACTGCGCCTGAGTACGCGTACTCAGCCGCCCGCGCCGCTTGGCCCTGACGGGGCCGGTCCGCGCCCACCACGATGGAGTCCCCCGTCGAGAGAGGTGTTCATGGGCCACGACCTGCAACTGCGCGTTGCCACTCCGGAGGACCGCGAGTGGATCCACGAACTGCGCCACCGGGTGTACGCGCAGGAACTGGGCCAGCACGCGCCGGATCCGGCCGGGCGGCTCCGCGACGGGCTGGACGGCGACAACGTCTACCTGGTCGCGGCGCGAGGCGCGGCCCGGATCGGCTTCGTCAGCCTGACTCCGCCCTGGTCGGGGCGGTACGCGCTGGACAAGTACCTGACCCGCGACGAACTGCCGCTGCTGGCCGAGAACGACCTGTTCGAGGTGCGCATCCTCACCGTCGAGCCGCGCTGGCGGACCACCGCGGCGGCGCCGCTGCTCATGTACGCGGCGCTGCGCTGGATCGCCGCCCGGGGTGGCCGCCGGGTGGTGGCGATGGGACGCACCGCGCTGCTCGACATGTACCTGGCCACCGGCCTGCGCCCGGTCGGCCGCACCGTCCGCAGCGGTGCGGTGACCTTCGAGGTGCTGACCGGCGGCGTGACCGAGCTGACGAAGGTCGCGATGGACCGCTACCGCACCGCGCTGAAGCGTCTGGAGTCCGAGGTGGACTGGCGGCTGGACGTGCCGTTCGCACCCCGGCCGGACGGCTGCGAACACGGCGGCGCCTCGTTCACCGCCATCGGCACGGACTTCCGCACCCTGCACCGGCGCCACCGGGTGGTGGCGGCCGACGTGCTGGACGCCTGGTTCCCACCGGCCCCCGGGGTGCGGGCGGCACTCGCGGAGGACCCGGCCTGGGCCGCCCGGACCTCGCCGCCGTCCGGCGCCGAGGGCCTGCTGGCGGAAATCGCCGCGGCCCGGGCGCTGCCGGCGGAGGCACTCGCGGTCGGCGCCGGTTCATCGGACCTGATCTTCAGGGCGTTCGCCCGGTGGCTGACACCGGAGAGCAGGGTGCTCCTCATGGACCCGGGCTACGGCGAGTACGCCCACGTCACGGAGAGGGTGATCGGATGCCGGGTGGACCGGTTCCGGCTGCGCCGCGAAGACGGCTGGCGGATCGACCCGGCCCGGCTGTCCGCCGCCGTCGGAACCGGCCGCTACGACCTCGTGGTGGTGGTCAACCCGAACAACCCGACCGGACGCCACGCGCCGGCCGCGGAGCTGCGCTCGCTGATCGCCGCCGCGCCGGACCGAACCCGGTGGTGGATCGACGAGGCGTACCTGGGCTACGTCGGCCTGACCGAGTCGCTCGCCGACCTCGCCGCGACGGACCCGCGGGTCGTGGTCTGCAGCTCCCTGTCGAAGATGTACGCGCTGTCCGGTGTGCGGGCCGCGTACCTGGTGGCCGAGCCGACCACCGCGGCGCGGCTGCGCCGGTGGACGCCGCCCTGGCCGGTCAGTCTCCCGGCGCAACTGGCCGCGGTGGCGGCCCTGCGCGACCCGGCGTACTACGGCGACCGTTGGCTCCGCACCCACGCGCTGCGCCGGCGACTGGCCGTCGACCTGGCCGGGCTGGACGAGGCCGTGGTGGTCGAGGAAGGGGTGGCGAACTTCCTCAACGTGACCCTGCCGCCCGACGGGCCGAGCGCCGCGCGCCTGGTGAACGAGTGCCGCCGCCACGACGTGTACCTGCGTGACCTGTCGCCGCTGTCGCCGGAGTACCAGGGGCGCACCGTGCGTGTCGCGGTCAGGGACACCGCCGAGAACGCGCGCGTCGTGGCCGCGTGCCGGGCGGCCCTGGAGGCGCTGCGGCCGGGGCGGTCCTCGCCCGTCCCCACGCCTCCTGGCGTCCCCGCCGGATCCGCCCGGTGATCACCACGGCCTCCCTGGCGCCCTACCTCGGTGGGGCGCTGGCGCTGGGCGGTGTCGCGGTGGTGGCGTCCCGACGCCGTGAGTTGCTGGTCCGGTGGTGTGCCTGGGCGGTCGGGGTGCCGCTGGTCACCGGCGCGTTCTGGTGGGGCCGCCCGGGCGCCGCAGCCGTCGCCATCACGGCCGGGGTGATCGCGGTGATGGAGTTCGGCGGGCTGATGCGGCTGGGCCGGGCGGACCGGGTGGTGCTGGCCGCGGCGGTGACGGGCGTGGTGCTGACCGCCTGGTGGGCACCCGGCCAGGTGCTCCGGGCGGTCGGGATCGGAGCGCTCGCGGTGGCCGCGGTACCGCTCCTGTCCGGCGACGCCGACCACGGCCTGCGGCGGCTCGGCACCGGCCTGCTCGGGCTGGCCTGGCTGAGCGTGCTGGCCGCGCTGGTGCCGCTCGGAGCGAGCGCGCTCGCGCTCTTCACGGCGGTCTCGGTCGCCGACATCGTGGCGTACTTCGCCGGTCGGCGGCTGGGCGGGCCGCGGCTGTCGCCCCTGTCACCGGCCAAGCGGTGGAGCGGGACCCTGGCCGGGGCCGCGGCCGGCCTCGGCACGCTCGCCGTGCTGTCCGCGCCGAGCTGGCCGATGGCGGTTGCCGTGGCGGTCGGCGGTCCGGTCGGCGACCTCCTCGAATCCATGGTCAAAAGGGGGGCGCGGGCGAAGGACGCCGGGCGTTGGCTCCCCGGCTCCGGTGGCCTGCTGGACCGGATCGACTCGCTGCTCGTCGCACTGGCCGTCCTGCTCGTCCTGCGCTGACCCGTGCCGCCCCCGGCCGGACGGCGTACACGGCCGCGAAGGGCCGACCCCGACGGACGAACCCCGCGGGGGAGAGCGGTTCGCACCGGTGGAGGGCCGGCTCCCGCCCCGGGGTGCCCCGCCCCGGGACGGGGGCGTCCCGGGAAGCGGGTCGACGCGCGGGCCACCTCCCCCTCCACGACCCCTACGGCGAGAGGGCGACGAGCACTTCGCGCAGCGAGGTGACACCGTCGGAAGCGAGGAAGTGACCGGCGCGGGGGACCACGTCCGCGGTGACGCCGAGCAGGCCGGCGAGACGATCGGTGTGACCGGGGGGAACGTACGGGTCCGCGTCCGACCGGATGACCGTGAGTCGATCGATGCGGTCGCCGAGCCCCTCCACCTCACAGCCGTCACCGATGTAGGAGTCCAGGACCGGGAGCGCGGGGAGCGGGTCGACGAATCCGGAGACCAGCACGAGCGCGCCGAGGCGCCAGGGGCCCGGGAGGGAGCGCAGGTGGCGCAGCACGGTGAGACAGCCCAGGCTGTGCGCGACGAGGATCGTGTTCTCGTCGACGGTGCCCACGTCGGCGCGTACGGCCTTTGCCCACCGCGCGGGGTCCGGGGCCAGGGGGTTCGGAAGCGCGGGAATCGTGGTCGGGACGCCGTCGGCTTCGAGCTGTTCGGCAAGCCAGCCGAACCAGTGGTCTCCGGGGGACGCGCCGTAGCCGTGGATGATCGAGGCGCGCCGCCGGGTTGTTCCTGTTGCCATGCCACAGGACGGTATGGGTTCACGCCAGCGTGAAGGTCAAGCCGATGAGGAGGATTGCGGGTGCTGATCAGCGAACTCGCCGAACTGACCGGCGTGAGCGCGCGTGCGCTGCGCCACTACGAGGAACGCGGCCTGCTGGCCCCGGCCCGCAACAGCAACGGGTACCGGGAGTACGCCGAGTCCGATGTCACGCGGGTGGCCCAGATCAGGACGATGATCTCCGCTGGCCTGGGAACCTCGACCATCCAGCGGTACCTCGACTGCGCGCGCACCGGCGATCACGGCACGTTCCTCGAAATGTGCCCGGACCTGCGGGCCGAACTGGACGCCCTGGCCCGCCGGCTCGACGCCGAGCAGGCAGAACTCCGCGCAAAGCGAAGCCGGTTGGACGGGCTCGTGTCACCACCCCTTCGGTAGCCTCCGCGGTGTGTCCACCGCGCTCACGCCGCGCTGCCGCCCGCGTCCGGGACTCGGTCGGTCCCCGGGGCCCGTCGCGCGGCGGCGCCGTCACGCGGCACGTGCCGCACGGGGACGGAAAGCCCCCGACGGCCCGGCTGTTCGGGCTTCGCCGTACCGACCGGGAACTCCGCCGGCAACGTCGGAGCGCGTGCCGGCGGAGGCGGGAGTGAACCGTCTCGGTGCGGTCAGTCGGCGGGGGCGGCCTGGTAGAGGCCGCGGCCGGCGCGGTGGGCCCGGGAGGTGGCGACGAGGCGGTCGAGCGTGCTGCGCACGGCGTTGATGCTGCCGGGTGTGTCGTCGCGCTTCAGCGCCTGGTTGACGTCGCGGGCGCGGACAGGGGTGCTGCCCGAGTCCTTCAGCGCGCTCAGCACCTGCTCGGTGAGTCCTCCGCCCGCCTCACCGGATGCGGCGGCGGTGGTCTTCTTCGCCGGTGGGGTCTTCGCGCGCTTGGCGGGAGCGGTCTTGGCGGAACGGCGCGTCTGCTTCTGCTGGGAGGTCTTCTTCGCGGGCGGCTTTCCCTCCGTGCGCGTGGTGGCCTTGCGCGGGGTGGGCCGGGCGGGGGTGTCGGTCTGCGGTGCGGCGGGGGTGTCGGTCTGCGGCGCGGGAGGGGTGTCCGCCTCGTCCGCGGGGTGCTTTTCCTCGTACGTGGTGGCCTTGGGACCGGTGGCGAGTTCCGCTTCCGTGCTCGCCGAGGGGGCGGGCTTGGTGTCGGGCTCGCTGAGGGCGGAGGCCGGCTGCCGCACCGGACCGGTGGCGGACAGCGTCTGCAAGGCGGTGAGCGCGCCGCGGACGGACTCCAACCGGTCGGTGACGGCGACGAGTTCCTTCTCAAGGTCCTGCTGGCGCTCTTCCAAGCGGGGAAGTTCGGCCTGGAGAAGGGCGATGGTCGCCTCGATACTGCCCGGCATGCCGTTCGTAGAGCTCACGATGTCGCCTTCCATTCCCGTGCTGTGTTTGTTGCACTGGTAGTCGTGTGACTGCAGTGCAGCATAGGTCTACTTGCGCCGTGACGTCCTTCTTCTGCCCATTACGCAAGACACGAAGCCCGAGGCACCGCTGACGGCGGGCCCTTCCCACGGGACGGTTCGAGCCCACGACAACGTTCCTGACCTGGCTCAGCGGCCACGAGCTGACCCTCACCACACGCCGCCGGGCCGGCACCGGCCGCTGCCGCGCGGAGGAGCCGTCGACCGTCCGGTCACTGGCGTTGGGTTTCCACGGGTGAGGGAGTGCGCGGGGGCTCCTTGGGAGGTGTGGGTGGCGGACGCCGCCGGTGCCGCGTTCGTCGGAGGAGGCGGCCGGTTGCGCGGAAGACGGTCCGTCGAGCGGGCGTGGCACGTGGCGCCCGTCGGGCGACCGGCCGCAGCGACCTCGCTCCTGCACCTGGCGGCGTGCCGGGCGAGCACGCCGGCAGTGAGCAGGGAATCCGTCGTCGGGGTGCGTGGACACCCCCGTCGCAGGCGGGGAGACGAGGACGACGCGGAAGGCTCCCCTTGATGGACGGATCAGGGACGGGGCGGGGCGCGGACGACGGGTGGGTGGACGTCGTTCGCCGCGGTGCCTCCGGGCTGCTGCACCGGGTGGCGGGGGACCGGGAGCGGGTGGGGGAGCAGGTTCGGCCGGGCGGTGTTCAGGACGTTTTGGGCAGGGGGCGCGAGTTGCGGGCGCACGATCGGTTCGTGGACGCCGCCGAGCGGAGCGGTGACCACGACGGGCGATGAGGCGGATTCGCCGTCCGCAGGTTCGGCAGACCGCCCCCCTGCGGGTGGCGGATTCCGAAAGGGCCACCCCGCCCGGGCGGGGAGCACCTGGCGGCGCGGCGCGTCGGCGTGGATCCGCCGGACTCCGGAGACCGGCGGCGGGCCGCCCCGCATGGGACGGCCCGCCGCGCTCGACCATCGGCTCCGCGGCTCCGCTGCCTCGCGCGACGACAGCGGGAAGCCGCGGTACGGCCGCACGAGGGCGCCCCGGCCGGACACCGGGGCCCCGTCGACGGCGAAACCGCGAAGGACGAGGTGAAGGCGCCGCCGAGCGTGCCGAGCCGAACCACGCGTGGTCCCCGCGGGGCCGGGCCCGCCGCGGCGTCAGCGGCGGTCGGCCCGGTGGCTCTCCGGCGGCCCCAGGTAGCTCGGCTCCAGCCCGCCCGTGTCGACCACGAGCCTCTGCACCACCACCGTCGGGTCCACCATCCACAGCTTCAGGGTGTGGGTGCCCGGCCCGGCCACGGTGTGCTCGGTGACCGTGAGGTTGGTGTTGTCCGAGGTGTTCCGCTGCCACTGCTTGTTCATCGACGTGTCGTCGGCGCCCGTGACGCGGGTGACGTTCACCGTCCGGGGCGGCGCGTCGTCGAACGACACCGCGTACCGCAGGCCCTCCGTCGGCAGCACGTTGTTGCGCGGTGACAGGTACACCAGCACCCGCACCGTCCCCGGGTCCGTCGTCAGCGTCACCTCGTACTCCAGGCGCGGGCCGTTCCCACCCGGCGCGCGGCTCGGCGCCGTCACCGGCCACGGCGTCATGCCCGACCCCGTCCGCCCGATGTCCGGGATCTCCCGCCACGTCACCCCGCCGGCCCCCACCGCCCGGGTGGCGTGCGCCGCCTCCATCGCCACGTACCCCGACGCCTCCACGAATCCCCGGCGCCCTTCGCGGACTCCGAGCCGCGGGTTCTCCACGCGCGCCGTCACCCGCACCGTCCGGCCGCCCGGCCCGTGCACCGTCAGCGGCACCTCGGCGGTCCCGCGCGGCGCCCGCCGCCAGTCCACCCGCACCGTGGCCCGCACCTGGTCCGTCACCCGACCCCGCGCGGGCTCGACCGCCAACCACGGCACCGGCGACTCGATCCGGTACGCGAACGCCTCCCGGCCCCGGTTGAACACCTCGACGTACGGATCGGGCGCGGTCCGGTACGGGCTCAGCACGGGAAGCACCGCGGGCGCGTCCGAGGCCGGCCACCACGCGTCCGAACCGTCGATCCCGACGCCCATCTCCGCCCCCGCCGGGACCTCGACGCGCTTGACCGCCGGGAACACCTCGTCGGGCAGCGCCACGTGGTTCGGCGTCTGCGGCTGCTGCCAGGGCGCGTCCGGGCCGTACCGCGCCACGTCCCCGTAACCGATCTTCGGCTGGCTCTGGAAGCCCTTCCACTTCCCCCCGGCCAGCGTGTCGTAGTGCTCCGACAGCGCCCGGTCGTCGGCGAAGCGCGCGTCGGTGACGTCCGCCAGCGCGTTCGCCGCCGCCCGGCCCTGCGCCGCGTAGTGCAGGTTGGTGAACTCCGCCTCGCGCAGCGCGTACAGGTTCGCCGTCGCCTTCACTTGGTAGAGCACGAGCTGGAAGTACGCGCCCTGCCGCTCGGCCGGGAGCCGCGCCCCGATCCGCTCGGCGCGCGCCGCGAGCCGCCGCCACTCGTCGGTGACCCGCTCCAGCTCCCGGTAGTGGTTGAGGTGGTACGGGCTCTGCTGGTCGTCGTAGACCACCGCCGAGGAGTCGGTGGCCGGGTCCTTCGCCGGGTCCAGGGTGATCCGGCGGTTCAGCAGCTCGGGCTTGCGGCGCGCCTGGAGCACGCCGTACGCGTGCAGCACCTCGGCGATCGCGGCGGCGTACCGGGGGCCGAAGTTCTCCTCCGCGTACGCCCGCTCCCACTCCTCCAGGCGCTCCAGCGGCCAGCGGGCCGGGTCCCACGCGTAGTCGAGGAAGAACTGGAGCGGCAGCTCGTGGTTCTTCATGTCGCCGACGTTGACCACCCACAGCCGGTCCACGCCGTACGCGTACGTGAGGTGGAGCTGCTCCCAGGTGGAGGCGAGGTTGACGGTGTCGACCCACTTGTAGTTGCGGCCGACGCCGACGTAGTCGAAGTGGTAGTAGATCCCGTAGCCGCCCGCGCGCGGCTCCATCGACGGGTCCGGGAGCTTGCGCATGTTGCCCCAGTTGTCGTCGCAGAAGATCACCGTGACGTCCTCGGGCGGGCGCAGGCCCTCGTCCCAGTACCGCTGGACCTCCTTGTAGAGCGTCTGCACCTGCGGGATGTCGGTGAGCCGGTCGGCCCCGACCTCCTCGGCGAGGATGCGGCGCTGGGCGGCGAGGATGGACTCCATCAGCTCGATGCCGTCGCCGTCGGGCAGGCTGACGTCGCCGTTGCCGCGCATGCCGAGGGTGACGACGCCCTCGAAGTCCTGCTCCACCATGCGGCGGACGCCGTCGCGCCAGTACGCCTCGATGGCGGCGCGGTTGCGGCGGTAGCTCCACTCGCCGGTGCCGCCGTACGGGTCGCGGCCCGGGACGGTGATGTTCCCGGCGGCGTCGCGCTGCGCGGCGACGGCGTGGCGGTTCCACTCCTCGATGCCCCGCATCATGGGCGCCTCGTGGGAGGTGCCCATGACGATGCCGTAGCGCTTGGCGGTCGCGTGGTTCTCCGGATCGTCCTCCGCGAAGGCCCGGCCCCACACGGCGGGCCACAGGTAGTTGGCCTTCAACCGCAGCATGACCTCGAAGACCTTCTCCCAGAACTTGCTGTTGAAGCCGTTGGGGTGCCCGGGCGCGAGGCCGGGGCCGAAGTACGCCGGGGCCCACGTGCCGAGCGCCGGGTTCTCGTCGTTGACGAAGAAACCGCGGTACTTCACCGCCGGGGTGCCCTGCGTGTGGCGGCCCGGCAGCACGTACAGCTCGTCGTGGCGGTGCGGCGGCACGTCGTCCCAGAAGTGCCACGGCGACACCCCGATCTGCCGCGACACCTCGTACACCCCGAAGATCGTCCCGCGCTGGTCGCTGCCCGCGACGACGAGGGCGCGCCGCACGCCCGGCAGCGGATCGCGCACGATCTGCTGGAGGGACGTCTCCCACTTCCCGGCGATGCCGGACACGTCCAGCTTCCCGGCCCCGACCAGACCGTCGATCAGCGGGCTGCGGCCCAGCGTGCCCACCAGCACGACGTCGCGCGCCCCCGCCCCCGGCAGGCCGTGCGCGACGGCGGGCTCGGTGCCGGTCACCCGGCCGATGTCCGTCCGCAGGTCCCCGACGACCCGCACCACGCCCGGATGGTCGCCTTCGTCGACCACCAGCGGCGCCGCCCGTCCGCCCGCCACCAGCGGAAAGGCGTCCCGGACGGGGACGAAGGACACGAACCGGCGGTGCGGGCCGGGGCCGGACCCCGGCCTCCCGGCGGCCCCCGGCCCGAACGGCGAGGCCGGGGCGGCGCCCGCCGCGGGGGAGGGGGCGGCGACGGCGGTCACCGCGGTGGCCACGGCCGCCGCCAGCACCGTACGCCGACGGGGGGAGGGGGAAGCGGGCGTGCTTCCTCCGAGGGACCTGCTCATGAACTCGACCTCCGGAACAGAACGATCGGGACGGGGCGGAAGGGTGGGCGAAGGGAGGGAGGGGCGGGGGCGTGTGCGGGGCGCGTCGCCTAGCCGCGGGCGCCCCGGAACAGCCGGACGGGCACCGCGTCGGCCAGCAGGCCGTAGCCGTGCGGGTTCAGGTGCAGGTGGTCGCCCGAGTCGGCGGCGGGCAGCAGCCGCTCCCGAGCGGCGGGATCCCGCACCGCCGCGTCGAAGTCGATCACCGCGTCGAAGCGGCCGCTGTCACGGATCCACGCGTTCACCGTCCGCCGGGTCTCCTCCCGCAAGCCCTCCGCGTCGTCGTACATCCCGTTGCCGCCGAACGGCAGCAGGGTCGCCCCGTACACCTCGATGCCCTGGGCGTGCGCGCGGACGACGATCTGCTCGTACGCGGCGATCAGCCGCGCCGCGACGTCCTTCTGCGCGGCGGGCGTGGCCGGCGCCGTACCGATGTCGTTGATCCCCTCGAAGACGACGAGCCGCTCCACGCCGCTCTGCGCCAGCACGTCGCGGTCGAGGCGGGCGAGGAGGTTCGGGCCGAGACCGTCGTTCAGCACGCGGTTGCCGCCCGCCGCCTGGTTGAGGACGGCGGTGTCCACCGTGCCGCCGGGCCGCGACAGCAGGCGGTCGAAGAACTGGTCGGGCCAGCGGTCGTTCCTGTTGGTGGTCGACCCCCGCCCGTCGGTCAGCGAGTCCCCGACGATTGCGACCGCGGTCGTGCGCGCCGGCGCCCACGTCTCGATCCCGCTCAGGAAGTACCAGTGGTCGGTGGGGGTGGCCCCCGGCAGGTCCACGGCGTCGGTGTGGTCACCGGCCAGCAGGTGGGACGTGGTCCTCGACCCGGGGTGCGAGGTGATGTCGCGCGACGCCTGGCCCTCGGCCAGGTACGTCGTCACCGTGAGGTTGCTCCCCGCCGCCACGTCGAACGGCAGCGGGTCGGACACGGCCTGCGCGCCCACCGGCACGGTCGTCGAGGTGCTCCCCTGGAAGGTGACGGGGCGGGCGGAGCCGGGTTCGATCCCGGCGACCCCGGCCCGGCCGCCGGTCGGGCGCGCCACCGACACCGAGGTGAGCGGCAGGGGAGCGCCGCCGAAGGCGTTGGAGAAGCGCAACCGGATCCGTTCCCCGCCGACCGTGACCCGCACCGTCTGGCGCAGGGTGCTGTCGACGAGGACGGCGTCCTCCTGGGTGAACGGCGCGGGCGGCATGTTGCCGGGCTCCGTCAACTGCGGCATGGCCGTCCAGGTGTTCACCCAGTGCCGCCCTCCCGGGGCGGTGCTTCCCGTGCCCGACGCACCCGACGCTCCGCCGGTGGAGGCGGTGGCCAGGAGCGCGATCACGAGGAGGCCCACGGCGGCGAGACTGCTGTGGGATGACGTTCTTCGCACGGTGGTGCCGTCCCTTCATGGCGCCGACCGTCAGCGCAGCCCCGTGGACCGCGCAGTCGGGTATGACGGCGAAACATTTCGGAAAGGTGTGTTCACGCGGTCTCTTGCGGAGCGACGACGACGTTAGGCAACCATCTTTCGGCACGTCAAGGCGCGTACCGCCGAAATGTTTTCGAAATCGGCGGTCGAAACCCGTAAGGCGCGCTGAACGTCTGGAACTCGTCCTCGCCGGGTGCGGTCGAGGGGCCGTACTCCGGGGCTGGTGACCGCCGGTGGTCACCGGTGTTCGAGGGGCGGCCGGTACGCGCGTTCGCCCTGGGCCGCTCCCATCCCACGGAGGGGCGCCTCCTCGCCGGGGGGGGGGTGCCGCAGGGGCCACGCCCGCCGTCACCGGCCCGGCGCCCGGCCGGGGCGGGGGACCGGCCGGCCTTGCTCGCGCGATGCGCCACCGTCCTGACGGCGAGTCGGCCGCGAGCCCGAGCCCTTCGGAACGGTCCTTCAGGACGGCCTTTCAGCGGGCTTCGGCGCGGCCCTTTGGAACGGCTCTTCAGCGCGGCCCTTCGGAACGGCCCTTCGGAAAGCGGCGGCAGGCGCGCTGGTCCGCAACGGTCGCCCCCGGCGCCCCGCCGCCCCACCGGTCGAAACGGTGCCCGCGGGGCCGGAACACGCTGTCACCCGGCCGTCCGGGCCGCGAACCGGCCGCGGGACCGGTCGCGGACCACGGGCCGTCCGCCGCCGTCGCCCCGCTGCCCGCGGACCGGCCCTCTGCCCGGACCGCGGAGCCGTCCGCACGCGGTGGAACCCGTCCCGTCGCCCGGCCGGCGCCACCCGGTGAGGCGTGGGGCGAACCGGCTCCGTCGCGAGGTTCGCCCCCCTCGCGGTCGACCTCGTCGGCGCGCGGGCATCCCGCCCGAGACGCTCCGTGCGCCGCGTCCGGCGGCTGGCCCGGCTCGAACCCCGCACGAAAACGCCCCGGCCGGTGTCCGGCCCACCGCGGAGGGGGCCCGGGCACCGGCCGGGGCGGCTTCGGCGCGGGGGTCGTTCAGGCGCCGACGACCAGTGCGCCGAGGATCATGCCGCCGACCAGGCCGACGGCGCTGACCACGATCGCGACCGTGGCGAGTCGCTCGTGCCGGACGGCCTTGGCGATGATGGCCAGCACCAGGCCGATCACGCCGAACACGATCGGCAGGAAGATCAAAGCGACCACACCCAGCACGATCGCGACGATGCTCAACGTGTTGTTGGCCGACGTGCGCTGCTGTCCGGTGGGCTGGTTGCTGTACTGCGTGGTCATCTGCCACTCCTTCAGGACGATCACCCTGAGACCTGATCCGGAGGCGGACCGGCCCGCCACCCGGGTACCCCGAAGGCCGTGGCGAACACGGGGACTTGGGAGAGCGCGCCGGGAACCCCTCCGCCACCGGCCTGTCGAGCGTTCGCCACCCCGCTCCGTCCCCGCCGCCGGCCTGTGCCGTTCCGCCGTTCCGCTCGGACCCGCGGTCACCGTTCCGGGCGGTCCCGGGGCAGGTGCGGTTCGGCCCGGAGCGTCGTGGGGGGAGAGGGAGGAGCGGCGGCGGTGCTCGGCCAGGCCGCGCGGCCGTGTTCTCCGACCGGTGGGGCGGCGCCGGGAACGACTGACGTGAACGCGTTGGGACCGACCGGCACACCGCGGCCGGGGCCGCCGGTGGGGGAGGCGGGCGGCCCGACCCGTGGTGCGGGCCGCAGCGGCACCCCTCGGGGTGGCCGGCCGACGATGCGCTGTTCGGCCCCCTGCCCCGGGAGCGGGCGCTCTCTCGGCGCCTTCGCCCCATGGGGACGACTGCGCCGGCTGCCGCGTCTTCAGCGCACGGCCCGGTCCGCTGCTTCTCGGGTGACGTCGGCGTAGAGGCGGAAGAGGGTCGGGCGGGCTTCGCCGTGATCGCGTTCGGACAGGGCCGCCCAGCACCGGGCGATGAGCTCCCGGGCCTGGGTGCCGGGCCAGGGCCGGGGCAGGAGCTGGGGCGGCAGCAGCGGGTCGGGCTCCATGGCACGGGTGAGTTCGGCCGCCAGCTCGACAGCGATGGTGAGCAGTTCGGACGGGGGGAGCCCGGCAGGGTCGGTGAGCCGGTCGAGGCGGGGCCGGGCGATGCGGCTGAGGCGGTGGTAGCGGTCGGCGATCTCCTCCAGGGGCCACAGGTGGCGGGAGAGTTCGGCAGGCTCTCGGATGCCGCCCCTGCGCAGGTCCGTCGTGCTGAGGAGGGTGAGCGCGCCGTGGGCGCCAAGGCGGTGCGCCGCGTCTTCGACGTACGGCTCCCAGGCGTTGGCGCAGACGTACAGTCCGCCCTGGAGCGGGGCGCCGCCGAGGTGGACGAGCGTCTCGCGCAGGGCGTCCCGGGCCGTGCGCGCCGATTCGGGCACGGCGAAGGCGGCCAGGTGCCAGACGCCGTCCCAGGGGGCGAGCCCGGCGTCCTGGCGGAACGCGTGCCGCAGGAAGTCCGCGTTGGGCGCCAGGGCCTGTGTGGTGTCCTCCGTGGCGTGCAGCACGGCTTTGCGACCGCGGCCTTCGTGGGTGAACCGGTTCTCGGCCACGAGGCGTTTGACGCACAGCCGTACCTGCTGGTCGCTCATGCCGAGGGCAGCGGCGACGGTGTACAGCTCGTCCGCGCTGACCGTGCCGTCCTCCCGGATCAGCGCGTGGACGAGCATGCGGGTGGGGATCTCGACGTGGTCGGTCACGGTGTGCGCTGTCCTCTCGGCCCGCCCGCCTCGACGGGACGGTGCATGGTGGTCACGGCGCCGAACCCCAGCAGCCCGCGGAGACAGGGCGTGCGCTCGGTCCGTACGGCCGTGAAGCCGCGCCGCTCGTACAGGGCTCTGGCGCGCGGATTGGTGTCGATCACGTCCAGTCTGATCTCCCGGCAGCCCTGCTCCGCCGCGACGGCGGCCACTTCCTCGATGAGCAGGCTTCCGACGCCGCGACCGCGCACGTCCGGGGCGACGGCGATGCCGTCCATGACGAGCTGCCCGGGGGCCGGCCGGCGTTCGAACAGGGCGAGGAGCAGGAGGCGGTGCAGCCCTGCGAGCCGTCCGTACGCGCGCAGCACGGCGGAGGCCGACCCCCCGGTGAGGGCCCGTCCGCCGAGCTGGTAGCCGGCGAGACCGACGAGCTGCCCGCCGAGGAGCGCGCAGACCGCGCGGTCGGCGTTCAGGTGGGCGGCGATGAAGGGCACCGCCTTGCCCGGCGGGTTCAGCGCGGGGCCGAGTTTGCGGCCGAAGGCGTCCCAGTACAGCTCGGCCGCCCGCCGCTCGGCTCCGACCGGGACGCCTCGCCGGACCGCCACCGGTCCGGTCCCGGATGTCACGTCCAGTCCCATGCCGCGCCTCCTTCTCTCCGAGACTGAAATCTATCAGATAGCCGACGATCGTTCTCCTGATGATAGTTTGAGCGCCCGTGCACACCCGAACAGAGGCGGTCATCCCATGTGTCCGAAGACCCGGCCCCGACGGCGCGGGCTCCGCATCGCGACGTGGTCGCTCGCCACGGTCCTGGTCGTGGCCGCCGGCCTCGCCGGTGTGGTGCTGTGGCAGCACTCCTACGACATGGACGAGCAGCGGGTCTCGATCCGCCACGGCGGCCACACCCTCAACGGCGTGCTGGCCACCCCCAAGGACGGCCGCGCGCGCCACGGCCTGGTTGTGTACGTCCACGGCGACGGCCCCGTCGACGCCACCCACGACGACGGGTACAAGCCCCTGTGGGAAGCGAACGCCAAGGCCGGGTACGCCTCCCTGTCCTGGGACAAGCCCGGCGTCGCAGGCGCCCCCGGCAACTGGCTCGACCAGTCCATGGACGACCGGGCCGACGAGGCGGCCGCCGCCATCGCCTGGGCGCGCGCCCGCCCGGACATCGACGGCGACCGGATCGGGCTCTGGGGCGCCAGCCAGGCGGGCTGGGTCCTGCCGAAGATCGCGACCAAGACCCCGGTGAGGTTCGTCATCGCCGTCTCACCCGCGATCAACTGGCTCCGGCAGGGCCGGTACAACCTCCTCGCCGAGCTGCGCGCCGACGGCGCGTCGGCCGCCCGCACCGAGGCCGCGATCGCCAGGAGCGACACCACCCGCCGACTGCTGGAACGCCGCGCGACCTTCGAGGAGTACGTCAAGGCCACGCGCGGCGACACGGACGGCATGACCGCCGACCGCTGGGGCTTCGTCTCCAGGAACTACACGGCGGATGCCACGCGAGACCTGCGCGCCCTGCGCGGCACACCGGTGCTGTTGATCCTCGCAGGCCATGACGTCAACGTGGACACCGCCGACACGGAGCGCGTCTACCGCGAAGTGCTGGACGCGAGCGGTGCGTTGACGGTCAAGCGCTACCCGCACGCGACCCACTCCCTGCTCAAGCGGTCCATCGAGCAGTCGGACGTCAAGACCGCGCTCACCGCGATCTTCTCCCCCCGCTCGCTCTTCGCGAACGGATTCCTGGACGACCAGCGGCAGTTCCTGCGGGAATCCGACGGAGGCGGCAACGACGCCCCATGACCGTCCCGCGAAGTCGGCCACGGCGCGTCGTGCGCGTTCGCGCGTACGACCCGGGGCCCGGCGCCGCCCCTCGACGTCGTCCGCGCCCGCCCGGCGCCCTTGTGTCGTCGCCGTCCGGCGCTCCGGCCGGCCACCGTCGTGTACCGGCCCGGCCCCGGCCCCCACCCGGCGTCCTTGCGCCGTCGCCGCCCGGCGCGCCTGTTCCATGCCGGTCCGGCGTCGCGGCCCCACCGCACCCCGCCCCGCCCCGCCCCGACCCGGGGCGGGGCGGGACGCGGGCGTGGACGTACGCCTCCGTGCCGCGGGAACGTCAGAGGCGCGTCAGGGGCGGACGACAGCGGCCGTCCGCGTCAGATGACCCCCTGGGCGAGCATCGCGTCCGCGACCCGTTCGAAGCCGGCGATGTTGGCGCCGGTGACGTAGTCGCCCGGAGCGCCGTAGCGGTCGGCGGTCTCGTGGCAGGTGGTGTGGATGTCGTTCATGATGTGCGTCAGCTCCTCCTCCACCCGGGCCGGCGACCACGCCGTACGCGCGTGGTTCTGCGCCATCTCCAGGGCGCTCACCGCGACCCCGCCCGCGTTGGCCGCCTTGCCGGGGCCGAAGGCGACCCCCGCGCGCTGGAAGAGGTGCACCGCCTCGGGCGTGGTGGGCATGTTCGCGCCCTCGGCGACCGCCTTCACGCCGTTGCGCACGAGCGTGGCCGCGTCGTTCTCGTCCAGCTCGTTCTGGGTGGCGGACGGCAGCGCGATGTCCGCCGGCACCTCCCAGACCCGTCCGCCGGGCACGAACCGCGCCGAGGCCCCGCGCCGCTCGGCGTACTCACTGATCCGCCCGCGCTCCACCTCCTTGACCTGCTTGAGCAGATCGACGTCGATGCCCTTGTCGTCGACGACGTACCCGCTGGAGTCCGAGCAGGTCAGCGGGTTGGCGCCGAGGGCGAGCAGCTTCTCGACGGTGTAGATGGCGACGTTGCCGGAGCCGGAGACGACCGCCGTCTGCCCCTCCAGGTCCTCGCCGCGCTCGCGCAGCATCGCCGCCGCGAACAGCACGCTCCCGTACCCGGTGGCCTCGGGCCGGATCGCCGAACCGCCCCAGCCGACTCCCTTGCCGGTGAGGACGCCGGCCTCCCAGCGGTTGGTGATCCGCCGGTACTGTCCGAACAGGTAGCCGATCTCGCGTCCACCGACCCCGATGTCACCGGCCGGCACGTCGGTGTGCTCACCGATGTGCCGGTACAGCTCCGTCATGAACGACTGGCAGAACCGCATGATCTCCGCGTCGCTGCGGCCGTGCGGGTCGAAGTCGCTGCCGCCCTTGCCGCCGCCGATGCCGAGACCGGTCAGCGCGTTCTTGAAGACCTGCTCGAAGCCGAGGAACTTGATGATCCCGAGGTTGACGGACGGGTGGAAGCGCAGGCCCCCCTTGTACGGGCCGAGCGCGCTGTTGAACTCCACCCGGAAGCCCCGGTTGACGTGCACGCGGCCCTGGTCGTCCTGCCAGGGCACCCGGAAGATGACCTGGCGCTCCGGCTCGCACAGCCGCTCGATGAGGCCCGGCTCGGCGTACTCCGGCCGCGCCGCCAGCACGGGCGCCAGCGTCTCCAGCACCTCGTGCACGGCCTGGTGGAACTCCGGCTGGGCGGGGTTGCGCCGCTCGATCTCGACGCGCAGGGCGTCGAGCCGGGTCTTGCTGTCGTCTCGGGTCGTCACGGGGTCCCTCTCTGACACGGCTGCTACCGGTACGAGACCGGTGATGGGCGCTCGGCGCCGTTGCCGCGCGCAGGACGGGCCGTCCCGGGCCACTCGTCAGCGCATCGCACTGGCCACCCGGGAAACGGCCGGCCCCTCAGTGTTACCCCTGTGTAAAGCCCGAGGCCAGCACGGGTGTGTCACTGTCCGGATTCTGAGACTCCGCCACATCGGCCGAGTCGACGAACACAGCGGCCGCCGGGGGGACGGACCTGCCGGCTCGGCAGGCTCAGCCGGGGGCTGCCCGCTGCGCGGACCGGCCGACCGCGTCACCGGGGTGAGCTCCGGCTCCGAGAATCCCGCCGGAGCCGCTCCCACGGGTACGGCCGGCAAGGGCGGCCCTCGCCGCGCGCGGGCCGTCAGTCGGCCCGTCCGGTGTGGTGGGTGCGGAAGGTGCGGCGGTAGGTGTCGGGTGGGACGCCGACGGTGCGGTTGAAGTGACGGCGGAGCGTGGTGGCGGTGCCCATTCCGGTGGCGGCGGCGATGGTGTCGATGGTGGCGTCGGTGGCTTCCAGCAGTTCCTGGGCGTGACGTATGCGTTGGGTGTGAAGCCATTGCAGGGGGGTGGTCCCGGTGATGGTCTTGAAGTGCCGGGCCAGGTGGCGGGAGCTCATGCCGGCGTGCCGGGCGAGGTCTTCGACGGTCAGCGGCTCGTCCAGGTGTGCCAGGACCCAGGGGAGGAGTTCGGCCAGGGGGTGGTTGCCCGGGGCGGGGAGGGGAGTGCGGACGAACTGGGCCTGGCCGCCGTCGCGGTGGGGCGGGGTGACCAGGCGGCGGGCGACGGTGTTGGCGACCGTGGTGCCGTGGTCGAGGCGGACCAGGTGGAGGCACAGGTCCATCGCGGCGGCCTTTCCCGCGGAGGTCAGGACGCCGCCGTTGTCGACGTAAAGGACGTCGGGATCGACGGTGACCTCGGGGTGACGCCGGGCGAGTTCGTCGGTGTGGGCCCAGTGGGTGGTGGCGCGCCGGCCGTCGAGCAGCCCGGCGGCGGCCAGGACGAACGCGCCCGTGCACAGGGAGGCCACCCGTGCCCCGGCCCCGTGGGCGGCACGGACGGCGTCGACGAGTTCGCCCGGCGGGTCGACGTCGACGTCGGCCCAACCCGGCACGATCACGGTGTCCGCTCGTGCCAGGCCGTCGAATCCCTCGTCGGGTTCCAGCCGGAAGCGGCCCACGGTCACCGGTCCCGCACCGCACAGGGAGAACCGGTACCAGGGATCGACCAGATGGGTCAGGTCCGAGCCGAAGACCTCGCAGGCCAGGGACAACTCGAAAGGGAGCATGCCGTCCGCGACGGCCAACGCGACGCTTCGCATGTCCGAAACTGTACGGCCCATGTCGTTCCGGACCGTCGTCGGGGTGGTGGGGACCCGGCCAGGATGGATCCCGTCACAGCGCACCGACCCGCCGGAAGCAGGAGAAGAGGGCGGCCGGTCGCGCGGATACGGGAGCTGGCATGAGAGTCAGAGGGAGCGGTTTCGTGAGCGGCACGGCACACAACACGGTGGCGGTCTACGGCGCGTACGGGCACACGGGCGGGTTCGTGGTGGCCGAGCTGGTCGCCCGCGGGTACGTGCCGGTCCTCTCGGGCCGCGACGGCGAGAAGCTGACCGCCGTGGCCGGTGCCACCGGGCTGGAGGCCCACCCCGCCCCGGTCGATGACGCGGCCGCTCTCGACCGGGCGGTGGCCCGTACGGCAGCGGTGATCAACTGCGCGGGCCCGTTCGCCGCCACGGCCGGCCCGGTGATCGAGGCGGCTCTGCGGGCGGGGATCCCGTACCTGGACGTGGCAGCGGAACTCGAGGCCAACCTCGACACCTTCGCCCACTACGCCGACCGGGCGCGCGAGGAGAAGGCGACCGTCGTCCCGGCGATGGCGTTCTTCGGCGGCCTGGGCGACCTCCTGGTCACCGCGGCGATGGGCGACTGGACCCACGCCGACGAGGCCCACATCGCCTACGGCCTCAGCGACTGGCACCCCACCACCGGAACCCGCCGGTCCGGCGCGGTCTCCCGCGAACGGCGCGGCGAGCACCGCCTGCGCTACGCGGGCGGCAGGTGGGAACGCCGCACCGACACGCCGCCCACCGTCCAGTGGCCCTTCCCCGCCCCGATGGGTCCCCGCCCCGTCGTCACCGAGTTCACCATGGCCGATGTCGTCACCGTCACCGACCACCTCTCCATCCGCGACGTCCACACCCACATGGCCGTCGACGCCGTCCAGGACATCGCCTCACCCGACACCCCCGCGCCCACCCCGACCGACGACCTCGGCCGTTCCGACCAGACCTTCCTGGTGGACGTCGTCGTCCGTTCCGGCGGCACCGAGCGCCGCGCCGCCGCCGAAGGCCGCGACATCTACGCCGTCACCGCGCCCCTGGTCGTCGAGGCCCTCGACCGTGTCCTGACCGGACGCGTCCGCACCACGGGAGTCGCCTCCGCCGGCCGCATCTTCGACGCCCCCGACTTCCTCACCGCCCTCACCCCCCACATCACCCTGCGCCCCCGTCCCTGACCTCCCGCGTCCGGACACCGCCACCCGCTCCACGCCCAGGTGGACCGGGGCTGCCGCCGATCAGTGGAATCGCGCAGTCGTCACGCTTCTGACCGGAGGGCCGTACGGGGTGGTGGGGCGCCGCGCAGCCCCACGGCCCGCGACGACCGCGCTGCACGTGACGTGTCCGGGCGGTGAGGCACGGTTGGCCGGCACGCCGGCGCCGTCCGGGACGGACAGCAGTCCGGCCAGGGCCTCCCGCCCGTGCGGGTGCCGTGTCAGGGACGCCCCGGTGGTCGCGCGGGCGGGGGAGCGGGTGGGCGGCGCGTCGTCACCTCGGGACGGCGGGGGAGGGGCGGAGAGATCCCCGGCCGTGGGCACGGCCGTCTCGGCGGGGTGCACCGAGGCGGCACCGGGCCGCTCATGCGTGCGTCCCGTGCTTCTCGCCACCCGACTCGGACGTGACCTGGTAGGACAGCAACCGCTGGAACAAGCCCGACTGTTGGGCGAGCTGGGTGTAGGTGCCCTCCTGGACGATCCTGCCTTCGTCGAGGACCACGATCCGGTCGGCGACGGCGACGTTGGTGATGCGGTGGGTCACCAGCAGCACCACCCGGTCCCGGGCCACGTCCCGCAGCCGCTGGAAGATCCGGTATTCGGCGCGGGGGTCGAGGTTCGCCGTCGGCTCGTCGAGGACCAGCAGCCCGGCCTGGCGGAAGAACGCCCTGGCCAGAGCGATGCGCTGCCACTGACCGCCGCTGAGTTCCTCCCCGTTGAGCCACTCGCGGGCCAGGAGGGTGTCCAGCCCGGCGCCGAGCTGGTCGACCACCTCGTCGGCGCCGGCCGCCTCGCACGCCTCGTGCACCGCCGCGTCCCCGCGCGCCGCGGGCTGCCCCTGGGTGACGTTCTCGCGTACGGTCAGCGGCCAGCGCGCGTAATCCTGCGGCACCAGGGCGACCCGCTGCCACAGCGCCTGCGGGTCGGCGTCACCGGTGGGGACGCCGTCCCACAGCACCTGCCCGCCCGTGGGCAAGTACAGGCCGCTGACCAGCTTCGACAGCGTCGACTTCCCCGAGCCGTTGAAGCCGACCAGGGCGGTGACCTCCCCGCGGCGCAAGGTCAGCGAGACACCGGACAGCGCGTCGCGGTCCTTGCCCGCATAGCGGTGGGTGACCGACTTGATCTCGATCGTCTCCGGCGGTCCGGGCCGGTGCGGGCCGCGGCGCATGCGGAACCCCCCGGCCTTGTCCAGGAAGCCGCTCCAGTCGTCCATGTACAGGCCCGTGCGCACGGCGCGCGCCCCGACGGCCACCAGGCCACGGACCGACTGGCCCACCGTTTGCAGGGCGAAGACGGCCGTCCCGGCGTACCCGACGGTGATCCGGCCGGTGGCGAGGAGCCACACGACCGCCGCCCACACGACCGCCGATCCCAGCCCTCCGCACACTGCACCGACCAGGGACATGCGGGCGCCCTTGTCGGCCGCGGCGCGGTCCTCGCGGTTGATCCGGGCGACCGTCTGCCGGTACCGGCCGGACAGGAAGCCGGCCATGGTGCCGGCGCGGATCTGGTCGGCGGCCTCCCTGGTGTAGATGTGCCAGCGCAGCACCGACAGCATCCGCTGGTCGCCGTTGCTGCGCAGGTTCGCCAGGTAGCGCACGCGGGCGGCGCTGACCTGGGCCAGGGCCTGGGGCAGACTGGCCGCCACCAGCAGGGGGAGGAGGACGGGGTGCACGCCGGCCAGCACGATCGCCCCGGCGAGGAAGCCGGCGCTCGAAGCGATCAGGTCCTGGCCTTCGTCGATCAGGTCGCCGGTGACCTGCGCCCCGCGGTCGGCGGCCTCGTGGTCGCGGTTGAAGTCGGGTTCGTCGTAAGCGCACAGCTCCACCTCGGCGCAGCCGGCGAGCAGCATCTGTTCGGCCTCGCGCGACATCTGCGGGCCCAGGCGGGAGGACAGCCAACTGACGGTGATTCCCAAAAGGGCGCGTGCCGCGGAGGCGCCGGCCAAAAGGGCCACGGACGGCCAGGCTTCCAGGAGCCGGTGGTAGACGTCCCCGTCGGCCAGGAGGGCGGTGAGGGTGCCGTTGACGGCGACCAGGCCCAGGGCCTGCATCACGCCGGCGGCCGCCTGGCACAGCAGCAGGCCGATGGTCGCCCGGCGGTCGACCCGCCAGGCCAGGGCCAGCGAGCGGCGCACCAGACGGGGCAGGCGTCGGGCCATGTCGCGCATCCGGATGGACCGGCCGGCCGCTTCACGGCTGCCGGTCAGATCGACGTAGCGCATCTGCGGCTCTGCGACGGCCGCCTCGGAGGCGCCGTCCGACGTGGTTTCGGGGCGGTCGTGCGGTTGGGCGGAGGGCGCCGCGGGGGTGGTGCGCGGACCGGGGACCCTGTCGGCTGAGGCATCGGTGGGTCCACTCATGCCGCCCACCTCGTACTCGGTCGTGCCGAGCGGCGGGCACCGCTGCCGACGTGCTGCGCGCGGTGGGTGTCAGGGCCCGGGGCGGGCTGCCGCTGTTCGAATTCGGCAGTCCGATGCGCGGGAACGGGTACGGGATTCACGGATTCCTCCACAGGAGTGCGCAAGGGGCCTGGGCGAGTCCAGAGCGCCCCGCGGGGGTTCTCCGGCGGGGGACGACGGTGGTCCCCCTTCCGGCCTCTGGCGGTCCTCTGGCGTGGTCGTGGTGCTCAACGACCCGGCCGAGGCATCGAACGCGTGTGTTTCGGTCGCTCTCGACATCCCGAAGCGAAGCGGGCGGTGGAGCGTGGACGATGCACCGACCCGCCCCCGGCAACGGGAGTGCGAAGGAAGGGGGGTGGCCGAAACGCCGATGCTCGCCGGTGGCGGGCTGAACCTTCTGTCCCCTCGGCTCCCCGGCAAGGACCGGCCCCCTTCCCGGGGAGGAGGCTCCGATCGACCGGATGCGGGCGCCGGGAGCGAGCGAAGCCGCCGGCCGCGGTTGCCCGGAGCGATCGCGTCGTACGACACGGTGAGGAGGTGTTGCTCGACGGTGGCCCCGGCAAGGGCGTGGTGGGCGCCCTGGGAGAAGCCGCCGCAGCCGACGATGTCGACTGGTCGGATCCGTTCCCGAAGAGGATCCGGGCCCCGAAGACCGCCGTCGTCCTTTTGCCTCCGGCCGGATCCTCTCCTTCCCGCCCGCGGCCCTCTCGTCGTCACGCCCGGTGACTCCTCCGGCCGTCCCACCTCCGCTCCGGCGCGTCGGCAGCCACGACGATCATTTCGCTGGGAAAAACTCTCCCAACTTGGCTCGATCAATCCATTGACTGGCGTGTTTCGTGCGGACAGCAGGCCGGCAGATCTTGTATTGCAGGGAGCCGTGGGGCATCTGCAATAACGCCGGTTGACACCGTGGCACGGACATGCCATGGTCAAGAGTGTTAGCCGAGATTAAACGCACGAATTGATCCTGAGTGGCGGGGTGAAAGCGGGCGGGCATGTACCCTCCCGCGCTGATCTTCGCAGGCCCGTTGATGTCCCGACCGTGGCCGTGCCGGAATTGATCGATCAGCAATGCTCCGCGGGGGCGCACGCGAGACCTGGCACTTTCTCTGATCCATTTCGCGACCACGCCGAGGGGTGCGTCGCGTGGCCTGCGGCCTACGGGTTCTCCAGGCAAGCCATACGCCAAGAAAATTTCGTTGCGATTTCCAATCAAACCTCATTGGGGAAACGGTGAAATTTCCTGAGAGTCGATTATGGGCCGCAGCGGCGGCTGTGGTGGTTTGGCGAGGCGCTGACGATGCTCTGCCGTGACCCCTCTCTCCGTCCACGCGAAGAGGGCCGTGAACTGCCCGGGTCGCTTCAGCGCGACGCCCTCCCGGAACGGCGGGGGCCGGCGGATGTCGTTCCCCCGCGCTGCGAGGCGTTGGTGAGGGAACCCATCTGGCAGTACGTCCCGCGGTGGCCGGAGTGCGCCAAGGTCCTTGAGGAAGGCGAAGGGGTCGTCCGGTGCTGAGCGTGTCCGGTGCGCGACACCCCCGGGCGATCGGCCTTCCCTCTCTCGCCCGGCCGCTCCTGCGGGGCGAGGGCCCCGTCGTCCTTCCCTCCCGGCGAACTGGTGGCACCCTTCAGGGCCCGTCGCCTTCCCGTGGTCCCGGGCCGGGGTTCCCGCACGTCTCTTCGTGCCGGTGAACCTCTGTGCTCGCACGCCCTGACGCTCCCCTGTGGCTGCCCGGTTGGTGGATCGAGTAAGCCCGACGGGGATCCAAGGTGGAAGGCGTCCACCCCTTTCCGAACGGTTCTTCATTCGATGGCGGGTGTGCACTGGATCTTTTATTGTCGTGTACGCCTCATCAAGTGACGGGTGAGGCAGAAAACAGCGCTGGGGCCAAGCGGACCGTGTTTCGGGAGTTCTCAATGATAAATCCGGAGTTTTCTGTCACAGACAAAGACGTGCAGAGTTTTCGCGAGCACGGCTTCCTGAAGCTCAGGCAGATCTTCTCGCCAGAGCTCGTTGAACACATGCGGAAGCTGGGCACTTCGGAGGTCGCACCGCCCTCGGGCAACTACGGATCGGGCTTCAGCAAGCTGAAGTACGACATCGGCAACGACGACCCGGAGATTCTCGGGCTCATGAGTGACCCCGCTTTCTGCGGGGCGATGAACAAGATCATCGGGCAGCGGGTCTTTTTTACCCAGGGTCTCGGCTTCGAGTTGGAGAAGAACAAGAGCACTGGGTTCCCCTGGCACGTCGGCACCCAGAGCTTCGGGTTCCAGCGCCGCGAGGACGCGGGGTACACCATCTGGACGCCCCTGTGCGACATCGTCGCCGATGGCCAGCGCGGCGGGATGAAGTACGTCTCCAAGAAGCTGCTGTCCGGTGAATTCGTGTACCAGCACATCAACCTGTTGCCCGAGTACATGAGCAGCCAGGCCGAATCCGGCCGTGACTTCACTTACGACGACTTCAGCGACCTGAAGAACAGCCTGCTGAACTCGCCTCAAATGAAGGGCCTGCTGGACCACTTCGCGGTGGAGGACTCGTTCGAGCCCGGCGATGCCCTCATCTTCGACAAGTACGTACTGCACCGCAGCGTCCAACTCGGCGAGGGCCCGATCCCGTCCCGCCTGGCCTATGCCCTGCGCTTCTCTTCGGTCGACGCCCAATACGACAAGGAACGCGTCGAGGCTCTCGCCTACCCGCGGGTCGCCTTCAACTACGACGTGGGAAGCGACTTCAACGAGAAGGTGGCCTCGGAGCAGGGCGAACTGGTCTATGCCAGCCCATACTTCGGCGGTACCCGCGAAGCCCGCACCCTGGACGCCGTCTGACCCGGTCCCGGAACGGTTCCGCCGTCCCTTGTTCAGAACTGGAAAGAAATGGCGATCACCGAGCACAGTGCTCTCACGGGACTTCGTCCGGCCTCGGTCCAGGACAGCAGGCAGCTGGAGGAGATCGCGCGGGAGGCGTACGGGAAGTACCTCGGCCTGGTCGACGAACCACCGGCCCCCCTGCTCCTCGACTACCGCGAGGTCGCCGCATCCGGCCGCACCCATGTCGCGGTCTCGGACGACGGGGTCATCGGCATGGTGACGGTCGAACCGGACGACCCGTACCTGATCCTGCGCAACCTCGCGGTGCACCCGGTCTGCCAAGGGCAGGGAATCGGGAAGAAACTGGTCGAGTTCGTGGAGGAAATGGCTCGATCGGCCGGGCTGAAGGGCGTCCGGCTCTGGACCCGGGCCGAGATGGTCGAGAACATCTCCTTTTACAGGCGTCTCGGCTACGTCATCACACACGCTGAACGCAACGAGCACGCGCATCGCGTGTTCCTCTGCAAGGAATCGAGCTCACGCCGGGATTGACCCCCCGCACGTCGAAACACGCTTGCGAAGCAGAAACGAGCTGGAAGGGAAAAAGTGGTTGCTGATTCCACGGTCGTCGCGACCCGGCTTACCGAGACCTTCGTCGCGGAGGTGAAGGATCTGCCGATCACCCCGGAGGTGATCGACGAGCACGGGCGGGCGATCTACGAGACCTACCTGGACCACAAGGTTCTGGTGTTCCGTGCCCAGGACATCGCGGCCGGCGTGTTCGCCAAGTTCGGCACGATCTTCGGGCGGCCGGAGGAGCACCACGTCATCAAACTGCGCCACCCCGAGGAGCCGACCCTCACCTACCTCTCGAACCAGGACGAGCCGGGCCGGAACAAGGAAATGAAGACCTCAGGCCAGGGCTGGCACTCGGACTACTCCTACAAACTGGTGCCGGCCAGCGCGACGATGTTGCACGGCCTGGAGATTCCGGCGAACGGCGGGGACACCCTCTTCGCCAACGCCGAGGCGGCGTTCGCCGACCTGCCCGAGGAACGCAAGGCGTACCTGCGGACGCTACGGGTGCGCCACCAGTACCGGTGGTCGCCGAACCGCGAGGACCCGTGGGCCCGCTGGAAGTACATCGGTGCGGAGGAACGCAGGAAGACCCCGGAGATCACCCACCCGCTCGTGCGCCGGCACCCGGACACCGGCCGCGAGTGCCTCTTCATCCAGCCCCACGTCATCGGCAGCGTGGTGGGGATCGAGGGGATGGAGGAATCCGAGAGCACAGCCCTGATCGACGAGCTCATCGCGCACATCACGAGCGCCCCCTACACCTATCGGCACAAGTGGAGCCCCCTGGACGTGGTGGTCTGGGACAACCGCTGCCTCCTGCACTCGGCGACGACGAAGGACCTGGACGAGCGGCACGTGCGGCGGCTGCTGCGCCTCACCACGCACGGGCAGCCGGTGACCCCGTCGCTGCCGGAGGTCGGCCACAGCCGGCTGTCCGCCCAGTCCGGAGACTGACCGGCCGGGCCCGGCGGCGTGGCTCCCCGCGTCACCGGGCCGGGCACCCCGAAGCAGCGGGCGCCCGAATCCTCCCCTTTCGCCGGGGTGTCCGTCCCGCTGCTCCCGTGGAAGCGCCGCGTCCCAGTCCGACCGAGCCGACCTCGAAGCGAGCCGCCATGTCATCCGGTATCCCCGTCCGCCTCTCCGGCAAAGACCTCTACGCCCACATGCTCGCGATTCTCGAGAGGCTGGTGGGCATCGACACCACCAGCCACCGGTCGAATCTCGAACTGATCCACTACGTTCAGGACCTGCTCTCGGGCAACGGCATCACGAGCCACCTGCACTGGAACGAGGAGCACACCAAGGCCAATCTGGTCGCGACCGCGGGACCTGCGGCGGACGGCGACCGCGGAATCGTCTGGTCGGGGCACACGGACGTCGTACCCGTCGAAGGCCAGGCGTGGTCGGCGGACCCCTTCGCGCTCCGCGTCACCGACACCGTCGCCATCGGTCGTGGAACGGCGGACATGAAGGGCTTCATCGCCTGCTGCCTGGCCATCCTGACCCAGGTGGAGCACGAGCGCCTCACCACGCCCCTCACCCTGATGCTCACGTACGAGGAGGAGATCGGGTGTGTCGGAGCGCGCCGCCTCGTCGAGGAGATGCGCACCTGGGAGGGGAAGGTCAAGGGCTGCATCGTCGGTGAGCCGACCGGGCTGCGGGTGGTCGTCGGCCACAAGGGCAAGCAGAACCACAGGCTCACCTTCGACGGGGAGCCCAAGCACGCCGCCCTGGCTCCGCTGATGCCCAACCCGATCGCCGCCGCCGCCGCGGTCATCGGCCGCGCGACGGCGCTCAACGAGACGTTCCGAACAACGGGCCCCCACGACGAACGCTTCGACATCAGCCACTCGTGGATCAACATCGGACGAATCGAGGGCGGGGTGAAGCCCAACATCGTGCCTCAGCACTGTTCCGTGGAGTACGAGGTCCGGAGCGTCCCCGGCCACGACTGCGACTCCATCGCCTCCGAACTCACCCGCCTCGCCACCGGGGAGGTGCAGGAGGACATGCGGGCGAAGTCCGGCCTCGCCGAGGTCCGCGCCGAACGGCTCTCCGACACCCCCTCCTTCTCGATCGACCCGGCGCACGAGTTCGTCGCCTTCGTTCAGAAGGCGTTCGGCGCGGCCGACGAGCCGCAGTTCGTGCCCTTCGGCACCGAGGCCGGCCTCATCTGGGGACACGGCCGGATCCCCGCCGTCGTCTGCGGCCCCGGCTTCATCACCGAGGCACACGTCGCGGACGAGTTCGTCTCGCTGGACCAGCTCCAGCAGTGCCTGGACCACCTGCGGTCCCTGCCCCTCGGCTGAAGCTCCACCCGCCCGGGTTCCCACGCACCGGCCCGGTCGGCGCGCGACCCGTACACACCCGCGCGGCGACCGTCGCGTCCGACAAGGAGAAGAACCGCGTGAGAAGTGACGGCGCGCTCGATACGGAGACGACGCCCGACACCGTGGTGCAGCGGTCCCGGCTCGGCCGGCAGTTCACGAAGCTGTGGGCCGCGACTTCCGCCTCGGCCGTGGGCGCGGGCGTCTCGCTGGCCGCCGCACCCCTCATGGCCAGTACGCTGACCGACGACCCCCGGCTCATCGCGGGGGTGAGCGTGGCCCTGACGCTTCCCTACGCGCTGTTCGGCATCCCGGCGGGTGTTCTGGTCGACCGGGTCGACCGGCGCCGGACCATGGTGCGCATCGACTTCTTCCGCGGGCTGGTCATCTCCGCGCTCGTCCTGCTGGTGGCGCTGGACTCGGCCGGCCTGGGGGCGCTGTACGCGTGCTTCTTCCTCATCGGAACGTGCGAGACCTTCTTCCGGAACGCCGCCCAGATCCTCGTTCCCTCCGTCGTCTCCGAAAAGCACCTCGTCGCGGCGAACGGACGCATCATGAGCTCCGAGAC
Source organism: Streptomyces tamarix (assembly GCF_032423885.1). Taxonomy (NCBI): domain Bacteria; kingdom Bacillati; phylum Actinomycetota; class Actinomycetes; order Kitasatosporales; family Streptomycetaceae; genus Streptomyces; species Streptomyces tamarix. Next base: position 258,086 of record NZ_JAWCTQ010000002.1, on the reverse strand, counting down.
GGTGGGCAACCAGTTCGTCGGACCGCTCATCGGCTCCTCGCTGTTCGTGCTCGCGCCCGCCGTTCCCTTCGGGATCAACGCGGCCACCTTCTTCGCCTCGGCGACCCTGCTGACCTGTTTGCGCCTCTCCGCGGGGGGCGACCCCGGCCCCTCCGCGGAAGAACGCCCCCGGCTCCTCACCGACATGGCCACCGGCCTGCGCTGGCTCTTGCGGCACCGGCTGCTGCGCAACCTGTCGCTGACGGCCGGGGCGGTCAACCTCGTCTACACCGGCGCCCTGGCCGTGCTCGTCGTCTACGCGCACCACGAACTGGGCCTGTCCGACGTCGGGTACGGGGTGCTGGTCGCCTGCCAGGCCGTGGGGGCCATCGGCGCCGCCAAGCTGTCGCCACCGCTGGTCCGGCGCATAGGCCACGGACGGACACTGGTGAGCGTGGTCACGGCGTTCGGCTGCAGCAACCTGATCATCTGGCTGTTCCCCTCGGCTTGGGCCGTCGGACCGGCCCTCGCACTGGGCGCCTGCGCCAGCGTCACCTGGAACACCGTCACCGTCGTCCTCCGGCAGACGCTCGTCCCCAAGGAACTGCAGGGTCGCGTCAACAGCATCTACCGGCTGTTCGCCTGGGGCGCCCTGCCGATCGGCGCCGGTCTGGCCGGCGTGATCTCCAACAGCTACGGCACCCCCGCCGTGTACGCGCTCGGCGTCGGCGTCATGGCCGCCGTCGCGGTCCGCCTCGCCTTCGGCGTCCGCACGTGGTTCTCCCGTGCCTGACCCGCGCGAGGCGGACGCCCCAGGCCTCCGCTTCTGTACCTTCACCGCACTCACGCACCCGGAACGCCGCCTGCGCGTCGGCCGTCACCGCCCGGTGGTGCCCCGTGCCGGCGTCGACGCCGACCCGTACCCGCGCGTGGGACGTGCCCGAGCCCGTCGCCCCGCCCCGCCGTGACCAGCCTTCCCCGGTCCGGGAAACACTCCGCCGACAGGTCCCCCACCAGCGGCGACCGCAGCTCCCCACCGGTGGTCGGAGCGCCCCGGAGGACCGGGCGGCCGTTCTCCCCGAACCGTCGACAGCAACCAGCCGTCAGCCACACCCGGTCCTCCCGGACCGCCCACCTTCTGAGGGAACCTTCCATGACGCAGCCGCCCATCGCCCCGCACGCTCCCCGGTCGGGACTCGGGGCCGAGTACCTCGACCTGCTGAAGCGGCAGGGGGCCGCTCCCGCCGCGTTGATCGAGCACGTGGTGGCCGACGACCTCGTCACGGTGGCCTACCGAGGCCGCTTCCTCGCCTCGCCGGTCTTCCTCTCGGCCGCCGAGCGCCGCGCCGTGGCCGCCGACCTCCTCCAGATCCACCGGCTGCTGTCCGAACTGCCCCGGAGGCTCTTCGGGGGCGACATCGAGGGGCTGGCCCGCGGCGTGGGGATGACCGGCACCCAGGCCGACATCGTCCGGCGTGCCGCGACGGCGGACGCACCGCTGATGCCCCTGGCCCGCTCCGACCTCTACCGCGGAGCCGACGGCTTCAAGCTGCTCGAACTCAACATCACCAGTGCCCTGGGCGGCTTCGAGAACGCGGGCATCAACCGGGCCATGCTCCGGCACCCCGTCCTGGCCGGCTTCGTCGCGGAGCGGAACCTGGGCTACGCGGACACCTTCGGCGGCATCGTCAAGACGCTGTACGCGGAGTGCGCCGCGCACATGGACACGGACGGCCGACGACCCGTCGTCGCCCTGGTCGACTGGCCGGAGAGCTTCGTCTCGTACGAACCCCGCCTGCGAGTGATGGCAGCGCTGTTCGACGGCATGGGGATCGACGCCGTGCCCTGCCACGTCGGTCAGATCACCGAACGCGGAGGCCGCCTGGAAGTCGCCGGCCGCGCCATCGACGTCGTGTACCGCTTCTTCCTCGTCGAGGAGATCGCCACCCCCGCCGACGCGGCGGCCGTCGAGCCCCTGCTGCGCGCCTTCGAGGAAGGCGGGGTCGGCATGTTCAGCCGCCTCGACTCGGAGCTGTACGGCAACAAGGGCACACTGGCCATGCTCTCCGACGAGCGCCACCGCTCCGCCTTCACCGCCGAGGAACGGGCCTGCATCGACCGTTTCCTGCCGTGGACCCGGCACGTCAGGGCCACCACCACGGACCGCGCGGCGCAGGAGGTCGCCCTCCTGCCGTACGCCGTCGAGCACCGGGCCGACCTCATCCTGAAGCCGACCCTGCTGCACGGCGGCAGCGGCATCGTGCCCGGCTGGACCGTCGGCCCCGAGGAGTGGCGGGCTCGGCTCACGGCGGCGATGGACGGCCCCTACGTGGTTCAGGAGCGCATCCGGCCGATCCCGGAGGTCTTCCCCGCCGACGACGGCGACGGCACACAGGACCTCTTCCTCAACTGGGGGGTCTTCCTCACCGACCCGCAGGTCACGGGAGGGGACGGCTACAACGGGTGTCTGGTGCGGGGCAGCACCGACCCCGAGGTGGGCGTCGTGAGCATGTCCGGCGGGGCACGCGTCGCCTGCTCCTTCCACGAGACCGGCGAAGCCGTCGAGCCGTCCTGACGGTCGGAACACCAGTGAGGAGGCACTGATGAAGATCGCAGTGATCGACGGCTACTCCACCGGGCGGGCACTCGTGTCCGCCCTCCGTGCCCGCGGAGGGGTCTGCGTGCACGTGCAGTCCGCCCGGTGGATGCCGGAGTACTTCACCCGGGGCTTCGACGCCGGGCACTACGAGGCCCTCCTGGACGGCGGCGGCGACCCCGCCGGGCTCGCCGCCCGGCTCGCGGAACTGGGCGTGCACCGGGTGGTGGCGGGCACCGAGTCGGGCGTGATCCTCGCCGACACCCTCACCCACCTCATGGGCCTGCCGGGAAACCGGCACGAGACGCTCGCCGCGCGGCGCGACAAACGGCTGATGGCCCAGACGGCCGCGGCCGCGGGCGTGGCCGTGCCGCGGGGAAGGTCCTTCGACGACGCGGACGAGGCCGCGCGCTGGTTCACCGACGTCGGCCTGACCGAGGCCGTCGTCAAGCCGTTGAACAGCGCCGGCACCGACAACGTGCGGTTCTGCCGCACCGCGCACGAGGTCGGTGAGGCGTGCAAGGCGGTCCTCACCTCCCACAACCTCTTCGGGCAGGCCAACACCGCCGCTCTCGTCCAGGAACGCGTGCACGGCGTCGAGTACTACGCCAACACCGTCTCGCACGAGGGGACCCACCGGTTCGCGGAGTTGTGGCGGTACACCAAGCGGACCGGCACCGACGGCTACCCCGTCTACGACTACGAGGAGCCGGTGACGCTCGGCTCGGCCGAGGCGGCGCCGCTGCTGGACTTCGTCACCGCGGCCCTGGACGCCCTGGGAATCGCATCCGGCGCGGCCCACACCGAGGTGATGATGACCGCGCGCGGGCCCGTCCTCATCGAGACCGGCGCCCGCCTCGGCGGCGGTACCGCGCCCGACGTGGTGGAGAACCACTCGGGCGTCTCGCAGACCCGCCTCCTGGCCGACACGCTGCTCGACCCCGCACGACTCCGGGACTTCGACGATTCGTCCGTCACGTGGTCCGGGGCGCTGCGCAACGTCGCCCTCATCAACCCGGTGGCGGGCGTCGCCAAGCCGCTGGACTGGGCCGAACGCCTACGGGCGCTGCCCACCCTGGTCCACCTCGCGCACGGAGTCGTCCCGGGCGACTACCTCCCCGACACCAGCGACTTGATCAGTTCACCCGGATACGTGTACCTCGCCGCCGAAGACCCGCAGGACATCGCACGGGACTATCGGGCCCTGCGGGCCATGGAGGACGAAGGCCCCTACACCCACTGACCGCCGTTCGGCCGCGCACGGGCCGCCCGGATCGGCGGAGGGAAGAGACGACGGCACCGGCCACCGCGCCCGTACCCGGCAACGGTCACGACCACTTCCCGGTACCGCCCGTGCAGGCCGGCGTCCCGCCGATCCCCGCCACCGGACCGGGACGGATCGCCCCGCGCATGTCCCTGCCGGCGGCGATCCGTCCCCGGCCCGGGCCCAGGTACGCCGGACAGCCTCCCGGCCGGAGCCCGGGCAGGCCGCGCGTCGGACCCGGTCACACGACCCATGGCGGCCACCGGGTGGCCGACGGGGCCTTCAGCCCCTCCGCCAGGGCGGCGGCCATGCGGCCCACGGCCTCCCGCAGGACGGCGGGCGGCATCGTGTACGGAATCCGCAGGCGGTTCTCCAGGACGCCCGGATCGGTCGCGAAGCAGGCGCCGCCCTCGATGCGCACCCCGTACTCCAGGCTCCGCTCGGCGAGGGCGACCGCGATGGGTTCGCCGATGTCGACCCAGATCGACAGCCCGCCGGACGGCAGCCGCCAGGACCATTGGGGGAGGTGCTCCTCCAACGCCCCGGACAGGGCGGCGCGCTGCACCCGCAGTTGTTCCAGGTGCGCCGGAAGCAGGTCCTCGACGCCGTCGAGCAGGGCGTTGGCCAGCAACTGGTCCAGGACGGAACCGCCCAGGTCGGAGGCGACGCGCTGGGCGGCGAGTTCCGTCACGACCTGCGAGGGCGCGCGCAGCCAGCCGATGCGCAGCCCGCCCCAGTGGGTCTTGCTCATCGAGCCCAGGGTGATGACCCGACACGCCGCGTTCGGCACGGCGAGGGCGGCGAACGGGGCGGGCGCCGGGACGTCGAGGGCCAGTTCGGCGGTGGTCTCGTCGATCACCAGCCAGGTGCCGGTGTCCCGGGCCGCGCGCAGGACCCGGGCCCGGACCTCCGCGGGCATCGACAGCCCCGTCGGATTGTGGAAGTCCGGCATGAGGAAGGCCAGCCGCGGCAACGCCTGGCGGAGCGTGGCCTCCATGATCCCGGCGTCCCAGCCGTGCTCCGACACGGGTACGGACACGGTGCGCAGACGTGCCCGGCGGATGGCTTCGAGGGCGTTGGGGTACGACGGGTTCTCGACCAGTACGCGGTCCCCCGGCGCGGTCAGCAACCCCAGGACGAGGGTGAGGGCGTGCTGGGCACCGGCCGTGATCAGGATCTGCTCGGGCACGGTCGGCAGGCCGCGCCGTGTGAACCTGTCGGCGACGGCCGCCCGCAGCCCCGGCAACCCGTAGGGGTGATACCCGGTCCTGCGCGCGTGCAGGACCAGTTGCGGAGCGATCCGGCCGAGGGCCTCCTCCAGGACCCGTGGAGGCAGGGAGGGGGCCGCCCTGGCCAGGTCGATGGTGGACTCCGGGGCGGGGAGCACCCGCGTGACGTGGTGGGGCAGCGCCTCCTCCGGCAGGGCGGTCCAGGTGCCGGAGCCCTGACGGCTGCGGGCGTACCCGCCGGCGCGGAGGAGGTCGTAGGAGGCGGTGACGGTCGGCCTGCTGAGGCGGAGCGCCTCCGCGAGGGCCCGCTCGGAGGGGAGCCTGACGTGGAGGGCGACCTGTCCTTCGAGGATGAGCGCGCTGATGGCCTTGGACAGGTGGCGGTAGGCGGGCCGGGCCCCGCGCACCTCGGGCAGCAGAGCGGCCAACTGACGTCCGGTGAGGGCGCGCGTGGTCTGGTTCACCGGGCCACCTCGAACACGACAGCCGCCATACCCATACCACTTCCGGTTGATTGGCCAGCGGATTCCCGGCGTCGACTTTACAGACTTGCCGTCAGGTGCACAGCACGGAGCACCGCCTGGACGTAGGAGGAGCACACATGGGAATCGCCACCACGCGGCGACCGCGTCGGCGCACGGGCCGGGACACCGCGCCGCCCTTGACCTACCTGCCCCTCGACGTACGGCCCGCGCGGCGCCTCGCCCAGCTCCTCACGGGGCTCGCCCTGTACGGGTTCAGCCTGTCCCTGCTGGTCCGGGCGGCGCTGGGAGTCAATCCCTGGAGCACGCTGTACGAGGGCCTGCAACACCACTCGTCATTGAGCTTCGGCGCGATCAGCGCCGTTGTGGGAGCGCTGGTGCTCCTCGCCTGGTGGCCTCTCAGGCAGCGCCCCACGCTCGGCACCTTCGCCAACATCGTCGTGCTCGCCTGCTCCTCCGACCTCGGGCTGGCCCTCGTTCCCGAGGACCTCGGGCTGCCCGCGCGGGCCTGCCTGTTGATGGCCGGCATCCTGCTGAACGGGTTCTCCGTCGCCGTCTACGTGGGCGCGCGCTTCGGGCCGGGGCCCCGGGACGGCCTGATGACGGGCGCTGCCGCGCTGACGGGCGGCTCCCTGCGGCTCGTCCGCACGGTGCTGGAGGTCTCGGTCCTCGCCATCGGTTGGACCCTCGGCGGCACCGTGGGCATCGGCACCGTCCTGTACGCGCTCCTGGTCGGCCCCGTCACCCAGTTCTTCCTCCCCCCGTTCACCTACCGCCTCCCCCACCCCACCCCGCCCGACGGCGGCACGGGGCGCGCGACGGCCTGACTCGCCACAGAGGCGCGAAGGGGGCCGTCCCCGCGCGGGCAGGGGGCACGGCCACGCCCTTCCACGGGGCCGGGCAGGCGCGGGGGCCGTCCCCGCGCGGACGGGGAGCACCTCACGCCCGGCGCAGGCCGCCGTGGACGCCCGCGAGCAAGCGGAGAGAACGGCACCCGCCGGCACCGGCGCGCACCGCCAGGCCACGGTGACGCAGGCCGCGGCCCTGCGTCGCGCCCGTGCGGAAGGGGCCGGCTGCCGGGCGGGGCCCCAGCGCTTAGAGCGGACGGCGTGACCGTCCCCACGCCGCACGGCGCCGCGCGGCGTGGGGACGGGCGGCGGCGGGGAGCCGGCGGTGAGAGCGCGGGGACGCGCAACAGGACACCCTCTTGATGCGGCAGATCGGCCGAAGGTGTGGTGTGACCCCCTCGAAGGGGGCGGACGCGCCGCAGCTTGTCGTAGATGTGGTTATTGTGCGGTGTGGTGCCGCCGTGGATCTCCCGCGGCACTCGACCACCCGTTCCGACGAGCTCCCCTCCCTCCGTCCGCGAAGCTGGGTTCTTGCCGCATGCACGTAGACACCACCGCTCCGCTGACCTTCGGGATGCTCGTCTTCGACGAGGTGGAAGTCCTCGACATGGGAGGCCCCTTCGAGGTCTTCAGCACCGCCGGCCGGCTGGCCGGCACCGCCGACGAGCCCTTGCTGAGAGTCCTGACGATCGCGCCGACCAACCGCCCGGTCCGCTGCCGGGGAGGACTGAGGGTCCTCGCGGACCACACCCTCGACGAGGATCCGCCCTTCGACGTCCTGGTGATCCCCGGCGGCGTCACCACGGCGGTCGAAGCGGACGCAGACGTCATCGCCTGGCTGGCCCGGCGTCGGCGGACCTCCGTGCTGACCTTCACCATCTGCACGGGGGTCTTCCTGCTGGCCTCCACCGGAGCCCTGGACGGCCGCCCGGCCACCACCCACTGGGAAGACCAGGAAGAACTGGCCCGCCGCTGGCCGGACGTCCGACTGCGCACCGACGTCCGCTGGCTCGACGACGGCGACATCGTCACCTCGGCCGGGATCAGCGCGGGCATCGACGCCAGCCTGCACATCGTGAGCCGACTCGTCAGCGACCACCTCGCCCGCCGCACCGCCATCCAGATGGAATACGCGTGGACGGCCCACCACCCCGCCCAAGCCGGCCCACCGGGCACAGCCTCACCGCACGGGACCTGACCGGCCCGGCGGCAGCGCCGGCGGCTTCGTCGGCCGGGGGCGAGGAGCGGAGTCGCACCCTGCGCGAGCCCAGCCGCCGAGTGGGACCGTCCCGCGCGGACGGGGAGTGCGCCCTCCCGCGGTGGGAGCGCACCGGGGCCGAGGGGCCCTTCCCCGCGCGGACGGGGGCGCTTGGAGGCTTCGCGCGCACGCGGCGTGGTGCCGATGGTGCGGTACCGGCCCTTTTTCGTCTGTACGGCGGCCGGGGTCGACCCCCCTCCTCCACCGTGCCACGCCGTCGACCAGCGCCACGTCGCTCCGGCGACCGGCCGGACCGTCGTGAACCGGCCCACGCGGGCGCCGGTCGCGGTGCGCGGCGAAGGCGGAGCCGCCCGCCGCGTTGCCTGCCGCCCCGCGATGGGAAAGGAGTGGACTGCCGGCCCCCGTGAGGCGGGTGTGGGCACGGAGACGGAAGGGGGCGAAGCGTGCATGGACAACGCGACGGCGCTCGTACGTGATCGCCGGTACGAACAGGTGGTGGACCTGGCGGTGCGGGTCCTCGAAGCGCCGAGCGGCCAGGAGGTGTGGAGGGCCGTCGCGGACACGATGCTGGACCTGTGGGACGGGACGGCGCTCGTCATGAAGGGCGGCGGGTGGACGCCGGATGCCGGTGAGGTGCGCGTGTGGCGCCGGGACCGGGGGCCCACCGCCCTGGACCCGGTGACGTCCCGTCAGGTGCGGGCCGGGTTCCCCTTCGCGGGCCACTACGGCGCGGGGCGCGACCGTACCCCGATGACGGCCGCGCAGATCGCCGGCGGGAGGGCCTGGCGCGACAGCGAGACGGCGAGCGTGCTACGCGGCTCCCTCGACACGGAACACGTCCTCGCCGTCCCGCTGCGGCAGCTCGACGGACACGTGCTGGGCTTCCTCGTCCACCGGGCCGGACGGGACTTCACCGACCGGGAGCGCGAACTGGCCGCCCGGCTCCAGCCCCTCCTGGCCGCGGCGATGGTCCACGCGCATACGCTCACCACCTCCCCGCCCCCGCCCCCGCCCCCGGCGTCGGCGGTGGTGGAGCGACCCGGGATGCCCGTACCGGAGCTCACCGCCCGTGAGCGGACCGTGCTGGCCCTGCTGGCCCAGGGGCTGACGGCCACCGCCCTCGCACGCCGTCTCGGCAGCTCCCCGCGCACGGTCCACAAGCACGCGCAGAACGTGTACCGGAAGCTGAACGCCTCCGACCGGCTCAGTGCCGTGCTGCGGGCCCAGGAACTGGGGCTGCTGCCGGTCGGCCGGTGCCGGTGCCCGGGCCCCGGGTGCGCGGGCGGCGCCGCGCCCGCCGGGGCCGGGCCGGTACGGTGCGGCGGTCCAGCCGTGGGGGTACCGCGCGACGGTCGGGGGTGAGGCCGCACCCCCTCGACCGCACCGTGGCCCGGCCGTATCCCGTCGCTTCGACGGTGGCCGAGACGCCGGACCGGCCGCCACCGCCGCTCCGAGAACCGGGCCCGGCCCCGGGCCGGTGGAGCGTACGGCTCCGCTGCGGGGCGGACGGGGCCCGGCGACGGGGCGGGAGGGCCTCTTCCCGCGGTCGGGGTGATCGCCGTGGCGTTCCCGACCGGCGGCTTCGGCGACGGGGCGCACCACCACACCGTCGTACGGACGCCGGTGCACCGTCACGTGCCCGTCGCGGACCACGGCGTTGCCCGGGCGTGCCACCGGGCGCCGGCCCGCACGTGCGTCACCGCCGGACACCTGCTCGGCACGCCCGGTGTGTCGGCCGGGACGGTACGCCGATCCTGCGGTCGGGAGCCGGTGTCCTCCGCGCGGTCCTGTACGCGTGCCACCGCCTCGGCGCGACCCGCGCCGTCCTTTCACGGGTCCGCGTGCGACAGCAGGTCCACGAGAGCGTCACCGCGAGCCGTCCGACTGACCCAGACGTGCTGTTTGCGCCGCTCGCGGGTGAGGAGGGCGGCGGCTTCCAACTGCCCGCAGTGGTACGTCGCGGTCGCCAGGGGGCAGGCCACCGTCCGCGCCAGCTCTCCCATGGTGCGGGTGATCGTCAGCGCGCGCAGGATCCGCGCGCGCAGGTCGCCGAGGACGAACGTCAAGGCGTCCGCCGACTCGGGCCTGAGGCCCCCCTCCCACAGGGAGGACAGTTCGGCGACCGGGTAGCCGAGCCACACCACGTCGGGCAGGTCGAGGCTGAACAGCGACGCGCCGTGGCCGGACACGACGGGTACCAGGACGAGACGTCGGCCGTCGAGCCCGCACCACCGCGGATGCGGATCGGGCACCCGCAGGGTTTCCGGGCGGTAGCCCACCCGCGGGCTCAACCCGCTCAGCACGGTCTCCAGCGCCCCGCTCACCGCCGCGACGCCCACGCGCTGCGTCTCGCGATCCATCACCGGCCGGGCCTTGTCCCACACCGGCGCGAGCACCTGCCACACCGCGCGGAGGAGGGACGCGTACGCCGTGAGGAACGGCCGCGGGCGCGCGGCCACCGCCCGCCACCGCGGCGGAACACCGGTCCGCACCCCGTCCCCGTCCGGACCGTCCTCCCGCCACGTCTCCAGTTCGTGCAGCAGCACGTCCGGCGACAGCTCCGCCAGGCGCTCCAACTGCACCGCCGGGTCGGTCTCCCACAACGGGGCGGCGGCGGACAGGCAGTGCGGGATCCGCAGGGCGTCCCGTGCGGTCAGCGGCTGCAGCACCGCTGACGCGTCGCCCGGCACCGCCTCCCGCACCTTGCGCCGCCACGCGGGGTGCACGCCCTGCGCGGGGCCGCCGAAGGCGTCGGCGACCACGGACATGAGCGTCGCTCCCGGCTGCGGGAGCACGGAGACGCGAACCTCGTCCAGCGGCCCGAGCGCCAGGCGCGTGTACGTCACCACGCTGCCCCACCGTCCTGCCGCGGGGCGACGCCGCGCACACGGCGTCGTCGCCGGGCGCCGTGCGCCCGCCCGCCCTTCCCCGCGCGCGCGAGCATGCGGGTCCCTCCCTTCGTCGCGAACCGCTCCCCGGTCCGGACGGCCCGGGAAGCGTCCGCCCGCCGCGCGGTCGGCGCAGGTCCCGGCCCCACTTGACCTGCTGCGACTATGACCAGCGGCGATCCGCGGCCGGTATGGGCACAACTGCGTACGGGCCAACCCCGGCACCCCACTTGACGGAACCGCTCGACGACCTCACGGGCCACGCCGGGACCGTCGGCCCCGGCCGGAGGCGGCACGGCCGCGGTCGTCCGGCCCTGGAGGGGCGGCTGCGGAAGGGGGCGCTCAGATGCCGAACTCCGCGGGCGGGATACCCAGGGCGGCGCATGCTTCGCGGACGGCCTGCTGCTCGGACGGCTCGAAGTACCCGTCAGCACCGGCGACGACGATGCCGGTCTGGATGACCGCGCGGGCTTCCGTCGGTTTCTTGGCGGCCTTGGCGATCTCCTGCAGCACCTCTGCCCTGCCCGGTCCGAAGTCGGCGACGAGCCTGTCCACATGCTGGTTGAACCGCTGGCGGAGCTGGTCCGCCGGGAAGTTCTGCAGGACCTCGTTGGAGAGGATCAACTCTTCCACACGTTGCCGTTCCGCCGGCTCCACATGTCCGTCGGCCGCGGCCACCAACGCGCACATCGCCATGCTGGCGTCCCGGTAGGCACCGCTCTTGAGCTCGGTCTTGACCGAGGCGAGCTGGGACTTGAACAGTCCGACCAGCTGGGCCTTGGAACCACCGGGGGCCTGCCCGGAGCCGTGGCCACCGTGCTGGCCCTGGCCGGGAAGCCCGTGCCCGCCCGCTCCCCGAGCGCTCTGGGACTGCTGGAGGTTCTTGGCCTGGTCCTTGATCCGGTCCCACATCGCCACTGGTGCCACCTCGGCTTCTGTTGCTGTCTGTCCGGTCGTGATGCTCGGACGCGCTTCGTCGCGGCCCACTGGGGGAACGCCCCCGGAAGCCGCCGAGTTCCCCAACGGCAAAGATTCCGTAAAGATGGCTGACCGGGGAGGCGAAACGGCCGTGCGGGCGGACCGCGGCGCGCATCAACGGGACTCCTCGCCGCCCCACGCCCCTGGTGTCCGTCCGGTGTGGGCGAGGCATTCGTTTTCGGTGTGGCCGCCGAACCGCCGGGCTCGCCGCGGGCTCGGGAAGCCCGCTGGCTTCCTCGTCCTCCCCGGGCCGGCGCGCCGGGGGAGTGCGGGTCGCGCCGCACGAGGACGAACCACCCCGGTTCGAGCGGCCGAAGCGGGGCACCCGAGAACCCGGTACGGCCGCTTCACGCCGAAGTCGGCGGGGTACGCGGAGGCGAAGTCCCAGAGAGAGGTCTTCACTTCGCCTCCCGAGCGAAATGGGCGGCTGCCCGGCGCAGGTCCTCGCGCTCCAGCCACCATTCCTTCTTCGTCTCCGCCGTACCCACGCGTTTCGCCGAGGGCGCGGTGGTGGGGGCCGGCAGCAAGAGAGGGGGAGCCGGTGGTGCACCGGCTCCCCGGGAGGGTGTGACGGTCAAGCCGCCGCGCTTGGCGGTCAGGGGGTCAGACGCACACCTTCTTGTCCGTGGCGCAGGTCTTGATGTTGGCGGCCGAAAGGACGATGTTGAAGCTCTTGTACGCGTTGATCACCGACACCTCCAGGTTCTTGAGGTAGAGCGTCAGGTCGACGACGTTGACCTCCACGTTGTTGAGGGACTTCTCCAGGACGGTGATCTGGTTGTCGCTCAGCACCTTGTCGTTGAAGACGACGACGTTGACGTTACCGATGTTGACGCCGCCGACGTCGATGAAGTCGGAGCAGTCCACCTTGTGGTCGGGGCCGCCACCCCAGTTGACGCACTCGTAACTGCGTTCGTTGCTGGAGGCCGCTACCGCGCTGGGGGCCACGGCGCCACCCATCAGCGCGGCGAGACCTGCGGCTGCAACGATGCGTGAGAGCTTGGACATGGTGCCTCTCCTTCTTCCTGTCGAGTCGCGACAGGGGAACGGATCGATGGAAGCACTTCGGACGATCGGCCGTCGAGTGTCCGGACGGGACCCTCTTCGGTTCCCTCGCCTTGCGGCGGGGCCGCCGACCGGTGGCCAGATTAATCCGCGCTCTGGCGCAATCCCAGCCCACGAAAAGGGGAATATTCATTCCATAAGACCCCTGAAAGGGTGAATAATATTGACTAGTGGTTATGAAGGTGATAGGCCGCGCTGGCGCATGGGGTTCTTTCCGACCTGTCTGCGTGGTGCGGCGGCTGGTCTGACGACATGGCGAAGCCCCTGGTCGATGGGTTTTCAGCCAGGAAGAACCGTCTCCACCAGAGGCTTCGTGCGCCTGACCATCCGTCCGGATCGGGCCTGTCCGGCTCTGCCCTGCGCGTCCGCACCACTCGCCTGCGGGAACACCGCCGGGTGCCCGGCGCCCGTTGGCGGTGCCCGAGTGCCGGCCGGCAGGCCTCGCCCGCCCTCGTCCACCTCCGCAACGACCACCCCTACGCCCAGCTTACGGTTGGCTTCGCACCGGCACCACCACCGCCTACTGCTACCTCACCGAAGCCGTCGACCTCCTGGCCTCGCCCGCCCCGGCCCTGGGGGCGGCCTCGGTGAAGGCGCACGTCCTGCTGGGCGGCAGGCTCCCGCCGATCGCCCCGACCTTCCGCGGACCACAGCCGTCCCACTCCGGCAAGCGCAAGAAGCACGGGATGAACGTGCAGGTCACCGCCGGTCCTTCCGGCCGTCCGCCGTGGGCTTCACCCGACCTGACCGGAGCCGTCCACGACGTCCGGGTGGCCGCGAGAACGGCATCATCGGTGTTCTCGCCGGAGCCTGCGTCCGGTGCTGCGCTGACACGGGACAACGCGGAGCCGACGCCACAGCCCGTGCCCCTGCCGGGGCCGACGGGAGGCCCTGCCCACAGGCCGACAGGCGGTCAAGCGCTCCCACGTCGCGAGCCGGGCCCTCGTCGGACAGGCCGTCGCCACCCTCGGGTCCCGGCGGCTCCTTCACACGCTCCGATGCTCGCCCACCCGCATCGCGAGCCTCGTCCAGGCCGCCCTGTGCCTGCGTCACGCCGGCCCGGACTGAAGGTGGAAAAGGCCCGGTGCGCCGGCCCCGTCCGCGCGAGTCGGGCTTTTCGCGCCCTGACCGAGAGAACGTCTCCCGTCGGTCCCGGTGGGCCCCGGCGACGTCCGGGCCCCGGTGGGCGGCCGGGTCAGGTGTCGTACTCCTGGATGCGCCGTCCGTGGTCGCGCGCGGTCAGTCCGGGCAGCCGCTCCGTCAGTTCCCGTACGACGGCTCGCACGTCGAGGGTGAGCAGGACGCGGTCCCGCATCAGGACGCGGCCGTCGACGATCGTCGTGCGGACGTCGGCCGCACGGGCGCTGTGCACCAGGGTGGCGGCGAGGTCGTGGACCGGCTGGGTGTGCGGAGCGGTGAGGTCGACGAGAACGAGGTCGGCGCGCCGGCCGGGCGCGAGGGCCCCGACCCGGTCCCCGAGGCCGACCGCGCGGGCGCTCTGCGTGGTGGCGTGGTGCAGGGCCTGGCGGGCGGTCAGCCAGCGCGGATCGCCCTCGGCGGACTTCTGGACCAGGGACGTCAACGCCATGGCCTCCCACACGTCGAGGGAGTTGTTGGAGGCGGCGCCGTCGGTGGCGAGGCCGACGGGGACGCCGACCGCGCGCAGGGCCCGTACCGGTGTGGTCGTCGGCCAGGCGAACTTCAGGTAGCCGCGGGGCGCGGTGGCCACCGCCGTACGGCCACCCGTGCGTTCCAGCAGCGGCAGGTCCCGCTCCAGGATGCCGGTGCCGTGGGCGATGAGCAGGTCGGTGCCGAGCAGGCCGGCGCGGTCCAGGACCTCGATGGGGGTGCGGCCGTGCCGGGCCAGGCTGGTCTCGGTCTGGTCGCGGTTCTCGGCGGCGTGGATGTGGACGGGCAGGCCGTGCGCGCGGGCGAGGTCGGCGGTGTCCGCGAGGTCGGCGTCGGTGACGGTGTAGGGGGCGTGCGGGGCGAGCGCGGTGGTGATGCGGCCGTCGGCGGCGCCGCGCCGGCGGAGCGCGAACTCCAGGGACGCCTCCCGGCCCCGGGGCCCCTGATCGGAGAAGTAGACCTGACCGAGGTGGGCGCGCAGCCCGCACTCGGCGACGACGTCGGCGACCGCGTCCATGTGGAAGTAGTGGTCGGCGAAGCAGGTCACCCCGCCCCGGATCATCTCGGCGCAGGCGAGCCGCGCGCCCAGCGCCACGTCCCGCTCGGTGAGGTTGGTCTCGACGGGCCAGACGACGTCGTTGAACCACTCCGCCGTCGGCAGATCCTCGGCGAGCCCCCGCAGGGCCACCATCGGCGCGTGCGTATGGCAGTTGATCAGGCCGGGCAGCGCGACCTGCCCGTGCGCCTCGATCCGCGTCACGGCCGGCACGTCCCGCGCGGCGGCTGCCGTGGTGACCGCGTCGATCACCCGGTCGCGGACGACGATCGCGGCGTCCTCGCGGAATCCGATCCGTTCCGCGCCGTCGTGCACCAGGGCCGCACACCCGGTGACGACGAGGTCGGCGGGAGAACCGCCCGGGGTTCCGACATCGCTCATGGAACCAACCTACGGGCCGTCGTACGGCACGACGGGGATTCGACACCGCTTGCGACGACACGGTACGACCACCGCGACACGGTACGGCCATGCGCACCGAGGAAGGGGCCGACAGGCCGGTGCCGGGGCAGTGGTCGAAGAGCGCGCGCCGCTCCTGGTTCCCGCTCTCCTGGACGGCGGCAACTCCGACGCGTACGTCCGAAAGTCCGGCCGGCACCGGCACCGGCACCTCAGCCCGGCCGCGGGCGGGACCGGCATCGGACGGAACGGCGCCTCCCGCGAAGGCCCGGCGCATCCACGATCCGGCTGTCCGTCACCACATCGAGCCGACTATGCGTGACAGTCCCCGCGCGCACCGTGTTCACTCGTAGGGTCGGGCCAGTTGACGGAAGGAAACGAACGAGATGCCCCATGACCTGACCGAGCTGGCGCGTATCGGCCGTGTGCTGGAGGAGGCACACTCCCTGCTGGAGGCGGACCGCAAACGCCTGGAAGAGCAGTACGGGCCGACACCGTACACGGACATCACCGCCGGCAGCCCCACGCAGACGCTGCACGGCATCGCGAGCCTGTCCAACGCCATGTCCCAGACGCTCAAATGGCTCGCTCTGGCCGCCGGCTACTCCGTCCTCGGGTTGGATCGCCGAGCCGATCACGCGCTGGAAATGGCGCAGATGAAACCGGTGGCCTTCCCGTCCGGTGCGGACCGCATGGCACGACCGCTCGGCGACGCCACCGTACGGGCGATGGAAATGGTTCGGGACCTCGGCTTCTTCGACGAGGAGATCGCGATCGCCGTCGACGTGGCCCTCGCGGCTCCACAGGCGACGTATCCACCGGCCGACTGGAGCGCACACGCAGCCGAGCGGCAGCGACGCGCCCAGTTCGAATAACACGGACCCATTGCCCCACTGACCCGCCGCTCCCGGTCCGCAGCCGCGCTCGCTCCTGGGCGGCGGCTGCCTGGTCTTCGGTTGCGGCCTGTCGTGCCCGGCGTCGGCCACGACAGGCCCGTGCCCGGTCTGCCCGCCGTCCCACCCCCGAAGCGGCGAGGTGGGGAAAGCGCGGTCGAGGCCGGGGCCGGCCCGTGCCGGTAGAGGAGCGCGCGGGCAAGGACCGGTGTCCAGCGCTCTGGGGGCAGCACCACCGGGCCGCCCCCGCCCCCGCCCCCGCGCCCTCGGCCGCTCGCGGGAACGGTGGGTCCAGCCGGCCCCAACCAGGCGCGGGCCGTGCCGCACGCCGCCCGTGCCGCCAGAAGCGCGGCGTTTCCCGGGCGCGCACCCGGTCCGGTGCCGGCCCCGGCCCGGCGTGACGCCCACGACCCGAACCCGTTCGCCACGGTGCTCCAGGAGCCGATGGCCGGGCGGGCAGGCCCGCGCACGGCACCGCCGCCAGGCCGCGGTCACTGAGGCCGCCGTCGTGCGCCGCGCCCGCGTCGAGCGGGCGGCCCGGCAGGACCGGGCCGCAGCACGGGGCGGTGGGGCGGTGGCAGGGGGTGCCGGTACGGGAGTGTCCTCGCCGCGCCGGGAGGTCTCGGCGGCCTTCTTCAGCGCGAGCTCGTCCCGGCCTCGGCCGGCCCGCCTCCGCTCGTGCGAAGAGCACCCTTCAGGCACCCGACGCGCACCTCCGCTCACGACTCGCGCGAAATAACCCTACTTTTCCTGCTCTTACTGGACTTGGCGTTCAAGCAGTTGGATTCCAGGGGTGGTCAAGAGCCCTTGTTCTTCACTCTGTTACGAGCAGACGTACAGCGGGCGCCGGGGGATTCACCCTTGGCGTGAAGGTGCTCCTCGCCGTTCAGGGGCTGGGTGCGCCGCCCGATGGCCTCCAGTGGCTCGAAATGTCCATGTGGCACGTACAAAAAGGGCTGGCCAAGAGGGTGTTGTGGGAAAGTGTCACCTCAAGTGCCTTTTTGTTTGCATGAGTTGAGGGACGGGTTGAACCCTCAATGAGTTTCGGACAACGACCCGGCCGCCCCTGCCCATCTCCTTCACTTCTTGAAAGCATCGACCTGCTCCGAGCGGCCCGCACCTCCGCCCGGAGACGGTCGTGCCGGTCCACTCCGGCACCCACGTCACCGGCCGTCGCGCGTACGGCCGGACACAAGGAGAGCTGCAGAAGTGGCTGACAGAGCGTTATTTTCCAGACACATATCGATACCCGGGCCTCGTCCCCTCCGGGGCGGTGCCGCTCCGCGGAGGCGCGCTGCGCTGACCGCGGTCCTCGCGGCGGGCGCGCTCCTCCTGCCCGTCACGACGACGGCGGGTCCGTCCGCCTTCGCCGCGGACACGGACCGGGCGCCTCGGCAGATCGAGGTCGCTCCCCGGTCCGGGGCCGGGAACGTCGAACTCTCCGTCCCGCAGCGGAAGAAGCTGCTCGAGGCGGCCTCCGACCAGAGCACCGCCACCGCCCGCCACCTGAAGCTCGGCGACCGGGAGAAGCTCGTACCGAAGGACGTCGTCAAGGACGCGGACGGCACCGTCCACACCCGCTACGAGCGCACCTACGCCGGGCTCCCCGTGCTCGGCGGCGACCTGGTCGTCCACGAGGGCCGTGCCTCCCGGACCGTCACCAAGGCCACCCCGGCGCGGATCACCGTGGACACGGTCGAGCCCGCCGTCGCGACCAGCGCCGCCAGGAAGGAGGCGCTGGCGGCGGGCGAGGAGGAGGGCGTCGCCAAGAGGGCCGTCTCCCGGGCGCCCCGCCAGGTCGTCTGGGCGGGATCCGGTGAACCCGTACTGGCGTGGGAGACCTTCGTCACCGGCGTCCAGGAGGACGGCACCCCGAGCCGCCTCCAGGTGGTGACCGACGCCACCACCGGTGAGCGGCTGCACAGTTCGGAGCAGATCCACGCGGGCGAGGGCCAGAGCCAGTACAGCGGCCCCGTGCGGATCGGTTCGGTCCACAACGGCACCGCGTACGAGCTGACCGACCCGGCGCGGGGCAACCACCGGACCTACTCGTTCGCCCCGGACAACACGCAGACACTGCTCACCGACGCCGACGACCACTGGGGCGACGGCACCGCCGCCCACGAGCAGACGGCCGCCGTGGACGCCGCGTACGGCGCGCAGAAGACGTGGGACTTCTACCAGCACCGCTTCGGCCGCAACGGCATCGCCAACGACGGGGTCGGTGCTCGCTCCCGGGTGCACTACGGCAGCGGATACGCCAACGCCTTCTGGGACGACCTCTGCTTCTGCATGACCTACGGCGACGGCCTCGGCGACGCCCGGCCCGTGACCTCCATGGACATCGCGGCCCACGAGATGAGCCACGGCGTCACCTACGCCACCGCCAACCTGCACTACTCGGGCGAGTCGGGCGGCCTCAACGAGGCGACCAGCGACATCATGGCCGCCGCCGTGGAGTTCTACGCCGACAACCCGCTGGACACGCCCGACTACACCATGGCCGAGCTGATCGACCTGCGCGGCACCGGCCGGCCGATCCGGTACATGGACCAGCCCTCCAAGGACGCCTCCGCCAAGGGCACCTCCCAGGACTACTGGACCCCCGAGACCAGGAAGCTCGACCCCCACTTCAGCTCCGGCGTGGGCAACCACTTCTTCTACCTGCTGGCCGAAGGCAGCGGCCGGAAGACCATCAACGGCATCGCGTACGACAGCCCCACCCACGACGGCAACCCGGTCGCCGGCATCGGCATCGAGAACGCCGCCGCCATCTGGTACCGGGCCCTCACGGTCTACATGACCAGCCGCACCGACTACGCGGGCGCCCGCGTCGCCACCCTCCGGGCCGCCAACGACCTCTTCGGCATGGACAACGGCGCGTACACGGCCGTCGGCAACGCCTGGGCCGCGGTCAACGTCGGCCCCTCGTACGTCAACAACATCGCGGCCGTCGTCCCGCCCGCCCAGGAGTCCGCGGTGGGCCAGCCGACCGAGTTGCGGATCGACGCGGTCTCGACCCGCCCCGGCGCCCTCCGCTACGCCGCGACCGGCCTGCCCGCCGGGCTGGGCATCGACACCGCCACCGGAGTCATCAGCGGCACCCCGACGACGGCGGGCGACTTCACCACGGTCGTCACCGTCACGAACTCCGCCTCGGAGTCCCGCGACGTGACCTTCGCCTGGTCCGTGCTGGCCTCGGGTGGGAACTTCTTCACCAACCCGGCCCGGGTCGACATCCCCAACTGGGTCACCGTCGAGTCCCCCATCGTCGTCACCGGCCGGACCGGCAACGCGCCGGGCGACCTCAAGGTGACCGTCGACCTCGTCCACGACTTCATCGGCGGACAGGTGATCAACCTCGTGGCCGAGGACGGCACGGTGATCCTGGTGAAGGACTTCGTCTGGGACGAGGGCAGGGAGCTCCACCACACGTTCACCGTCGACGCGTCGGCCGTGCCCGCCAACGGCACGTGGAAGCTGCGCGTCATCGACAACACCCCCGGCATCTTCACCGTCGACCCCGGTTACCTCGACGGCTGGAGCCTGACCTTCTGACGCTCCTGCCCACCCGGGCATGACGCCACCGGGCCCGGTCGTCCCCGAACGACCGGGCACCGCCCTGTCCGCGGACCCGGGGCGGCCCGTGCTCGGCGGCGGTTCCCTCCCGGACGCCCGCTGCGCTCCCGTCCCGCCGCCGGAGGCCCGCGCCGGCCGTCGAGGCGGACGCGGGCACAAGACCGAAGCGGTGGGCGACCGGCAGGAGCGTCACTCCTCCGGCTGCCCGTTCCAGCGGCGCAGCCAGCGGGGTTCGGCGGCGAGGGCCGTGCGGACCTCGCCACCCGGGCCCGTCAGGAGTCGTACGTGATCTCCAGGTCCGACGGTCCTGTCCGGCCCGCTCCACCGCGAAGGCGACCGCTCCTCCCGCGGCCGGCGCGCGGAGACCCCCGGCCTCGACGGCCGCGTGGTGCGCCCACGCGTCGTCCGGCAGGGCCGGGGTCACCAGGACGCCCCGCCCCTCCTCGCCGTGCCACTCGCGTACGTGCCCGCTGAGCACGTCGTCGGATGCCGCATGGACACGGCCCGCTCAGGCACGCTTCCCCGGCCGGTTCGGTGCCCGGTGTCCCGGCCGCCGTCCGACGGATCGCGCCCGGCGCTCCCCTTCCGGGACAGCGCGGACCGCTCCGCCGTCCGGTACGCCCGGTCGGCCGCCGGTCCGCCGGCCGTGTCGTCAGCGCCCTTGGCGGTGGGCGGACGCCCTCGGAGTCGACCGGCGCCGAGGCCGTCCGCCCGGTTCGGGGCACCCCGGGCGCCGACCCGCCCGTGCCGTTCCCGCTGGGTGCTCCGGCGACCGCCCGGCCGGGCGGCGATCGGCGTGCCCGGTCCGTCCGTAAGCACTTCTCCGGGCTCCGCCGCGGGGAACGGAAGTGGCTCCGGGCGCGAGGAGTCGATCCGGCTCCATCCTGCGCCATGGCGCTGCACGCGTCCCGGGCGTCGGGATAGGGTCCGATGGGAGGTGCGGGGGAATGAGTTTCCGGCTGGCGGCGTACGCCGTGTGCATCGAGGGCGGGCGGGTACTGCTCGCCCGTCACGTGTCGCCGGAGGGCGAGAGCACCTGGACCCTCCCGGGTGGCGGGGTCGAGCACGCGGAGGATCCGTTTGACGCGGTGATCCGGGAGGTCGCGGAGGAGACCGGCTGCGACGCGGTGGTCGAACGCCTGTTGGGCGTGGACTCCCGGGTGATCCCCGCGGCCGAACGTGCCGTCCCCGGCGGACCGGAGCATCAGAATGTCGGTGTCTTCTACCGGGTTCGTCTCACCGGCGGCTCACTGCGGCCGGAGCCGAACGGCGACATCGCCGAGTCGGTCTGGACCCCGCTTCCCGATGTCGCTCGCCTGCGCCGGTCGTCGCTGGTCGACATCGGCCTCGCCCTGGCCCGGACGCTTCCGGCGACCGGCCACGTCGCTGCCGTCCCGGTCGGTGGTCTGATCCAGCACTGAGGCGCCATCGCCCTGGGAACGGCCCGTCCCGCAGGCGGTTCCGTTCGCCGGGGCCTTGGTCAACCCGTCCTGATGGTCGGGGAAGCCGGCCGGGAAGACCGACGAACTCGTGCCCGGGACGAGGGTGTCATCGTCATCGAAGAACACGGCGCCCGCATGATCGGACGAGAACACCGGCCGAGGGGGCTGCCATCACGCGGAACGCCGGATCGGGGACACCCCCACGCACTGCCGATGCACGCCCACAGCTAGCCGGTTCTGATCTTTACCGCGGCCCGCCCGGCGTGCTGTGCTGCCCCTATGGACCAGACCAATGAGCTGAACGGAACGCCGGCCGCCGGCCCCGCTTACCCCACCGTTCCGCACCGGCCGATGGCCGTACCGGCCGGGGAGGCCGAGGAACGGGCTCGCGCCTTCCACGAGGTGATGGCCCGTCGGCGTACCGTGCGTGAATTCTGCGACCGCCCCCTGCCCGAGGGCGTGGTGGAGTGGGCGATCCGTACCGCCGCCACCGCGCCCAGCGGGGCGAACGTCCAGCCGTGGCGCTTCGTCGTCCTCACCGACCCGGAGCGCAAGCGGCACCTGCGCGAGGCGGCCGAGGCGGAGGAGCGGGAGTTCTACGACCGCCGGGCCTCCGCCGAGTGGCTGGAGGCCCTGGCGCCGCTGGGCACCGACTGGAGCAAGCCGTTCCTGGAGGTCGCGCCCGTAGTGATCGTGGTCTTCGAGGTCCACAAGGGGCCCGACACGCCGCGTCCCTACTACACCAAGGAATCGGTCGGCATCGCCGTCGGCCTGCTGCTGGCCTCGCTCCACCAGGCGGGTCTGGCGACGCTCACCCACACCCCGAGTCCGATGCGTTTCCTGAACGAGGTCTGCGACCGTCCGGCGGAGGAACGGGCCGCCTACGTCATCCCGGTCGGTTATCCGGCCCAGGACGCGCGGGTCCCCGACATCCACCGCAAGCCCCTGGAGCAGGTGATGGTACGGCTGTGACCACGCCGCCGGCGGCGGCACCCGCCGGGTCGCCCGTCGGGGCGGTACCCGTCGGGGCGGTGCCCCCGGGCGGACGGCGGGACGTCCGCCCGGGGGTTCCGTGCGGCCCGGGGCTCTCCGGGCCGTTCCGCGCTACTTCAGTCCGCTGTCCAGCGCGGTCATCAACCGGCCGTTCGGGGTGTCGCCGGACATCTCCCAGACGAAGCCGCCCAGCAGCCCTTTGGACTTGATCCAGTCCGTCTTCTTCCCGATCGACCAGGTGTCGTCGAAGGACCACCACTGGCCCCCCGGGCCGGTGTAGCCGAACGTCGACACCGACTCCTCGTCGTGGTGGACGGTCATGGACGGGAAGCTGGTGATCAGGTTGTTGTAGCCGCGGGTGCCGGCCTCGGTGCTGAACTGGCCGGGGGCCGCGCCGTTCGCGTCCTGCCACTCGCCGTTGGCGCCGCCGTCGGCGACGCCCTGCCAGCCGCGTCCGTAGAAGGGGAAGCCCACCGTCAGCTTGCGCGGGTTGACCCCGGCGTCGAGGTACGTCTGGATCGCGTTCTCGATGCTGAAGTGGAAGGGGTAGGGGTCCTGCGCGTCGGCGCGGAGGTTGGACGCGTGACCGGTGCGTCCCGGTTCCCAGGAGTTGTCGCTGCCCGCGCCGTGGAAGTCGTACCCCTGCACGTTGGCGTAGTCGAGGGAGTCGAAGATCCGGCTCAGGTCCCAGCCGGCCTCGATCTTCGCCGGGTCGGCCGGGGTGAACGCGGTGAGCAGCCTGTGCTCGCCGCCGAGCGCGTCGAGCTGCTTGCGGAACTCGGCGAGCAGGGCGGTCAGGTTGTCCTTGTCCTGGGAGCCGTAGTGGTTGCCCGGGTGGCCTTCCGAGCCCGGCCACTCCCAGTCGATGTCGATGCCGTCGAAGACGCCCGCCGCGGTGCCCGGCCCGCCCGCGCCGTTGTGGACCGGCAGGTTGCCCTTGATCCATACGTCGATGCAGGACTTGACGAGTTTCTCCCGGGAGGCCTGCGTGGCGGCGGCGTCCGAGAAGAACTTCGAGTACGTCCAGCCGCCGAGCGACACGAGGACCTTCAGCTTCGGGTACTTGGCCTTGAGCTTCTTCAACTGGTTGAAGTTGCCGCGCAGTTTGCCCCAGCCGTCGTCGGCGACACCGTCGACCGACTGGGCGGCGGACATGGGGCGCGCGTAGTCGGCGTCCGCGTCGCCCGCGCCGGTGCCCTCGTCGGGGTCCTGCGGATTGCCGGAGGTGCTCTTGGTCACGCCGGCCTGGCAGGTGAGGTTCTTCGGGTCGAGGTTCTCGAAGGCGTAGTTGACGACGTCGAGCTGGGCCGCGGCGCCGGAGGTGTCGAGGTTCTTCACGAAGTACTGGCGCCCGTAGATGCCCCACTGCACGAAGTACCCCACCTTGAGCTGCTTGCCCGGGCCGGCCACGTCGTCGGTGGTGACGTTCACGGCGTTGGAGGCGGCCGACGGGTTGTCGGCGGTGTCCCGGGCCTTGACGGTGAAGGTGTAGGCGGTGGCCGGGGAGAGCCCGTCCACCGTGGCCGTCGTGGTGTCCGCGCCGACGGACTTCACCAGCGTGCCGCCCCGGTGGACGTCGTAGGCGGCCACGCCCACGTTGTCGGTGGACCCGTTCCAGGCCAGGGTCACGCTGGAGGCGGTCTTGCCGGTGGAGCGGAGGTTGCCCGGGGCGGTCGGCGGGGTGGGGTCGGTCGACGGGTCCACCGTCCCGACGGTCAGCGGGGCGCCGGCCGGACCGGTGTTCCCCCGCCTGTCCTTGGCCCGGACGGTGAAGGTGTAGCGCGTGGCCGGGGTCAGGCCGGTGACCGTCGCGGAGGTGCCGCTCGTGGTGGCGACGGTGTCCGGGCCGCTCAGCACCTCGTACGAGGCCACGGCGTGGTCGCCCGGTTGCGCGGCGGCCCAGCGCAGCGCGACCGAGTGCGCGGTGACCGCGGTCGCCTCCGGCGCGCCGGGGGCGGTCGGGGGGACGTCGGGGGTGCCGTCGCACTTGTCGCCGTTGACCGTGCAGCCGGTCGGGGTTCCGGCCGTCCCGGTCGCGGTGAACCAGTAGCTGTACGGCTCGGTGCTGCCGCCGGCCGGGACGTTCCCGTTGTAGAAGGCGTTCTTGACGGTCACGTGGCGGCCGGAGACGGTGACGTCGCCGTGGTAGTTCCCGGTCAGGGACATCCCGGCCGGCAGGTCGAACTCCAGGGTCCAGCCGTTGACCGCGGCCGTACCGCCGTTGCGGATGACGTACGTTCCCTTCCACCAGGAGCCGTTGTCCTGGGTGGTGAAGGTCGCCGTCAGGGTTCCGGCCGCCTGGGCGGGTGCCGCGAGGGTCGTGAGGGCCGCGAGTGGTAGGAGCATCACGGTCGCCAGGGCGGTGATCCAGCGCCGGAGCCGTCCGGCGCCGGAGGGGCGGGGTGCCCTCGCCCCGGAGAGCGGTCTTCTTCCGTGAAGTGGTCTGCGCCTGTGGAACATGGCTCTCCCTGTGGTGGTGGGGGTGGTACAGGGGTGAGGTGAACCGTGCGCGTGCGCGTGCTGTGCCCGGACGAAGGCGGGCCGGTGCGCTGAACGGGCCGGGGTACGGCCCGATGCCGTCTTCGGCAGGTGTCCACAAGGTAAAAGGTCTGGACCAATGCGTCAACAGGTCGGGGACGACCCGGGAGATCCGGCCCGACGTGCCTGTCCGGCCCCCGGCCCCGAGGCCCCCACCGCCCGGTCGCCCCACCTCACCCCTGTACGTCCGCCCCGAGGTGGCGCAGGTCGAGGACCGCGCCGGCCGGGTCCATCCCGGCGGCGTCGACCGAGTACCGGCCGCTGCACGGATCGGACCGCGGGCCTCCACGCCGGTCGGTGACCGTGGGGATCGCCCGGCGCGAGACGTCGACGTCGTGGACCTCGGCGAGGTGAGCCTGGACCTCTCCGGCGGTCAGGCCCTTCGCGGACGGCGAGATGACCCGCTCGTCCGCCCCGGTCGGACGCTTGGGCCGCTCCTTGGCGCTCTTCGGCTCGAAGGAGCCGTCGCGGGCGCGGGGAAGCGGGCGCGGGGGAGGGGCGTCCCACCGGACCGACATCGTCCAGGACGGTCTTCACACGCGTGCCGTTGCGGGAGTCGCCGCCGTTCTTCCCGGCCGGGTCGTGCTTGTCGCAGCCAAGACGGTCGGTGACCCCGCCCTCCGGGGCCGACTCCAGCAACCGCTTCGTCAGCTGCTGGAGTCGGCCCGCGCCCTCCCCGGTCGGCCGCAGGCCCTCGGCCCGGGCCCGGGAGAGCGGCTCGTCGACCAGCCGGTCGTCCGTTGCACTCGCCGACTGAGGCTCGGCCACCTCGCTGATCTCGGCCTCGGTCACGTACTACTGGTCATCGGCGCATCCCCACGATCGGGAGTCGCACCGAACGATCTGCGGTCCCGACGAGCATCGCTCTCCACGATGTCGACGGTTTGGCCGGATACGTTCAGCGGTTCCTCATCGTCCGTCCCGGGTCGGGTTGGCGGGACCGGTGACGGTGACGGTGGCGCGGGCCGTCTGGTCGACGTGGAGGGTGAAGACGTCGGGGCGGGCGTAGTGGCCGGTCGGGTCGAAGTCGAAGCGGGCCCGGGGCAGGTCGTCGAGGTCGAGTTCGGCGGCCAGGATGCCCTCGCTGCCGCGCAGTGGGCCGGCCAGGACTTCACCGAGCGGGGACACGATGAGCGAGCCGCCGCCGATGAGTACGGTGTCGGGTTCGTCGCCCTGGACGGGTCGGACATCGGCGGGCAAGGCGTCGCGCCGCAGGTACTGACTGGCGCTGAGTACGAAGCAGCGCCCCTCCAGGGCGATGTGGCGCATCGTGGCCTGCCAGACGTCACGGTCGTCCACGGTAGGAGCGCACCACAGCTCGACGCCCTTGGCGTACATGGCGGTGCGGAACAGCGGCATGTAGTTCTCCCAGCAGATGCCCGCACCGAGGCGGGTCGTGCCGGTGTCGATCACGGGCATCGTGGAGCCGTCGCCCTGCCCCCACAGGTAGCGTTCGGCGGCCGTGGGCATGAGCTTGCGGTGCAGGCCGAGGTACCCGTCGGGGCCGAAGAACAGCGCGACGCAGTACAGGGTGCCGCCCTGGCGCTCGACGGCGCCGACGACGGCGTGGCAGCCGAGTTCCCGGGTCAGCGCGGCCAGGGCGTCGACCTCGGGACCGGGTACGTCGATGGCGGAGGCGTGGTAGCGGCGGAACAGTTCGCGGCCGGCCGGGGTGCGCCTGCCGACGGTGATGTCGAAGTCCAGGCCTTTGGGGTAGCCGCCGAGGAACGCCTCGGGAAGGACGACGACATCGGCGCCGTGCCGTTCGACGGCCTCCCGGATGAGTTCCTCCGCCCGGCGGAGCGCGGCGGGCGTGTCGAAGAGGGGAGCGGCGGCCTGGACGACGGCCGCAGTGAGTGTGGTCATGCCGTCGACGCTAGAAACCCCGCCGCGTGTCGAGCAAGCCGATCCTCGCACGGGTCGACGTTGGCGAAGCCGAATTCCGCACGGCTGGCTTGAAACTTCTGGTGGTCCTCGTCGCGCCGGCGCGCGAGAGCGGTGTCACGAAGGTGGCGGCGGCCCTGCACCCGGACGCGGACCGGGGAGCGAGGGCCTGGCGGGGGCGAGAGCCCGGTGCGGGCGCGGCGGGTGACCGTGCCGGGCAAGGCCGATCGGGCACCACCAGTGCGGCCACCCGAGCACGAAGCGGCAAGCCCGCCGCGTCTGCTGGTGGCCGCCGCACGTACCACCGCCGGGCCGTACCCCCGCGTCCGCATGATCCGCGCGGTGATCCGTTCCAGCAGTTCGGGATCCAGCACGCGCCGGATCGTGGAAGGCCGTCCGACCGCCACGGGAAGGAACCAGCGGATCGGCCGCGGCCGTTGCTCGCGCGCTCACCGCACTGAGCGTTCCAGCGCATCCCGGTGATCGGAAACCCACTGACAGGCTGTCCGAACCTGCCTCGCCGCCCCGGCGTCACGAAGCCGGGCCATGGCGGCGTCACCCGCATCGGCCTGGGACTCGATGCCCCGCCAGCACCGGTCCTGCCACCACAGGATCGTGGACACGAGACAGCGCCGGTCCGACAACTCGTAGCTGTCGACGATCAGCCTCATGCGCCGGGCCGCCTCCTCGACGTCGGTGACCGAAGGACCCAGATCGAGGTACTGCCAGCAGACGTGAGCGACGTCATGGATCCGCGCGCCCGGCGCGGCAAGGTCCCAGTCGATGAATGCCGCCGGCCGGAGCCCACCCCCGCACAGCCGATAGACCGTGTTCTTGGGCGACAGATCGTTATGGCATACGACCTCTTGGTCACCGGCCAGCGGGGTGCCGGCCGTCAGGTCGTGGAACTCACGTACGAGCCGGGCGACCGTCACCAGACTCTCGTCGGATGAGACAGCAGCAGGTTGTCGCGGCTCCCACGCCACATGCCCTTCAAGGTAACTGAGGACTTCACGGCCCTCGTCGTCCACACCGAGGTACCGCGGGGCACCACTCCAGCCACGTGCTTCAAGCAACCTCAGCAGATCACCCACGAACCTCGTGCGAGCCGAGGCTGGACGGCGCACCGTGTCCCCGACACGAACGACCGCATTGACGAAACCTCCGGGCAAGGGCGACTCAGGCATCCGTCCACCCTGCCCGATCGTCGGCCCGAACCGCCATGGACTTGTCCTGACGCTTCATCCGCCTCCGAGGCAACTCCGCCAGATGATCCACCGCGCAGGCAGTCGTCCCCGACCGGCGTGAGCCCCCCGAGGACCGGTCACACCAGCCCTTTGACCTGTGGCTTCAAGGTGGCGGAGGCGCACTCACCCGCCCACCGTCGCCACCGAGGGCGGCGAGGCGGGGGAGTGGTGGGACCGGACGGTCGAGACACCGTACGGCTGCTGGCCGGACGCCTGTCGGCGGAAGGCGTCTGACTGGTCGCCCTGACCGCTGCGGCGGTTCACCGTCGCCAGACTCCCACCACCCCAAGCACACGGTGCCGCCCCGGCCCCCGTACGCCCACCTGCGTCGGTGCCGCACCGACGCCCGCCACCGGGACGTCCGGCCCTGTGGACGGGGCCCGGCGACGGACGGGGGAGAGATCCCCTGCCCGCGCCCGGCCCGACACGACGCCGACGTGGGACACGACGCTGACGCGGGCCCCGGGCGGCGGGATGCGGGCCTGGTCACGTACGCACCTGGACTGCGAGGGAGGTGACAAGTCGTCTCCCCGGCGGGAGAGCCTCTGGCCGCACCACCTCTGGCCGCACCAGGCGTCAGTGGCGAACAGACGACGGGCCACGGCGACGCCGACAGTGGACCACCGCGGCTTCGGAGTCACCCGTGCCGCAGCCGACCCGGAGGCGGGATCACCGGCGGACGGCATCCCGCCCGGTCCCCGGAGGCACCCTCTCCTCGGCCACCACACCAGCGTTTTTTCGTACCCACCGCCACCGACCACTCCCCACGCCGCGCCGACACGGCCATGATGGGAGCGCTCCCGCGCCACCGCACGCACAAATCTGCCGACACCGGAAGGACCGCCCATGCGCACCGCTCCCCACCTCTCTCGGCGGGCACTGCTCACGGCTGCCGCCGCGAGCGTCACCACGGGCGTCGCCGTCGCCGCGGCCGCTCCCTCCCAGGTGTCCGTCGCCCACCGCTCCCGGCCGTCCACCGCCTTCGCCGGGTTCCGGACGGTGGGCCGGGTCAAGAGGGCAGCCGACGGCTCGGTGCAGTACACCTGGCCCGGCATCGCCTTCGAAGGCCGGTTCCGCGGCACCGGTGTCGGCATCGTGCTCGACGACTCCGCCAACGACTACGACGTCCAGATCGACGCGACGACCGTCAGCAGGGTGGTGACTCCCGGGCGCACCACGTTCTGGGTCAAGGGCCTCGCCGACACCGAGCACACCGTGCGGCTCGTCAAGCGCACGGAGAGCCCGTGGGCCGCCGGCCG
This sequence comes from Streptomyces tamarix, assembly GCF_032423885.1. NCBI lineage: Bacteria > Bacillati > Actinomycetota > Actinomycetes > Kitasatosporales > Streptomycetaceae > Streptomyces > Streptomyces tamarix. Next base: position 229,119 of record NZ_JAWCTQ010000002.1, on the reverse strand, counting down.
CTTCGGCGGGTTCGTCGCCGCCCGGGGAGGGAAGGTCCTCGCCGCCCCCGCGGCGCGGAGCAGGCAGATCGAGTTCATCGGTGACTCCTTCACCGCCGGGTACGGCAACGCCTCGGGCACGCGCGACTGCTCGGCCAACGGAGGAGTCAACCGGAACAGCAACGCGGACCTCGCCTTCGGCGCCCTCACCGCCCGGAAGCTCGGCGCCGACTACCAGCAGAACGCGTTCTCCGGCCGCGGCATGGTCCGCAACTACAACGGCGGCGACCCCGGCACCGACTACCGCACCTACTACGACCGGGCCCTGCTGAACGTCGACGGCGACGTCTGGCAGAGGCCGCGCAGTTGGCGGCCGCAGGTCGTCGTCATCGGCCTCGGCATCAACGACTTCTCGACCCCGCTCCACCCGGGCGAGCCGTGGGCCACACAGAGCGAGCTGATCACCGCCTACGCGAGCGCCTACCACGGCTTCCTCGACAAGCTGCGGGCCCGCTACGGAAGCAGGACGTTCCTGGTGGTCAGCGCCACCCTGGTGGCCGGCACCGCCTTCGCCGACACCGCCCGGGGCATCGTCGAAGAGCGCAACGCGCGGGGGGACGACCGGGTCGGCTACTGGTACTACGACGATCCCGGTCTGGACCGGCTCGGCTGCGACTGGCATCCCTCGCTCCGCGACCACCAGATCATCTCCGGGCTGCTCGACCAGTACCTCGCCACTCTGCCGCTGGACTGGTGACGAGCCCGCCCGAGGTCGACGACTCCTACTCCCCGGCGGTCAGGGCCGCGGCGACGGTCCTGCTGGTGATCGGGGTCGGCGGCGCCTTCGAGAACGCCCCGGTCGAGGCCGGCACCTCCGACTGCGTCAAGGACGTCACCGACTCGTGGTCCCTCTCCACCCTCGTCCCCGCCGGGCTGGTCGCGGCCGTCTTCCGTGTGGCCCGGGTCCGGTGACCGCCGCGGTGGTCACGGCCCCTGGTGTGGCGCCGCCCCTGCTCGCCGGTGGCGGAGCCCGTGCCGGGATGACGGTGCTCGCCGTCTCCTGCGGCTCCACCGCCTTCTCGCACGCCGACGAACCCGGCTTCCGACCGTTCGAGGAGCACGTCAACCCCTCGGTCATGCGAGCGATCAAGGTCCGTACCACCTGCACGACGGTGCTGTCGGCCCTCGGCCCGGACGGCGTCCCAGTGGCCGAGTGGCCCCTTGACGTCCTCGGACCGTGACCATCTGCCCTGTCCCCTCCCCGTACACAAGGAATGTGAAGAGAACATGAGCACGAGCCAGCCGACCGTCACCGCGTTCTCCGTCTACCCCGTAGCGGGCCGCGACTGCATGGAGCTGAACCTCTCCGGCGCCCACGGCCCCTACTTCACGCGCAACGTCGTCGTCCTGACGGACTCCGAAGGGCGTACGGGCCTCGGCGAGGTGCCCGGCGGGGAGAAGATCACGCAGACCCTACGGGACGCCGAGTCGCTGGTGATCGGTTCGAAGGTCGGCGACTACAAGCGCGTCCCGCGCCAGATCGCGGACCGTTTCGCCGACCGCGACTCCGGCGGACGCGGCGCGCAGACCTTCGACCTGCGCACCACCGTCCACGCGGTCACCGCCGTCGAGTCGGCCCTGCTGGACCTCTTGGGCCAGCACCTCGACGTGCCGGTCGCCGCGCTCCTCGGGGACGGTCAGCAGCGCGACTCGGTACGGGTGCTGGGCTACCTCTTCTACGTCGGCAACCCCGACCACACCGACCTCGAGTACGTCCGCGAACCCGACGCGGACACCGCCTGGTACCGGATCCGGCACGAGGAGGCCCTGACTCCCGAGGCGATCGTCCGCCAGGCCGAGGCCACCTACGAGCTGTACGGTTTCCACGACTTCAAACTGAAGGGCGGCGTCCTGGACGGAGCGGAGGAGGTCAAGGCCGTCCGCGTGCTGAAGGACCGCTTCCCCGAGGCCCGGATCACCCTCGACCCGAACGGCGCCTGGTCGCTGCGCGAGGCCGTCGAGCTCTGCGCACCGCTGGTCGGGACGCTCGCCTACGCCGAGGACCCCTGCGGGGCCGAGGGCGACTACTCCGGGCGGGAGGTCCTCGCCGAGTTCCGCCGCGCCACCGGCCTGCCCACCGCGACCAACATGATCGCCACCGACTGGCGGCAGCTGACCCATGCCCTCGCCCTGCAGTCGGTCTCCATCCCGTTGGCCGACCCGCACTTCTGGACCATGCAGGGTTCCGTGCGCGTGGCACAGCTGTGCAACGCGATGGGACTGACCTGGGGCTGCCACTCCAACAACCACTTCGACATCTCGCTCGCCATGGTCACGCACTGCGGAGCCGCGGCGCCCGGCGCGTACAACGCCCTGGACACGCACTGGATATGGCAGGAGGGCCTGGAGCGGCTCACCACCGCCCCGCCCCGCATCATCGGCGGAGAGATCGCCGTCCCCGACGCCCCCGGCCTCGGTGTCCAGCTCGACATGGACCGCCTCCTCGCCGCCCACGAGCTCTACCGCACGAAGGCTCTGGGGGCACGGGACGACGCCGTCGGCATGCAGTACCTGATCCCCGGATGGAAGTTCGACCCGAAGCGGCCCTGCCTCGTGCGGTAGTACCGCAACGGTCTTCGGCGTGTCGGCCCGTCATGTGGGTCGTCGGTCTGGTCACGGGTGGGGAACTGGTTGGCGCCCGGTCGTGGAGGGGTGAACTGAAGGCTTTGCACGATCGGTTCGTGCACCGGGTCGCCAGGTCGGAGCCGCGTGAGTCGGCGCTTGCGCATGTGCGGGGGCCGATCGTTCCATCCGGGCGGAAGAACGGCTGGACACTGGCGGAGGAGGCCGGGCGCGCGGGTCCGGACCGGAGCCACCGGCTGTTGAACCGGATCGACCGGGACGCGGACGAGGTCCTGGACGACGTGCGCGACTTAGTCGTCGAGCGCCTCCGATCACGCGCTGCAGGTGCGGCAGCCACTGCCGGTCGAGGGCACCGCCGTTGGAGGGGAAGGCACCGTACCCGCTCCCGGTCCTGACCCGCCCACGGCGAACCAGGGAGGACCGCAGCCGCGCGAACGCCGTTTCGAGAGCGCGTGTGGGATGTTTTCACCCCTTCTAGGGGATTTTTCACAAGCGCCCGATACGGCAGGCGTCGACTCAGTACGGTGCCGGCCATGGCCGAGGGTGCGAAGAGACGGGACGAGCTCATCGAGCGGGCGCCGCTCACGGTGGTGCGGCTCTGCGTCGTCATCGACCTCCCGTGGTACCGGTTGGCCCCTCACCACAGGGGAGGCCGCTGGAGCCGGCACCTGCCCGCCGACGACGGCACGCGTTTCTCGCTGCCGATCGCCGTCCCCCTCGCGGTGGTCGGATTCCCCTTGACGTCCTGCCCGTTCTGGTGGCGGAGCACCGGGACCCGCCCCTGCCTCCCGGGCCGCGGGGACCGGCGGTTCCTCATGGCCCTGCTCACCGCCCTGATCACCGATGAGGCGGCAACCACGCATCCGTTCCACCGGAGAGCAGATCGTCTTCAGTACCGCAGGAGGAAACGATGCCCACCCCCGCCGAGGCAGCCGTCCCGGCCCGCACCAGCGGGACTGCGGAGCAGCGCCACGCCCTGGGCGCGGCGCTGCTGGGGTTCTTCGTCATCACGCTGGACGCGCTGATCGTCTCGGTGGCGTTGCCGTCGATCGGCGCGGACCTGGGCGGCGGGATCACCGGTCTGCAGTGGGTGGTGGACGGCTACACGCTGATGCTGGCCGCGCTGCTGCTCTCCGCGGGGTCGGTCTCGGACCGGATCGGCGCGAAGCGGGCCTTCGGCCTCGGGCTCGTCGTGTTCCTGGTGGCCTCGGCGGCCTGTGGCTTCGCCCCGAGCCTGCCGTTTCTGGTGCTCGCCCGCTTCGTACAGGGCGTCGGGGCCGCCGTGATGATGCCGGCGACCCTGGCCATGATCCGCGAGGCGTATCCGGACGCCCGGGCCCGCACCCAGGCCCTGGCGATCTGGGCTTTGGGCGGTTCGGTGGGCTCGGCGGCCGGGCCGCTGGTGGGCGGGGCGCTGGCGACCTGGAACTGGCAGTGGATCTTCTTCATCAACGTGCCGGTCGGCGCGGTCGCCCTGGTGCTGCTGGCCCGGGTCGCCACCTCGCCACGCCGCGCGGTCCCCTTCGACCTCATCGGCCAGGTCAGCGCGGTGGTGACGCTGAGCGCCCTGACCTACGCCCTGATCGAGGGCGGGCAGGACGGCTTCGGCAGCCCGGTGATCCTGGCCTCGCTGGGTGTCGCGGCTGCCGCGCTGGTGATGTTCCTGGCCGGCCAGGCCCGCGGCCGGGCACCCATGATGCCGCTGGACCTGTTCCGGTCGCGGCCGGTGGTCGCGGGCCTGACGGCCGGATTCGCGCTGAACTTCGGCTTCTACGGGGTGACGTTCCTGTTCAGCCTGTACTTCCAGGGCTTTCGCGGCCAGTCGGCCCTGGCCACCGGTCTGCTGTTCCTGCCGATGACGGTGCATTGCGTGGGCGTCTCCCTCGTCTCGGCGGCGGCGACCCGCAGGTTCGGCGCCAGACGCACCATGATCGCCGGGCAACTGGTCATGGGGACGGGGCTGTTGGTCCTGTGCCTGCTGCCGTCCACGACCCCGGTCTGGACGGTCGCGGTCCTGCTGATGCCGGTGTCCTTCGGCGGCACGCTGGCCGTTCCGGCCATGACCGGGCTGGTGCTGGCCTCCGTTCCGGCCGAGCGCGCCGGCCTGGCCTCGGGCGTGCTGAGCACCTTCCGCCAGGTCGGCGGCGCCGTGGCCGTCGCGGTCTACGGGGTGCTGGTGGCCGGCTCGTTCGCCTCCGGGATGCGCGTCGGCCTGATCGCCGGCACGGTGATGCTCGCGGTGGCCACGGCCGGGGTCGCCCGCGCCAGGAAGGCCTGAGCGCGTCGACCGCCCGGCGGGCACAGGATGCCGCGCGGCGCCGGGGAACGGAGACGGGGTCCGACGGCCCCGCATCACCGAAATCCACCGCCGCCCCCGCATCAGAAGGCGCCGATAACCCCACCCATAAAATATTCAGAACCGCCTTGACTGACAAAAAATCAGCCTGACCTTTTCGCCCTGAAGGCACCTTCAGCGCATCCAGCCTCACTCGGTGAACAAAAACGGATCAAGCACCCCGGCCTACCCGCTGCTGCCGTTCGCCCGGCTTCTCAAAAAGACCGCAACGCGTCAGGTCGGCCAGCGCCCGACGTGTCAATGGTCCACCTCTGGGCGTCAACACCGTTCGCACCCCCGATGGGGGACGATGGGAGCCTCTTTCCGCCGACCAGAAGGCCGTCAACTGGCCCCATGCGAAGATCCACGCCTCCATCGAACGAGTCATGCTCATTCGCAAGTTTTGACGATTCCTTCGCAAGCTCCGGTGCTCGATTATTCGGATCATCTCCTTCGTCCAGGCTGCCCTCGCCCTGCGTATGGCTAGCTCAGGACAGTAAGGGGAAATCCTCATTGACTCCCATGGACGGAGAGAACGACCTGTGCTCTACTTCAAATGAGCAGAAATGGCAAATGGCGCCGGGTCGCCACATTCCCGGTCCGCTGGTTTCCGTTCTGCTGCCGCGCCCGTACTGTACAAGGAGGTCTCGATGGCGGAAACTCACGCGCTCCCCTTCCCGTGGCATTCTTTCGACCTGAGGTCACGTTTCCTTCCGGAGGGGTGGCAGCAGGAAATCCTCGAAGTGGCACGCGTAAGCGCCGAGGACAAATACCTGGTGCCCTCCTATGCGACATCGAGGGAAGCGGACAGTGAATCGCAGATTCCCGTGCACACCGTGGACGGCGTCACTATCGCCGAAGAACTGCCGTGGCTGTACTCACTGTATCGGCAGCAACTTCGCGACATGGCGCAGACCCTGACCAGAGAAGAGGTGACGACCGCGACGGATGTCCGCACCGGACTCACCCTGAACGTGCAGCGGGGCAGCCAGGAACGGTACGAGTGCCACGTCGACTGGAACCCGTTGAGCGGGCTCCTCTACGTGACGGACCACCCCCGGGGCTCGGGCGGTGAACTCCTGGTCTCGAACAGGGGGGACGTGCACAGCTGCGAAGAGGTCGACGCCGACTGCACGCGCATCTACCCGGTGGCCGGGCACGCGCTCTTCTTCGACGGCCGGTACCACAGCCACTACGTCAATGCCCTCAGGAACGAAGAGGACGTCCGCGTGGTGCTGGCGATGAACTTCTACACGGCCTCCCATCCGGAGAAGAACCGACCAGAATCCCTCGATCGCCATTTGGGTCTGTTGCCCTAGACGGCGGTCGCACTTCCCCGCGGAGCAGTCCGGAAAGCGTACGAGGAGGGTGAACGTGATGGCGAACGACGGTGTGGTGCTGGTGACCGGTGCCGGTTTCCGGTCGGCCGAAGGATCGAACGACACCGAGAACATCTACACTTCTCGGTTCTACAAGCCGAACATCGGCGCGTGCGTTGCCCTGGAAGTGGCCATGACGGGCCGCTCCGTGGTCATCGCGTCCAGCTCGGAGGCCAAACTGTCCCGGGTGCGGCAGTCCATTCTGGACATGTGCGGAACCGCGACGGTTTCGACTGCTCCTGTCGACCTGTCCGATCCGTCGTCCGTGCAGAGGATGGTGGACGACCTTCCTGAGGGAAAGCACGTGGACGTCGTCCACTCCGCCGGGCTGGGTGCGGCGAACTACAAGATTCCCGACGACAATCCGTATCTTCCCGTCGAACGGACACCCATCGGTTTCCCCACCCAGGAGTTCGACGCCGTGGTGACCACTCTCCTGCTACTGGTGCAGAAGGTCATTCCGCGAGTCGCAGAACAGGAACGCACGCGGCTGATTGTCGTAGGCTCCATGAGTGGTATTCGCGCCTACCCTTTCGGGTATTCGCACGCCAGCGCCAAAGCCGGTCTGCACCACGCCGTACGCACGCTGGCCCTGGAGTTGAACCAGCGCGGAATCCACGTCACCGAGGTGAATCCCGGTGTCGTCGACACGGGACTCTACGACAATCCCGCGGTGGCCCAGGCTTCGGCCGCCGCCAGCAAGGCTTTCGGGTACACCTTCGAAGGGGACAGAATCCCACAGATGCCGCCTCGAGAAGTGGGTCGGGCCATCGCCTACGCGCTGAACTCGGAGGCGCACGTACTGACCATCAACCTCGTTCCCTTCGGACAGGAACCTCACACCGGCAGCTGAACCCCTGCCGGTGTGAGGAGGGGACGGGCCGGCACCGGGTTGTCAGGGGGAAGCGCCGCCCCGGGGTCTTGGCCGGCGCCGGGGCAGCCGACAACTCCGCGCCGAAGACCTGATCACCGAGGTGGCCGGCATGAGGGCGTAGAGGGCGTTGATGCGGAGCAACGAGCTCGCGAGACGCCCCGTGCGTCGAGGTGCCGGCCGGAGGCACACGGCCCGGCCGAGGTGGCCCGGGAGAAGGGAATCGAGCAGATCGGGCGGCCAGGGCACGAGCCGGGTCGGTGGGGCCGGCCCGGCGGCGTCCGGCTGACCCGGGCCAACCGGGCCGAGAACCGCACCGAGGCACTGAGCCGACGGGGGAGGGCCGGCCGACGGGGAAGTCGGGGACACCACGGGTGCGGACGGCGTCTCGAAGATGCGGTGGGTGGTCTAGGTGGTGGTCGTGGTCGGGTTCTTCTCGGGGAGGGTCAGGATGACGGTGCGTCCGTCGGGGTCGGTCAGGGCGTGTCGGCCCGCGGGCCGGTCGGTCGCCGGTGCGGTGAGGCCGAGGCGTAGGGGGCCGGTCGGCGGCTGCCGGGTGGCGGGGTAGAGCTCCAGGACGGTTCCGTCCGCGAGGGTGGCGGCGTAGTGCACCGGTCCGGTCCCGTGCTGTTCGCGTACGAGGTCGAGGCCGATGCTGCGGTAGAACTCCCGGCAGTCGTCGAGCCGGGTGGTGTAAAGGACGACGAGGTCGATGACCACGGGACCGCTCCTGTGGGGTTGCTGGGGACTGTGTGACGGGTCGGCCCACCCCGATGGCTCCGGGGCGGGCGGTTGGTCCATGCGGCGCCGGCTCACCCCCACTCGGGCAGGGGCACGCGGCCTCTTCGGCTTCTGCTGACCGCGAGTCCGGACCATCCCCGCGCGCGGGCGGGGAGCACCACATCCAGTACGTCCAGACGGCCGCCGAGGCGGGACCATCCCCGCGCGGACGGGGAGCGCACTTCCTGACCTGCGAGCCCATGGGCCAATGCCCCTGCCTCTCATCGCCTTCCCCGAAACCGGCATAGCGCCCACACCCGTGACAACGGGCGGCTGGGCGGTGGACGAGCAACAACGGCACGGCAGCGGGAGCGCACCGGTTCGACGCCCGATGGGGATCGGCGGGTACGGCGGCGGGGCGGCGATGCGGGCGCGAGACGGGAAGACGGCGCCTGGGGAACCCGGTGGACTCGCACGTCGTCTTGTCGAGCGCGTCGGAGAAGCGGTCGAGGGTGGCGTACGGCGAACAGGCGCGGCCCGGAAGCGAGTGGGCGGCGGCGGGCCCGGTGGCGGTCGGCGAGGTGACCGCCACCGGGCCGGCGGTGAGGCCGGTGAGTACGGTTCTCAGGCGCATGGCCGTCGCCGTAGAACCGGCCGGTGACGTACGGGAAGCCGCCCCGTGAAGCGTCAGCCCTGCGGCGGCACGGCGACGAACGCCTCACGCGGCTCGCTGGTCGGGGTGAAGCGGGTGACACCGGCCTTGATCGGCACCAGGTCCTTGTGGATGGCTCTGGCGACGTTCTGGATGGTGGTCACGCCGTAGGTCATCGTGCTGTTGCCCTGCGTCAGCACGGTGATCGTGTAGTCGTGCCCGGCGCCCTTGAAGGTGCCCAGGCTGTGCACCCGCCAGCCGTGCGTGGAGCGCTGCAGCCAGCCGTTCTTGACGTGCACGGAGACGGAGGAGGGCGCGCCGGCCGGAGTGCCCCAGCGCTGCGAGGAGACGACCTGGCCCATCAGCTTCAGGATGTACTCGCGGGAGTTGTCGCTCAGCACGCTGTTCTTGGCGGTGATGAGCTTCAGCAGCTTCTGCTCGTCGTTGACGTTCACCTGGGTCAGGCCCCAGTAACCGCCCGTGCCCGGCACGGTCCTGGTCATGCCGGCGGCCGTGAGGAACCCCTTGATCTTCGTCATGCCCAGCTGCTTCCAGAGCTTGCTGGTCGCGTTGTTGTCGGACTTGGTGATCATGGCCTTGGCGAGCGACTGCTCGGTGCTCGTCAGGTACCGGTTGTGCTTCTTGGCGTCCCACAGCAGCGCGGCGAGCACGGTGACCTTGACGGTGCTGGCCGAGTCGTAGGCGCTGGTGGCCCGCAGGGTGCAGGTGGTCTTGGTGCTGCGGTCGTAGAGGCCGACGGCGATGGTTCCCTTGCGGCCCGCGACGGCGGCCGTGATGTCCTTCTTCAGCTTGGCGGCGAGGCCCGCCTGGGCCGACGTGCAGGTCACGGCCGGGGTGGCGGCTGCGGCCGGCGCGGCGGCGGTGACGGCGGGTATGAGCAGCGCGGCACTGACGACGGCCGCGAGCGCGCCGGCCCGGCCGGTGGTCCGGTGAGTCATGAAAAGTCCCTTTGAAGGTCGTACGGGCGTCCCCCTGAACGCCGTTGAGCGCACCCGTGCGCTGCCTCAGTGGACTCGCCAGGACGGTCGACGGTTGTACATGCATTCGGAAAAGTGGAGTTCCTCACCGGACTCTCGCCGGGCCTCGGGGCCGGGGCGGATCACAGAACGCGCACGCGCGGCCCTCCCGGTCCCACTTCTCCCCTCGCACCGGCAAGGGGAGGCTCCCCCCGGGCGTGTCAGGCCGTGCCCGGCGGCGCCTGCTCCGGCCACGATCGGCACGCCCAGTCATAACGGTGCGGGCCAGCCCAGCACCCCGCTGCGCCACCGAGCATGCCGACGTCCAGCGTCGCCGTCGGGCTGCGGTGGCCGAGGCGGCCACCCTGCGCCGTGCCCGCGCCGAGCGAGCCGGGCCCCCAGGGGGAGCCTCGGAACCTGGAGCAGACGCCGTGCCCGCGCCGCGAGGGGCGGCGGTGCGGGCACGGCGACCGGCATCCGGCAGCCGGGCTCTGATCGTCCCGAATGCCGACTCGCGCATCGCGTCCTACCGGCCGAAGGTCGGACGTGCAACCCGAAGCCAAGGGCCGAAAGGACACCACCCTCCAGGCGGCGAAGACCGGCTCGACCAGAGCCCGGCGGGCATCGGGCACGTCACTGCGGTACGGACGACGAGCACTCACACACCGTGCGACGACCGCCGGCGCCACCCGTCACACAACCACTCCAGAACACCAACCGTCAGGAACAGACGCCCCCTAAGCCAGCAAAAGCGGCATGTCCCAGTCGGCCGGTGTGCCGTCCACCGCGTACGAGTCCAGGGCGAGCGCGACGCCGGCGGCGCCGTCGAGGTAGCCGGAGACATCGGAGCCGAACGGCACCTTCGTCATCGTGAACCGCAGTCCGAAAGGCAGCGCCGGGTCGAAGGCGGAGACGAGTTCGGCGGCGATGGCGTCCCGCAGTTCGGCCAGTCGGGGGTCCCGCCACAGTTCGTTGAGTCGGCCGAGCTGGTGCAGGGCTCCGGCCCAACCGTGGCACAGCGCATGGTCGTTGATGCCCCAGGCCGACCGGGGAAGGACGAGCAGCCGGTCCACCGAGGCGCGGGCGAGGTCCGAGAAGTCCGTCCGGCCGAGCGCCCGTCCGGCCAGTTGCAGGGCCCGGGAGACCCCGGGAGCCCCGTAGCACCAGGCCGGCCACTTCGCGCTTCCGTCGTAGGCGGCAGGACCCCGTCGCCACTGGGCGAAGGAGAGGTAGCCGGGCCAGAACGGGCCGTACCGGTCCGTCACCGCCCAGGTCCGCAGCAGTTCGGCCGTCGCCTCCATGGCCTCCTGCTGCCCCGGCACCCGCGCACCTCGCTCCCAGGCCAGGGCCAGCAGGGCGAGCGGCCCGGCGACGCCGTGCGAGAGGCCCAGGTTGAGGTGGCCGCCGGGGAACGCCGCCTCGGAGCCGACCCGGGGCGCGTCCAGGGCCCACCAGCGCGGCACGCGGGTCCCCTGGTGCTCCACGGTGCCGAGCGACAGGCGCACGAGGTAGTCGAGCACCGCCGTCAGCGGCTCCTCACAGCTCTCGGCCCGGGCCAGCAGATAGCGGCCGACGCCGGTCAGACCGCGGACCACCTCGTAGTGCCCGATGGTGGGCAGCGGCCGGTCCTCGACGGGTGGCAGGACGGTCCGTACGAGATCGCGCTGGTAGGCGTCGAAGCGCTGGAGCGCGGAGACGTAACCCCCGGTGGTGCGGTGCGCGAGCAGTACGGCGAAGGCCAGGGCCCCCGGCCCCTTGAAGATTCCGCCTGCGGCGCCGGGCCGGCCCGAGACGGCGCGGGTTCCCGCCGTGAGATACGCGTGGGCGCGCGGCACCTGCCGCGCCGCGTCCCGGGCGACTCCCGCGAACGCGAGCGCGAGCCCGGGGCTGCCGCTGCCGAGGGTGAGCTCGGCCCAGACCGGCTCGGCGACCCCGTCGTCCGCGGCCTGGGCCGGGATGCGCGTGGCCGCCATCGTGGCGGCGGGATCGGCGAGCCGGTTCAGGATCTCGGCGGAGACGGCGGCAGCACGCTCCCGCACGTCCTGAGCGGAAGAGCCGGCGGGGCGCTCGCGCGTCCCGTCCCCGGTGGTCCCGCTCATCGTCCGCTCCTGCTCTCGTGCCGCCGTCGACCGACATGGGCCCGCACCGCTCCTCGCAGAACCGCGTACCCGCGGGCCTCGGCCGCCCGGTCGATGCCGAACAGACGGTTGTGCCGCATGTGCAGCAGCGACAGCAGGGCCTCGTCGCGGTCGGCTTCCGGAGCGGACAGGATCAGCCGCCCGTACGCCCGTGGCTCGGGCGACTCGGACCACAGCGTGCCGAGGGACGGCACCCCAAGTGCTTCCGCAGCCGACGACACCGCGCTCCCCGGCCTGATCAGCCGGTCGGCGACGGCGCGGTGCCGCTGGTAGACCTCGTGCTCCGCGGTCTTCGTGAACATGCGGTCGACCCAGCCGCACCAGTCCCAGTCCCCGAGCGACTCCAGGAGCACCGCGTGCCCGAGCCCGGCGAGCACGGCGGCGGGGAGCCCCCGCGCGACACCCCGCAGGGCGCGCAACTGCACGAGTGCCGACAGGCTGTCCGTGCAGAAGAAGCGCTCGGCCGCCTCCTGCAGGGCCTCGCCTCCGTACCGGTCGCTTTCGGGCCGGTACACGTCGAGGGTCATCGTGCGCAGGGCCCCGCTCTCGACGAGGACCCGTGACGCACGGCTGATCGCGGGCAGCACCCGGCCGTTCAGCGCCCCGGAAGCGCCGTGGAAACGCAGCCGCAGATGCGGTTCGGGGTCCCGGTAGCGCACGAAGAACCAGCGGTCGACCTCGTCCTCGACCTCGGCGAGCACGGCCGGAAGACGCTCGGTGAGCAGGGCTTCGTGAGCCGACGGCTCCGCGTACCACTTCACGAACAGCCAGTCCTCGCCCGGCAGGTGGATCCGGGTGGGAGCAGGTCGCGGCGGCGGGGCGGTCCGCGCCGGCTCGGCGCTCTTTCCCGGCGTCGTACGCCCGGCGGGCCGCCGCACCCCCGCGAGGGGCACCACGATCTCCGTGCTGTGCCCGCCGTTCCAGCCGAGCCCCGCACCGTCGGCCGTCAAATCCTCGTAGAGGACGAACTGGGGCTGAGCGGCCGTCAGTTCGGCGCGCAACAGGTCACGGTCCCAGCGATCGCGCAGGTCGACGGGGTACATCTGGTCGTTGCGCGCGATCTGCAGCCGGTCCGGTACGGCAAGGCGCCGGCGCCAGGCGTCGAGGCCCTGCTCCCACACCCCGGCGCCCTGTTCCCGGGCCGCGTCGCGCAGCCGACGGCCCGGCAGCCAGCGCTTGGGCACCGCCACCACCCGCCCGTACCGGACGCGCGGCAGATACGGCAGGGCATCATGTCCTGCCCAGTCCCAGCCCGACCACACGCGGGGCCGCGCCGTCGCGAGATCCATGAGGAACCGGGCCACCGGCGGAGCCTGTGTGTCCAGGGCCAGCATGTGCGGCAGCACCGGGCGGACCGGACGGCCGCTCTCCGGGTGCAGCAGCCGCAGCCCGTCGGAGCCGGCGGCGACGAGCAGCGAGCGCCAGTCCAGGCAGCCGGGGTCGTCCCGGTCGTCGGGCACGCCGACGGGGATGCGGTACGGCAGCAGCCGGGGCACCTGGACGATGTTGAGGCCGCGCGGTTCGCGGGGCATCAACTCGACCTGTGCCGCGATCACCGCGTCGTCGGGGGCGACGGCGGTGTCGGCGGCCAGCCGGGCGAGTTCGCCGGTGAGGCCGGCCGCCGCCGCGAACCGGCCCGCGGTGGCGCCCGCCGTCCAGGCGCCGATGTGCGGGCTGCCGAGCAGCCGGAAGTCGCCGCGGTCCAGTGCGGCGATGCTTTCGGAGAGCACCTGGAAGCAGAGTTCGAGGCTGCGCGGCGGCGCGGCTGCGGGATCGTGCCCGGCGACTTCGGCGAGACGCCCTACGACGTCGTCGGTCAGCACCAGGTCGCCGCCGGACAGAACGGCCTCCTGAAGCAGCTCGCCGATCATCGCGCGCCGGGGACCGTCCGCCTCGTCACCGGGGCCGTTGCGCGCGTACGCGGGCTCTGCGCCGTACTCGGGGGGCAGGCCGAGTCCGCGGTGCGGGTCGACCAGCTCGCCCAGTGGCACGGCGCCGGCGGTGCCGTAGCGCTCGATGAAGCGCTCGCGGTAGTCCCGCATGTATGCCAACGTCGTCCACTCCGGTGTGATCGCCCAGATCGCGGCCGCATACCGGCACACCTCCTGGCCGACCGCCTCCGGTATGACGAACTCGCCGGGTACGTGCAGGTCCACGTGAAGGGGCGGCCGGGCGTGCGCGTCGTTGTCCGTACCGGGAACGTCGAGCCGGCGGACCTCGTCCAGGAGCTGCTGCCAGGAGTCGCCGCCCAGCCCCGGGGGGTCCTCCTGATGCCGTGCGCAGGCCGTCCGGATGTCCCGCAGCGCCTGCGCGTCGTCGGGAAGCGCCGCGTCCAGGACTGCCTCGATGCCGTCGAGCAGCGCGGTGTCGAGGCGGTGCGGGGTGATCGAGGTGAGCAGGAACCCGTGCTGCAGGAGTCCGGCCAGCTGACGGTCGAGTCGTTCGGTGTCCAGCGTCGGAAAGCGCTCCGTCAGCGAGACGAGCAGATCGGCGTACGGCACGAGGGTCCGTGCCCGCTCGCGCACGGCGCTGACCAGCGCGTTGACGCGCACCGACTGCTCCTGACCGCCGGTGCGCAGATACAGCCGACCGTCCCGCAGGAAGCACAGGTCATTGAGCACGACGTCCACGCGTCGGCGGACGGAGGGCTCGGCGAGCCAGGCCAGTACCCGGCGGTGCAGCCACGCCCCGTCGAGCCGGACCGCGACCTCACCGGTGCCTGGCTCCGCCTTGGCCGCGGAACCGAACCGGGCGGTACCGACACCCGCGAACAGGCCGAACGGCGTCGGGCGGGCCCCAGCGCGGCGGGCGTACCGCGTCAGGGTTCGCGCGGCGCTCAGAACCCGCTTGTGCCCCAGCGCGCTCGCGCCTTCGTCACTGGTCAGAGAGGCCAGGCTGTGGGCCAGCGAGCCGCTGGCCACCCGGACCGCCTGGTCGAGCAGGGGATCGGAGGCGAGCTGCCGCGCCCCGGAAACCGGCTCGGCGGCGTCGACCGTGGCCAGAGCGGCGCCGCGCGGCCGGCTCGCCATACGGACGAGCACGGGCTCCCGTACCTCGAATGCTGCAGATGCTCGGTGGGCTTCGGGCCCCGGCGCCACGTGTGTCCTCCTCGCCATCGTACGAAAGAGCGGGGCGGACCCGGGCCCGCCCCGCTCGGAAGAACCCCGAGGGGGGTCTCAGTCCGTCAGCAACAGACAGGGCAGCGCGTGCCGATCGCGTAGCTGCTCGGCGAGGTGTAGGTGCCCTGGCCGAACGACTCGGCCTGCTCCGGGAGGTCGGAGACGCGCAGATCCAGGTCGAGGTCGAGCTCGGGGGCTTCGTGGGACAGGACGATCTCGGTACGCATGCTTCTCCCTTGGATGGTGGGGTGCACGGACTCGAACATCCAGGGCCCCGATGGAGGCCCGGACGTGCCCCACCTTTGCTGACGCCGCTGACAGCCCGGTAGACGAAATCGAGCCATTGATCAAGGGCCGGCCCCTGCCGGGTCCGGGGCGAGGGAAAGGTCTCCCTCGCATGTCGAAGGGGGCGCCGTCGCCTGAACCGCCCGGGCGTCGGGCACGTCTGCTCAGGTCAGGGGCCATGAGCCGGCCAGTCGTCGATCCCCGCAAGCAGTTCGTCCTGCGCCTCTTCTGGCGCGGCCGACGCACGCACCGACCGCCGTGGCAGTTCGGCCAGTTCGGCATCCGCGGAGGTGCGGTGCTCGCGCGCCGGTTCGCACTGATCCGTGGGCCGGGGCCCCGGAACCGCAGCGGGTCGTCCGCCGAGCGCCATCGGCACCCCCGGCCTCGACGCGCTACCGGAGCCGTACGCGGACAACGCCACCGCCCGCGTCGCGGACGAAGAGCCGGGGTCGGCATCGTGCGGCCGGGTCCGCTGAGCACAAGACGGCGGGGCCGGGCAGGGGTCCTCGTGGACGAGGGCTTCGCCGGGCGGGACTTCGAAGCGTTTCGCACCGAGCGCCTGTGCGTCCACCCGGTGCGGCCGGACCGCAAGGACGGGTCGGCCCGACACGGCGAGATCACCCGGGTCCGCCAGTGGATCGAGGCTGTCATCGATACCCTCAAGGACCGGCTCGGCCTCGAACAGCACGGCGGCAGAACCCCCGCGAGCGTCTTCGCCCGTACCGGACAACGACTCCTCGCCCTCACCGCCGCCATCCGGCACCACCGGACCACCGGAGCCCCGGTCAGGAGATCCCTGATCGCCTACGACCGCTGAGGACATCGGCCCCACTCATTCGGGGGGTGGACCAGGGTGGCCGGCCAGGAGCACCGGGAGAGCGACCGGGGTCCGGTCGAAGAGAACGCCCTTCCAGATGACGTCGGAGTACGGTACGGCGGGCACGATGCCAGGGAAGCGCTGGAACAGGACGCGCAGGGCCACCCTGATCTCGATACGGGCCAGATGGGCCCCGATGCAGAAGTGCGGACCGTGTCCGAACGCCAGGTGCGGGGGAGCGTCCGGACGTTCCGGGATCACGGTGTCCGGTGCGTCGTAGAGGTCCGGGTCGCGGTTGGTCGCGGCCAGCATGATGAAGACGACCGCGCCCTCCGGGACGACAGTGCCGGCGATCTCGACCGGCTCGCGGGCGAAGCGCCATGGCGAGAACGGAAACGGCGCGTGGTGGCGCAGGAGCTCCTCGACCACCACGGTGGCGCGCTCCTCGTCGTCGAGCAGACCGCGCAGGACGCTCGTGGTCTGCATCAAGGTGGCGGCCCCGTGGCCGATGGCGATCGCGGTGGAGGAGATCCCGCCGGCGAACATGATCGAGACCGTGGAGAGCACCTCGCGCCGGGTGAGCCGGCCCTCGGCCACGGCGGCCTGCAGGGCGGCGATGACCGTGTCGCCGTCATCGGAGTTCTGGGGGGTGGCGAGCGCGTCCCTGAGCACGTCGGTCAGGTCGGCGTAGGCACGCTGCCAGGGCGGCGAGAGAGGGTGGTCGCGGCTGATGACGCGGCGCATGTGGGCGGCGGCCTCGGCTGTCGCCGCGTCGGACATCCCCAGGACGCGGCCCAGCGCGGTCTCGGGCAAGGGTTGGGCGTAGGCCTGCATCAAGTCGACCGCCGGTTCGGCAGCCGGGCCGACGTGCGGGGCCCGGCGGTCCTGGACGGCCCGGTCCAGCAGACGGTGCGCGATCGTCGTGATCTCCGGTTCGCGCCGGGCCATGGCACGCGCGGACAACACCGTGGTGGCCACGCCACGCAGCCGGGCGTGTTCTTCGGCGTCGCTGTTGAGCATGTGCCGCCCACCCACGATCATGAGGTCCTCGGGGTGGCGAACACCGCCGAAGCCGTGCTGCGGATCCCGCAGCGCCCGCGGGTCCTTGATGAACCGGGGGTCCTTCAGCGCTCGCTTTCCGTCGGCGTAGCGGGTGATCACCCAGGTGGTGAGGCCGTCGGGCAGCGTGATGGGCAGTACGGGGGCGCGCTCGCGCAGTTCGCGGTAGACGGCTTCGGTCTCGGGGGCGTGCGGGGGCGGCTCGAAGGGGACCGGCTTGGGCGGGGGAGTCATGAGGGGTCTTCGGCCGTCTGCTGGATCAGTGCGCACAGGTCGTGCCCCGTACGGACGTCGAACAGGTCGTCCTCGTCGAACTTGACGCCCCACCTGGCCTCGGCGACGGTGACGGCTTCGACGAGGTGGAGCGAGTCCATGCCGGGCAGTTCGATGATCCGCATTCCCAGGTCGATCTCGTCCGGTGTGCGGTTCAGAACGTGGGCGAGGACTTCCCGTACGCCCTGGGCCACTTGCGTCATGTCTGTCTCCTCGGTTCGCGTCACTGTCGCACCTCGCTGTCCGTGAGCACCTCGACGACGAGAACGGTGCAGGCGAACCCGGCACCGAAGCTCAGCAGCAGGGTGTACTGGCCTGTCTGCACCGGGCACCGATTGGTCAGGTGCTCCAGGTTCAGCGTGACGTCACCGGCGGCGAAGTGGCCGGTCGCGTGGACCGGTCGCAGGTGCTCGGCCTTGCACTGGGGCGGCGTCGCCTCGCTCATCAGACGCTGCAACCCGGGGGAGGTGAACCGGGGTTGCAGTACCCAGGCCAGACGCGGATCATCTGCCGGCAGTCCGGCGTCGGCCAGGGCGGCCGACACAGCCGCCCGCATACGCCGGCGGATCAGGAAAGTCAGCTTCTCCCTGGACATGAGCTCACTGAGACCGGGACGCGCGACTGTCTCGGGGTGCTGCCCGTACGAGCTGTCGCGCAACGGGTGCAGGTGGGGGAAGTCGGCTTCCTGTTCGGGACTGCCGTACGAGGCCACGGACCGAATGGCCAGCCGACCGCGGCGTCTCGCCAGGACGAGGGCGGTCGCACCGTCACCCATCACGGTCTCCGTCCGCCCGTGCCAGCGTTCGGGGTTGTCCGGGCCGAGACCGTCGCCCGTCACGACCAGGGCACTGGTCGTGCGCGGCTCGGCGAGCAGGTGGGCGAGCGCGATCTGGATGGCCATGGCGTTGGCGTTGGACATCTGCCGGACGCTGAAGGCGACAGCGCGCTTGGCCCCGAGGAGGCGTGCGATCCTGGGGGCGATCTTCCAGCCCTTCTCCGACTCCGTGCCCGCGGCGTACAGGCACAGGTCGAGGTCGGCCGGTGCTTGCCCCGCTTCCGCCAGGGCGCCGCGGGCCGCAGCCAGCGCCATGTCCTCGGAACTGTGACCGAGGGGCATGACCGGCACCTGCTCGAGTTCCAGGCCGACCGCGTGTTCCGCGCTCAGCAGGCCCTGCTCGAGCGCCTCCTGCACGGACTCGCGCCCCGGCGGGAGAAATGCGGCGACTCCGGCTACGCGTATGTCTTCTGGCGCTTTCATCGAAACCTCTTCCGCGGCTCCGGGGCGGTCCGGCCTCTACGAGGACTTCTGGGACCGTCCGAGGATCCGTGATGATCCGTCGGGCCTTTTCCCGGTCGTCATCGAAGCTGGAGCGTCCTTCCGGGAACCCCTGCTTCTGCCCCACCCGGCCTTTCGCGTCGGGCGGGGCGCCAACTCCCTTCCCCCTACCGGTCTGTCTCGGCTTGCTCGCGCACCGCACCATCGGTGACGGTAATGTTCGCGTCAGGAGCGCTGTCACGATGTGCTCTGATGTCGAATAAACGGTGGGTGCTATTACTGACCCGCACCTAAAGGATTCGTTGGCGAACCCGTCGGGGACGCCTGGAAAAGGTTGAAGTTGCCATGCGGGGATCAAGACCCGCAGGAGTGTCCAGCGGGCCGGTCCGGCACGCGAGGCTGAGGCCGGTGCAGCTTCATCCGTTCGCTGCAAGGCAATCCCCGCAGTCCCAGTCCTGATCAGCGTTCTGCGCGGTGGGCGTGGCCGGAAACGCTCCGCCCGGCGTGAGGGGGTCCGCACCGGCCGTCGCAGCGAGTGGGGTTCTGGGCGTGCTTCATTTCGCTCCTCGAAGAGAGCTGCAGACTTCCGGAGGAGTTGCCGGAAGGCACCACGAGCGTAGCGCGGACCATGGCCCGCGCAATACCCATGACGCAGGCTTCCCGACGAAGGGATTGATCCACGCCTGTGATCCCCTTTCCGTCATGGGCAAGAAAGAGAGGAACGTCTTTTCTCCTGGTGCGTCAGTGGCTGCCGGTGCATCTGTTGCATGCCGGTCTGCTTTTGACATCCCGTCCGGAGCGGGCGTCCGGAAAGCGCCTTACTGTGCCCTTGGAGCGAAGGTACAACGGCACTGGAAGATTCCCTCAAGGAGGAAAAAAATGGACGAGGAAAACGCGGCGGCAGCCAATCGGCTCTTCTCTCACCTGACAGGGAAGATCGTGGAGCGTCGAGTCCTGAACGTGGACACCCCGTACGCCGTGATCGAAATCACCATGACCAACTCCGGAACCTTCGGCGGGCGACAGGCGAACGACCTGGTCACCTATGTGCAGAAGCAGCGGGGGACGGCCTGTTCGACGGTACGGCCAAGGCTGTCGTCACCGGAACCGACGGTCAGAACCTCGCGGTGTGGACGGGCTACGGTGTGGGCCATTCCGACGGTCGCGGAGGCATCATCTGGGAGGGCGGGATCCTCGTGCGCAGCACCTTGGAGCAACTGAACGGCGTCGCTGCCTGCGGCTACTGCAGCGTCACCGGCGACGGCAAGGTCACCCAGCGCTTCTACCGAGTGCGCTGAGGCCGTCACCGAGGAACGGATGATCGGCGCTGTACCTCCCTGTCCACCGTGCTCGGTACCTGCAGCGGCTGCTGCACGGCGGAAGGCGCGGACGGGCCGGGAGGGCGAGCCCTGTACGGGCCGGTCGAACCCACCGAGTTGTTCGTGCGGCACGGGGAAGGCGACGTGCGGTGGGGGTCGGCGTCGCGTGCCGGGCACTCGGATCCGGCCCCGGCGCCCCCTGAACTCGTTCCGCTTCGACGGACACGGTGGTTGTGTCGGTCAGGTCGCGAGGGCGGCTTCGTCATCGGTGGGGCTGCGACAGCCGGGGCTGCTGCGCGGACGGCGGACGTTGTACCAGCCCCGACCTACTCGAAGATCGCGGTGCGGGCCGTGGCCCTGCTGGACCAGACCCGGCCATCGGCCGGGGCGAGTCCGTGACCCGCGTCGACCCGGGCCCGGTTGCTCCACGGCCGCACCGCGGCCCCGGTCAGATCGAAGTCCCGGACGACTCGACCGATCGAGCGGTCACCCCGCCGGCTCGACTCGACGGTCCCCGCCCTGGACTCGGACGTGAACGAGCGAGGACGTGGCTTCTCCTTCCCCATGCCCTCCACGGTGGACGTCCTCCCGGGGACTCGACCCCTGATCCCGAATGTCAGCCGAACCGAAGCACGTTCGGTCCCCCCTCAGATGAGGGGGGTGATGTTTTCGCTGATCCCGAGGAGCGCTCGGCCGTACAGTTCCTCGGTGACCGCGGAAACGACGAACGCGTGCCGGCCGGCCACGTTCACGTCCCGCCACATGCGCTGGAGCGGACTGGCGTCGGCGAACGCCGCCGCACCGTACACAGTCACCAGGGTGTTGACGGCCTCGACGGCGTGCTGCACCGCCCAGCCGGTGTCGGCGCGGGCGCGTGCGCGAGCGAGCCGGTCGGGATACCGGCCCTGCCGTGCGGCGTCGTCGATGTCCTGCGCGGCGCGACGGAGGTGCAGGTGCGCGGTGTCGATGCCCAGCGCGGCCCTGGCGATCTGGGCCTGGACAGCCGGGGAATCCGCCTGCGCGGCGTAGGACGTGTAGGTGACCGGTTTCGTCGCCGCCCGGTCCATGACGTACCGCAGAGCGGCGCGTGCCAGCCCCAGCGGTGCCCCGGCGAGGACGAGGGAGAGGACGGGTACGAACGCCGACCGGTACAGGGCTTCTTCCCCGTGCTCCGTGGGGTACCGGCCCTCGATGGCGTCCGGGACGGACAGGACCCGGTGGTCCGGCACCAGGACGTCCTGGGCCACGAGGGTGTTGCTGGCCGTGCCCCGCAGTCCCGCGACGAACCAGGTCTCCTCGATGTCGAAGTCGTCGCGGGGCATCAGGGCCAGGCCCTGACCGACCACGTTCTGTCCGTCATCGGTGATCGGGATACCGACCAGGGCCCACTGCGCGTGCCAGGAGCCCGAGTTGTAGGACCAGCGCCCTGAGACGCGCCAGCCTTCGCCGGTCCTGCGGCTGGTGGCGGTGGGACTGAGCACTCCGGTGACCCGGCTGTCCGGGTCCTCCCCGTACACCTCGTCCTGTGCCCGCGTCGGGAACAGACCGGTCATCCAGTTGCAGGCGCCGATCAGTCCGACGACCCAGGCCGTCGAGCCGTCCCCCTCGGCGAGGGCCGCCAGCACGTCCACCGTGGTGCGCAGGCCGCTCTCGTGGCCTCCGTAGCGTTTCGGGGTGGCCAGACGGAACAGTCCGGCCTCGGTGACGGCGTCGATGACCGTGTCGGGTAGCCGCCTCTCCGCGTCGATCCGAGCTGCGTGTTCTCGCAGGAGCGGCTGGAGGGACACGGCCTTGGCGACGAGTTCGTCGGAGCGTTCCACGATCCGGTTCCTCCTTGGGACGTACGGGCGGGGCGGGCGCGGGAGCCGTCGCGCCCGGGTGATCACTCCGGCCGGTGGGCCGGGCCGGGTGCGCGGAGCTGTTCGATCAGTGAGGCGAAGCCGTCCCCGCGGTGTCCTGACCGGATCGCCGCCGCGGTCAGTTCCCCGTACAGCTTCACGAGACGGGTGTCGACGCCGCGTCGTTCACTGGCCTCCAGAAGGTGTGCGATGGCGCTCGCGTGGAGGTGCAGGGTGGAGTCGGTTCCCGGATAGACGCCTTGGTCCACCTGCGGGGCGTACAGGTGCAGCAGGCCGGAGACCTCTTCGAGCCAGCGCACGACAAGCGGGGTGAACTCCGTCGCGGTGGTCCCCTCCGAGCCCACCAGTGCCGCGCCGTGCAGCCACCCCGTCAGTGACGCCCACATGACATCGAGCAGGGCCGTCTCGAAGAGCGCGGCTCGTCCGGCGTCCGGGCCGAGGTCCTGGGGCTCGCCCAGCAGGCGCAGCACCGGCAGCGCCGCCTCCCATGCCCGGCGGGACCCGCTGTAGAGGAACAGCGTCTTCGGCCGGCCGACTCCGGCCGCCGTGGCCATCACCGCGCCGTCCAGGTAGGCCGCCTCCCGCTCGCCGGCCCAGTCGGCCATGGCACGGGCCTGTTCGGGCGACCCGGTGGTCAGGTTCACCAGGACGCGTCCCGCCAGCCGTTCGCCGGCAGCCCCCAGGACCTCTCGTACGGCCGGGTAGTCCAGGACGCTCACCAGCGTCACGTCCGGCGCAGGCCCGGCCAGCGCGTCCCCGATGCTCGAGGCCGCCCGGGCGCCCACCGCGGCCAGCGGCGCGACGCGTGCGGGGGAACGGTTCCACACCGTCACGCCGCAGCCACTGGACAGCAGGGCGCGTACCGCCGCGCTTCCCATCGTCCCCGCGCCGAGCACCGTCACGTTCGGCCGGTCGCCCTTGTTCGACAGCCGCCCAGAGCTTGTCATGTCGCCTCCACAATGGATCAACCGAGGCTGCGCCGCGCACGGGACGCTCCCCGCCGGTGGTCAGACTGCGATGGAAAGATGGGCGTCCACGTCGATCACGGGCCCGAGGGCGCCGGAGCGTCCTCTCGGGCCGTGCCGATGCCGACGGCATCCGAGAACCGTTCGGCGTCGATCAGACGGAGATGGCCCCGGGCCGCGCCGGCTCCGGCACAGGGCGCCTGTCCGTCACACCCCGGTGTGACCCCGCGCGTGCAGCAGGAGAAGCAGCCCGCAGGCGACCGAACCGGTCGTCAGGAGCTGCTCCCACTCGGGAACCCGGCGCCCTGGCCGCGGCACGAAGGCCAGGACAGCGCGCAGGGGGCGTGAAGCGTTGCGCGGTACGGGCGGTACGGGTGGACGCCCTCGCCGGCCAGGGCCTCGACGGGGGGTGGTGCGCGCGTCGCCGCGTGCGAGGATCCACCGCCACGGCCGCAGCGGTCCGTGGCCGGGTGCCGCGGCGGCGATCCGCGGCAGGAAGGCGAACTCCTCGTCACTCGGGGCTGACTCGACCAGGCGTCGGGCGCTCCTTCGGCTGCTGATCGCGGTGATGACGTCCATGAGGGCCTCTCGGGGCGGCTGCCGGCTGGTGCGGTGCCAGGGGACGACGGGCCGTCGCTCCAGGGATCGGGCAAGTGGGGATGAGCCGTGGTCGGCCGTGGGCGGCCGGGCAAGGTGAGACCTCGGCGGCGTGGCGGGGACGCGCCGCTTCACCGAGCGGCCGACGCACGGAAACTGTCGGCGAGCGCGGACAGGAGGTCGGCGGGCCGTGCGTGCGGCAGTCGGCTTCCCGACAGTACGGTGAGCCAGTCGTACCGCAGGGCGTCGGTAGCGGGGTGCAGGTAGCAGAAGCGGAGCATGTCCGACGCCTTCCAGGTCTCCGGTACGGGCATCACCGGCGTACTGTCCGGCCGGGGTGCCGTCCCTGTCTCGGCGTAGGTGCGTGCGTACTCATGGAAGCTGTCAAACATGCGAACGAACACGTCGAAGGTGTCGGCGACCAGGGTCGTTCCCGCTCGGTACTGCCGTTCGGTGAGCTCGACGGTCTCGAAGGCGTCCTCGGTCTCGACGTGCCCGGATTCCAGAGCCAGGTGATGGGGGCCGAGATAGCGGTAGTCGAGGCCGGTGGCCTCGCTCAGCCGGGCGGCGACCGGGGCGGTGTGGCGGAAGAACACGTGGCCGCTCGCCTCGATGGCCTCGCTCTGGCAGAAACGCAGTACCGGGTCTCCGGCGTCCGCGCGGTGCAGGGCCGCGAAGCGGTGCAGCGTGTCGCGCAGCACGCGGGTCTGCGGCGCCCGAGTGATCCACCACAGGGCATCGGACGCGCTCCACCCCAGTCGCTCGTCCATTTCCAGGCGGCACCAGTCCTCCAGATACAGGGCCGCGTGGTTCCTGTCCTCCTCGGTGTGAACGTTGATGGACCGCTGCAGGGGGGCCGAGGGTTCAGGGAAGGGCAGGACCCAGCGGTTGAGGTCCCGGAAGGCCAGGACGAAAGGAGCGAGGATCGGCAGGATTTCCAGACGGTTTCGTTCGGAGATCCGCTCGTCGGACAGCCAATCACACAAGGGGTGACGTTCGAGCGCACGCTGACGTTCATCGCGAAAATCCATGATCCGTCGCATATTCACTCCTCCGGGGTGATCGAGATTCCCCTGTCATCCGACCGATCACCCGCGAATTGATCCACTTACTCGTGGTCGGGTTCATTCCGGATGTCCAGGTACCGATCAGTCAGAGCCCTTCACGCGGAAGTGTGGTGCCCGTGCCCACCCGTGAGAAGAGTATTTTTCGGTCACGCGTCAGGCAGGTGAAAGATCCTCCACGGGAGGAACGAGGTGCAAATGATTCTCCCCATGCGTGTGAACCGTGCCAGAATCGGTGGTCCTTTTCGGGGCACCCAACGATCAAGTGAAGGTCCAGGGAGCGCAACGAGCGGGGCCCCGAGCCGTTAATCCCGGCTTCTGCCGATCAATCACACCGCCCGGTGGCCCCGTTGGTCATCTCTCCAGCGGAACTGGAACCGCCCCATGCGCTCGCTGGAGACGGGGAAAAGAGTGTCACCATGGACGAGATCGCGACCGTCGTCGCGGAACGTCGTGGACGGCCCCGGGCAAGACCGGTGGGGCCCACAGCAGCCGGCCGGAGGGGGGCGGCGAGGACCTGCACGCCCATCCCGTGCCTCTTGTGCTTCCCCGGCGAGAGGGGCCCGTTCGCGGCGGTCCGGTCGATCGGTAGCAGAGCCCCCTCCAGCAGCACGAACGCCTTCGACGATGCTGTCCGGACCGCCTCCGCGAGACTCGGCGCGAGAGCGGCCAGGGCCTCGACGGCCTTGGTGACGTACCGGTGTGCGGTCGTGGTCCCGATGCCGGATCCGGCCACGAGATGAGCCTGCGGATGGCCGTTGCGGAGATGGGCACGAGCGGGCAGGACCTGCCGACCGACACTCGGGCGCCGCCAGTGGGTGCCGAGCCCTCGGCATCGCTGACGGGACTTGGCGGACAGGAAGCGCAGGGCGCAGCCGGGCACGTCGGCGCCCGAGGGGGTGGACAAACACACGAAACCTCTGAGGAGACGGATTTCTTGGTCGAAAACCCATCCACCAGAGGCTTTACCTGTTGTCAGCTCAATTGCCCCTCCCACCCGACGGGTCGGAAAGAGCTCGGTAACGCTGAGCCGATCTCCGCAGGGAGCAGCCCTCCGTCAGTGCCTCAGAACGTCCTCGCAACCGGTCGTTTCTACGACGCGCGAACCGGAACAACTGCCACCGTCATCCCCTGTTCCATCGGACCCCGACGCTGTTGTCCACGTGTGAGCGAAGGGTGGCCTGGAATGCTCATGTGTCGATGACCGCGACGAGCGCCCCTACCTCGACCGTCTCCCCAACTTCCGCCACCACTGCCGCAAGGTATCCGTCCACGGGGACGTATAGGCACATGGTCGCCTTGCTGGTCGAGATCTCGACCAACGGTTCTCCCTTGGTCACCTGATCGCCCGGTCGCTTGAGCCACTCGTCAATGGTGACTTCGTTCAGACCTTCCCCCAGCGGTGGGACGGAGACGTTGGTCGGCATCTCGACTCCTCGGTGTCACGACACCTTATTGATCACATCTCGCGCCCCTTGTTCAGGAGCTTCCAGATGGCCGGGGTGGGCGGTCGGCTCCGACGCGTTGTGCTTCTCACCGTGCACGGTCATTGGCCCACACCTGCGCAGTACACGCCGGGCGCCCCGGCCGGTGCGGGGTGAGCCTGGGGAGCATGGTGTGGCCGGAGGGACTGGTCCAGAGGGAACGACCGGGTGCTGCGGTGGACGGATGTGCAACGGCGGTGGGGCGCCGGGGCGGCGGCGGACACGGTGGTGTGCTCCGGGGAGCAGAAGCCGTTGCAGGTGGGGGCGCGGCGCTGCGTCCCCGCGAGCGCCCAGTGCCGACGGCCGGGACCGGGCGTACCGCTACGGCGCGTGGACCGCGGGAGGGGCACCAGGGTGTCGGCGAGTCGGCGGACGGTCACTGATCCGGTCTCGGGTGGCCCTCATTTTGCCAGGCCCGGCAGGCGGCATCCGTATCGCCCTCGGTCGCAGCCGACACGTCCTCCTTCGCGCTGTGTTCGTCCACCGGGACGCCGCAGGTGCTCGTGTCCTCGACGCCCCGCCACCCACCACCGCGGCCTGACCGCCCGCCGTCTCGCCCACCAGTTGTCCACGGGCCTGACCCACACCCTGAACAGGGCCGAGGCCTCCACCCGCCCCCGGCCCTCCACCAACGCGGACACCGCCGGCAGACGCACAGCCTCCGGCGCGTCCAGGGACCACGTCCGAGCCTCCCGACCAGACCACTCACGCACAGCCGACGAGCGTGGACCCGAAGCGTTTCGGGGCGATATCGAATGCGATCACCCTTCGGTGTAGCCGTGAAAGCGCATACGGTTTCCTTGCTCTGTGCACCCGGAAAGTGGGGTAGCCGGGCAACTGGGGCTCGCGAGGCGCGGGTTGCGCATCACTGTGCGCAGCCGAAGTCGCCGTCCTCTCTTTCCTCTCATGCAGCAGGCTTGCGTTGTCGCCGCGTAATCCCTTTGTCGGCCGACGGGGGAATTGAGTGCGTCGTGACGGCCTATTAAAATCACACAACTGTCCGATAAGGGTATGATGGGGTCATATTACTAATACTTGCTTTCTATATTATTTTCCTCTTCTGTCGTACAACGGTGACAGTTCGGTTCGCCCCAAAGCGCAACTCGACAAGGGAGATCACCGTGAAGGCATCCGCGCGAGCATTCACCGCCCGCCTGTCCGTCCTCGCGCTCGGCGGGATGATGCTGGCCGCCGGCTCGGCCGCACCTGCGAGCGCCGCCCCGCTCAGCGCCAAGCTGGAGACTCACCACAGCGGCAGGTGCCTGGATGTCGCGGCCGCGAGCACGGCCAATGGAGCATTCGTCCAGCAGTGGGAGTGCTACGACACGCCCAACCAGAACTGGACCCTCACCTCGCTGGGCAACGGCTACTACAAAATGATCGCCCAGCACAGCAACAAGTGTCTGGACGTGGCGGCCGCGAGCATCGCCGACGGGGGAACGGTCAACCAGTGGGAGTGCTACAACACACCCAACCAGGAGTGGAAGCTCGTCCAGCGCCCCAACGGCTACTTCGCCCTGGTCGCCCGGCACAGCGGCAAGTGCCTGGAGGTCAGGGGAGGGAACATCTACAACGGAGCCGGTGTGGTCCAGCAGACGTGCGCCGCCGATCGGCCGTACCAGGAGTGGCGCCTCCTGTGAACCGCCGGCAGTGAACACGCGCCGCGCGATGGAACTGTCCCGCAGGCCGGGCGCGGACCTCGCGCGGCGACGGGCCTTGACCCTGGATGTCGGACACACGGGACACTGGATCTGAGGATCTGAGAACGGACACCTCGTGGTCATGCCGTGCCGGGTGGGGGCGAGGGGTGCATGTACCGGTACGAGCAGGCTCTGCTGGGCGGACGTGGTGGAGCGGGCCGCCGTCATCGTGACCGGCTACGACGCGGTCGGCGGCTGCACCCTGCGCCAGGTCTACCACCGGCTGGTCTCGGAGGCCGTGATCCCGCACACCGCGCCGGCCTACCGGCGCCTGCCCGCGCTTCTTGCGCAGGCCCGCCGCCGGGAGGGGTTTCCCCGATCTGATCGACCCGCTGCGCGAGGTCCACGTCCCGTCGGCCTGGCCGGACGCCGACGCCTTCCTCCAGCAGGCGCCCGCCCGGTTCTGCCTGGACCGCACCGCCGGGCAGGCCACGGCCGTGTACGTGGCCTGTGAGAAGGACATCCTGCGCGCCCAGTTCACCGGCTGGCTGGAGAAGACCGGGGTCCCCGTGCTGGTCGTACGGGGGTTCGGCAGTCAGGGCTACGTCCAGGTCGTCAAGGAGCGCACCGCCCGCGACCGGCGCCCTGCCGTGCTGCTCTACGTCGAGGACTTCGACGCCTCCGGCGCCGACATCGAGCGCGACTGGGTGGCGCGTACCGCCTGCTGGGCCTCGGTGGAACGCGTGCTGCTCACCCACGAGCAGGTCCGCGAGCACCAGCTGCCGCCGGCGGTGGGGAAGGTGGTGATCCCCGCTGGCCGGCGTTCGCCCGCCGATACCGGCTCGACGCGGCCCGTCCTGTGCAGTGGGAGGTCGAAGCACTCGATCCGGCCGAGCTCCAGCGCCTGGTCGCCGTCGCCCCGTACATCGACAACGCGGTCCTCGACGCCCGCCTCGCCGACGAGACGCGCCAGCGCGCGCGGCTGCGCGCGGTCCTCGACGAGGCGCGCCGCCGGCTGACGGGCGAGGGCCCGGCGGACGGTGCCGGCACGTGATCGTCCCGGTTCCCCGCCTGCCCGTGCCGTCGCGGGCCCGCCCCGCGCGGTCCCGGGCGGCTTCGGCGGCCCCGCACCGCCGCTCGCCGGCTCTGCTGCTCCCCGTCGGCGTGCCGCGTACTGCTGCTGGTAGGGGAGTTGTTCGACATTGTCCGGAGTTGTTCGGCCGAGTTCGAGGGCCGGGGGCTCATGACGTTGCCGCGTCCCGCTGCGCCCTCTCGTCCCGGAGCCACTTGCGCGGACTGATCCCCGCCGGGCGCTCGCTCTCCCACCGCACTTCGTCCGCGGCCCGCTCGGCATGGGCGCCCGCGTGCTCGGTGGCCAGGCGGACGTACGCGAGGGCCTTGGCCACGGTCGACAGGACGGTGGCGGCGAAGCGCGGGTCGTGCTGGTCTGCGACCGCCACGGTGAACGTGTCAGGGAACACCGTCTCTGCCCGGGAGTTGGTCATTTCCCACTCGACGTGCCCGATGCCGTCGACCGCGACGGTCTGGGGGACGAGGAGGGTGGCGTGGGCGCGGACTTCCCGGTACAGGACGGGGCTGTCCGGGTCGTCGCGGTCGAGGTGGTCCTCGTGGCCGACGGACACCTGTACCTCGTAGCCGGCCCAGAGGAAGCGGGCGGTGCGCTGCGGGGTGAGCCGTACGTCGGCGAGGGCCGCGCCGAACTTCGACGGGTCGGTCTGCCGCAGGCCGGGGTGTGCCGCGGCGAGCGCGGCCAGGGTCTGGTCGAGGGGGCTGGGCGAGCTGGGTGGGGCGGTGTCTTCGGGCACGGCGGCCCTCCCGGGCTGCGAGGGGACGGGGTATGCGTCCAGGCCCGCACCGGTGGCCGGTGCGGTTCGCCTGGTGACGCCGTCCCCGCGCGCGGGGCGGAAGGTCGGGGCTGCCCGGCTGCGACCAGGGTGACAGGCGAACTCCCTGCGGGACGGCCCTTCTCCACTTCCACCGGACTGCACGCACCCCGGCGCGCCCGCGATGGCCGGCGGGGACCGCGGCGCCGTGCGGCGGCGCGCCTGGTCTCAGGGGTCGAGCCAGTGCCGCTCGACGATGAAGCTGTCTCCCGCGTAGCGGTGCCACAGCCGGGGGCCAACGCCGGGCCAGGCGGGGATGCCGGGCGCGGGCAGCGGCGGGCGGCCGGTCCGTGCTGCGTCGTCGGCCAGCATCCGGGCGAAGCCGGCCTGGTACTCCTCGTTGCCCCGGTGCCTGCGTTCGACGTCGGCGAGGACCTGCCGCAGGGGGTGGGTGCGTACCTCGATCCGACCGCGGTGGGTGGTGTGGGCGGTGTGGGTGAGGATCTCGGCCCAGGATCAGACGTCCAGCCCGCGCGCGAGCGCGACGCGGTCCATGTGGTCGGCCAGGGGCCCGCCGCCGTCGGTCCAGGCCGCGTACAGGCGCACTGAGCCGTCGGGCTGGGGCACGTCGGTGCGCACCAGCGTCTCGGGCCTGGCCGCGGCGAGCGCACCCTCGACCGCGGCTTGTTCGACCGGGTCGCGGTTCCCGGTGGGCGCGAGGTCGGGCCGCGCGGTCGCGGGCGGGGCCGTGAGGGCGAGCACGGGCAACTCCGGCGGCGAGTAAGCGGTCAGGGCTCCCACGGGCGGGACACGGGGCCTTCGGAGCGCCGTCGAGGGCGTGCCACAGCACGGCCCGCGGCTTGCTGCCGCCGACCTCGAACAGCCGGGCCCGGCGGTCGGATTCGTCGCGGACTTCCAGATGTACCTGGCCGCCGATCTCAACGGCGGAGGCCAGGCGGGCACGGCGCAGTAGAGCCGAGGCTTCGAACCGTTGTCACGTCGCTGCGGTGAATTCCTGCCGCCGGGTGGGTGAGGGGTTGGGGCAAACGGTGTCACCGCCGTCGCCGGCACGCTAGAAACCGTGAGTGATCAGGAATCTGCCGCGGAGCTTGACTCCGCTCCTCCTCGCGTTCGCGGCCCTTCTTCCCGCCCCCGGGGCCGCGGCCGGCGGTCAGCGGCAAGCCGTCCGCCCCGACCCGATCGTCTTCGTCCACGGGTGGAACTCCGACGGTTCTACCTGGCGGGCCATGGCTGACCGATTCCGGGCCGACGGCTGGCCGGCCGGCCATCTCGATGCGTGGACGTACAACGCCGCACAGTCCAACACCACCACCGCCGCACAGCTCGCCGACGAGATCGAGCGCGTCCTGGCCACCACCGGTGCCACCAAGGTCGATGTCGTCACCCACTCGATGGGCGCCCTGTCCTCCCGCTACTACCTCAAGAACCTCGGCGGCGCCAGCAAGGTCGACGCGTGGGTCTCCCTGGCCGGGCCCAACCACGGCACGGAGACCGCCCGTTGGTGCGGCGGTGCCCCTTGTGTCGAGATGCGGCCGGGATCTGCCTTCCTCAACGCCCTCAACTCCGGTGACGAAACCCCCGGCTCCCCCCGCTACGCCACCTGGCGCTCGCCCTGCGACAACGTCATCAACCCCACGAGCAGCGTGGCGCTCACCGGAGCCGTCAACACCACCACCGCCTGCCTCGACCACAGCGGGTTGCGCACCGACCAGACGGTCTACAACCAGGTCAAGGCGCACATTCGGTAGACACCGAGGGCACTGCCACGTTGGTCGTCCTCCCACGCGTTCGTGGAGATCGACCGCACCATGTCCTGCGCCCTCCTGCTTGCCAAGCTGGAGCGCTACGACGCCTACCGCGACGCACCCGCCTACGGTCACGGGCTGCGGCGCACGTTCGCCGGTACCGCCGGTGACGGGCGGTACCGCTCGGCGGGACGGTTCTCGGAGTCGCGGTGCCGCCGGGCGGGATGTTGTGGCTGGGGTGGGGGTTCGTGCTCCGGCTGCGGCGTAGGCAGCTCTCCTGGGCGCCACCAACCCGGGGGAGCCATGCGGTGTGACATCGACCGCCCCGGCCGGCGGCGTGCCGAATTGGACCTCGACCCACTCCGCGGCACGGATCCACCCGAGCTTGACCATCCAGTCGAAGCCCACCCTCCTCACGCGCAGCGGGTCGCGGCCTGGTCGGGTCCGAGCGGGGTGTCGGCGGCGACGAGCTCGGCCAGGTCCTCCCGTGCGCAGAGCTCGACGACCTGCCCGGGGCGGTGGTGCCCCCGTCCGGGTTCGCGCTCAGGTCGACCAGCAGCCCGCGGTCGACGAACCGGCGCACCACGAACGACGTCACGCTGGCTTTCTGCCGGAACGCGTTCGGGGTGCCCGGCGCCGCCCCGCTCCGGCCGGCCCGCCCCGGTCGCCGTCCGGCCGCGCGACGATCGGCACACCGAGGGGTAACGGCTGACGCCGGGCGTCCTCGCCGTTCAGCAGCTGTCTCTGGCCCCCGGCAGGGGGGAGGGGGACGTACTCTGATGCCGTGAGGAGACGGCGTGGGTGGTCTGTGATCGGCTCGTGGGTTGCGTGGTGGGCGGCTGTCACCGCTGCTTTTTCGATCTTGGGGATGGTGTTCGACCAGCCGACGAGCCTCGTGGACTGCGCGGTGAGTGCTGTGCTGGTGATCGTCGTGGGCGAAGCCGGTGATCGACTGCGTCGGCGCTTCTTCCCCCGTCGGGAGATGGGCTGACGGATCGGCTGGTCGGCGTCGGGTTCCACGTGGCGCCCTCCCTGATCGCCCGCATCACCTGACCGACCGCCAAGGAGAACCGCCCGCGGTCACCCCGCCCGCCCTCGCCGCCGACATCCGCGACCAGCACATCGCCGACCTGCGCGCCGCGCTCCGGCGCACCCCCTGCTCGCCTTCATCGCCGGACGGCAGGCGGCCACCGATCCCGGGCAGACGGAACTGCTGTTGGCGGCCGTCGACGACCTGACGAACACCCTGGACCGCACCACTCCGTGAGCGACGCCCTCCTTGAGGACGGGCCTGTCGTCGGCGCCTGCCCTGGAACGCTGAGGGTCACCCTTTCGACGATGACGTGGAGCGAGCAGATGACGGTCCCGCCCTCACCGGAGGAGAGCGAGGCCGCCCGCACGTCCGCCGGGGGCTGGAACCGCGACCAGCTCGCCGCCCGGAGTGTTCCCTGGACCCCTGCCCGAGAGCTGGAAGGGCGAGCTGCACAAGCGCTGGAAGGCCGCCCACCAGGACGGCACACCACCGCCCCTCCCGCCTGGCCCGGCGACCGCCCCGGCCTCCGGCCGCGCGACGAGCTCGTCCGTCCGCTCGGACGGATTGCCGGACCATCCCGTTGATGACCTGCCGGTCCTCCACGCGAGGCTGCCCCGTCGTGGCCCGGGGTATCAGTGGAGCAAGTAACTCACCCTTCTGATCGGTGAGTTCGTGACGGCGTACCACGGCGCCATGACCCACCACCCGGACGATCTTTGAAGACGGACCCTGGGGAAACCGGAATGCACCAGCGGTTGCTGCGGTTTCCCGTCCGTCGTCGTACAGCGGATCGGGGAGATCGTGCAGTGGTCGAGCCGGGTGATTCCGTGGGAGGCCTCGCACATCCGGATGCCCGCCGGCGTTGCCGGACGTGCCGGAGCCGGGCGCCGTCGAGGGCACCCGGCTCCAGTCCGCGCAGGGGCGATGTCTCAGGCGGCGGGCGCGAAGTGCGGGTTGACGCCCCACTGGTTCGCCTTGGTCTCGCCCTCGGAGACGAGGAAGACCAGCAGGACGATGCCACCGACGAAGGGGACCATCGAGATGAGCGACCACCATCCGGAACGTCCGGTGTCGTGCAGGCGGCGGATCGTGACGGCGAGCGTCGGCAGGAACACCGCCAAGCAGTAGAGGAGGTAGAGAACCGAGTACGTGCCGATCACCAGGTCGACACCGATCAGCAGGAGGGTGAGGGCGAAGTTGACGAGGGTGAAAATCCAGTACTCCTTGCGGCGCGCACGCCCGCTGAAGCCCGCGTAGTTCTTGAGTACTGCCAGGTACCAGTTCACTGGGTTCCTTCCACCGCCCTTACCAAGGGTGTGTCAATATTCGGCCAAGTGATCGGGAACTTAAAGGGCGTGTAAGTGTCCGTCAAGCTAATGAGGATCAGCGGAGAAACCTACGCCAACCTGCGATCTAACCGTTCCCATACCGATGTCTGAACGCGGACACGACCACGACACCGAGGGCCACACCGACATAAATCAGCCAGACGGTCGCGTAGGGGCGACGAGGTCGGCCCAGGGTGGGGCCCGAGGGTCGTACGGCCGCCCGGCCCGGCTGGAGGCACGGGCCCGGCCGACCCCCTCCGGGGTGCGGAC
The DNA here is from genome assembly GCF_032423885.1 of Streptomyces tamarix. Taxonomy (NCBI): domain Bacteria; kingdom Bacillati; phylum Actinomycetota; class Actinomycetes; order Kitasatosporales; family Streptomycetaceae; genus Streptomyces; species Streptomyces tamarix. The sequence goes on along the minus strand of NZ_JAWCTQ010000002.1, from coordinate 195,427 downwards.
GCGGGGCGCCGAGGCGGGGGTGCGGGCGCGGGCCGGCGTGGTGACGGGAGGCGGAGTAGCGGCGCGGCACCCCCCGAGGAGGGGCGCGAGGGGAGTGCGGATGCTCTGGCCTGAACGCGGTCAACCGAACGCGTTCAGGAAGGAGCCTGGTGGGAGAGCGCCAGAAGGTGTCCACCGGGCAACCCGACGTCGGCCGGAACGGCACACACCCCGGCAGGGGACTCCACGACTCCCTCCCGGGCCACCGGACACAGAGGCGCGCTCCGGCGTCCGGGCGGTCTTCTGCCGCAGGGTCCCGGGGAGTCGTTCACTTTTCCGGCCGTCGCTTTCGTGACGCCGTCTCGGTGGCCGCTACTCCGCTTTGGCCGGGAAGCGGTGCCGTCCCGGCGGCGCGCCCCTGCCCCGTCGGTCTGGGCTCCGTCTTCCCTCCCCGCATGCGGCACCGGGCGCGAGGTCCGACATCGGTGGTGTCCGGTTCCTTTCCGCGCGCGGTTTTCCGCTTCGCGACGACCCCGGTCCTGTGATTTCCGTCACCGTTGACCTCTCGGTGTGGACATCCCATATTTGGCGGGCTTGTGGACGTAACACGTGGGGACCGAGGTGAAGTTGTGCATGGGAGGAGGAGAAACCTCGCCTTCCCCGTACGGAGACGACGTCCGGTGCCCGCGCTGCCTTTGCCGACCGACTTCGTGAACGGAGCAGGGATTTCCTTGAGCACGAGTAGGAAGAAGTGGCGCGTCCCGGGCCCTTGGGCCGGGACGGCACGTCCGTGGGTCGCGCTGTGCACCGCCGCGGTGGCCCCCGGGCTTCTGCTGTCGACGCTGGCCGCGGGACCGGCCGCCGCCGGGCCGGTGACCGCCCGCGACACGGCGGACAGGGTGCTGGCGGCGGCAGCGGAACGGGCGAGGAGGACGCACGACACCGTTCCGGTTCCGGAGAGGACCACGGAGTCCTCCACCTCCGCCGTGACTCCGAAGGGGGAGGTCGTCACCGAGCTCTCCGCCGGTCCCGTCCGGCTCCGCGGACCCGACGGCGGCTGGCGGGACATCGACACCCGCCTGAACCTCTCGGGCGGGGTGCTGCGGCCCGAGGCGGTCGGGGCGGACGTGCGGTTCTCGGCCGGGGGCGACTTCTCCTTCGCGCGGCTGCGGACCTCACCCGGCAGCGAACTGGAGTTCGGGTGGCCGAGCAGGCTGCCCGAACCCCGCGTGCGGGGTCACCGGGCGACGTACGAGCGCGCGGCGGGTGGAACGGGCGACCTGGTCGTCACCGCCCTGCCGTCGGGCGTGCGCTTCGAGGTGGTGCTGCGCGCCAGGCCGACCGGTCCGCTCAAGCTGGAGATCCCCCTCGACGCCGCAGGACGGATCGACCGGCGGGCGGACGGAGGGCTGGGGCTGACCGACGGGTCCGGGAGCCGGGTGACCATCTCGCCCACCGCGTCCATGCGGGCGCAGCCCGCCACCCGGCCGGGGAGGGCCGACGGCTTCGTACGCGCCGGGGAGGGCACCGCACGCGAGGGCGCCGTCGCCGTCCGCTACGAGCCCGGCGGGAACGCCAGGACCTCGGCGAACGCTTCCGGCGGAGCGGGCGGAACCCTCGTACTGGAGCCCGACCGGGCGTTCCTCGACGATCCGGCCACCGTCTATCCGGTCACGGTGGCCCCGACCGTGACGACGCCCGTGGAAGCCGACACCGACGTCAACTCGGTCTTCGACTGGAACAACGTCGGGGGCCAGTACCTGAAGGCGGGCACGGAGGCCGACGGGGAGAAGCCCCGCACCTACCTGAAGTTCGGCCTCGACGGCCTGCCGCCGGCGACCGCCGCCGAACTCAGGGTGCCCAACGTCGACGCCCCGGCGTGCGGCGCGAAGGTGGGCGCCGGCATCCAGGTCCGCCGCGTCACGAGCACGTGGGACCCGGCCACCCAGACCTGGACGCGCCAGCCCACGAGTACCACGCAGGACGCCGCGCTGAGCACCGAGGGCTCCACGGACGGGACCTGCGGCACCGGACTCATGACCTGGAACGTCACGGGAATCGTCGGCAAGTGGCTCAGCGGCGCCGCCCCCAACCACGGCCTGGTGCTGCAGTCGCCCACCGAGACCGCCTCGGCCAACTACCGGGTGTTCACCTCGGCGGAAAACACCGAGGCCGGCAGCGTCCCCACACTGGTCGTCACGACCGCGCTGCCCGCGGGCACCTGCGTCGGCAGCGGGTGCACGGGGATCGAGCCGAGCGGAACGACCTGCGCCTCGGACGCGTACACCGTGAAGTCGGTCCCCGCGCAGGGACGCACGATCGAGCTGCGCTACAGCCCGTCCTGCCGCGCCGCGTGGGGCAGGATCCTCGGTGCCTCCGTGGGTGACTACGTCGGCGTGCGCAACTCCGCCGGCGCCTACTACGAGGACAGGGTGAACACCGGCACCGACCAGCACACGGTGATGGTCGGCAACGACGGTCTCACCTCGTGGGCCTGCGGCTGGCGCGACACCGTGCTCCTCGACTGCACCTCCGGACACACACCGGCCGCCGGTGCCTGACCGGTCCAGGAGCTGACGAGCGGCCGGCCCCGGGGGCCTGGAGCGTGCGGGAGGCGCCGCCCGGTCCTCGGAGGTACGACAACCACGACACCACGAACTTCGGCACGGGTCCGGCGAGGCGTCCGGGCCTGCCGAGAGGGGGGAGCACATGCACGTCACACATCACCTGGTGCCCGACAGACGGCCCGCCCGCCGGAGAACCGCGCTGCGACGGCTCGCGGTGCCGCTGTCGGCGCTGCTCGCCGTGGCGGGCGGCTGGCCGATGGCCTCGGCCGCCCCGGCGGCGCAGCCCTCGGCGAACCAGCGGCCGTCACCACACACCGCGGACGACGGCGCCCTCTCACAGGGGCCACCGGCCGCGAGTGCGGCGGCCGCCGGTCAGCAGCGGCGGGTCGAGGTACCCGGCGCGCGTACGGAGAACACCACCACATGGGCCAATCCGGACGGCACCGTGTCGGTCGAGACCCATGCCGGACCCGTGCGGTTCAGGAAGGGCGGCAAGTGGGTCGACATCGATCCCACCCTGCGGCGGGCCGCCGACGGGTCGGTACGCGCGGTCGCACACCCCCATGGCCTCAGGATCGCCGGGCGGACCGGTGAGGGGGGCGGCGACCTGCTGACCCTGGGCGGCGGCGGGCGGACCGTCACGCTCGGCTGGAAGGGACCGCTGCCGGAGCCGGTGCTCAGCGGCCACCGGGCCACCTACGCGAACGTGCTCCCGGCGACCGACCTGGTCGTGGAGGCGACGCGCACCGGCTTCGAACAGTATCTGGTGGTCAAGGACCGCTCCGCGGCGGACGAGGTGGAGAGCTTCACGCTGCCGCTGCGGACCGAGGGCCTCACCACCACCCGCAACTCCGACGGCTCCCTGTCGTTCACCGACCCCTCGACGAAGAAGGCCGTCGGCAGACTGCCGGCGCCTGTCATGTGGGAGGCCGGCCGGCAGAAGCGCGGCGGGCAGGACGGCCGCCGCACCGCCGTCGGCATGACCCTGGAGCGGGAAGGCGGACGGCTCGGGCTGCGCCTCACCCCGGACCGCGACTTCCTCGCCTCCCCCGACACCAGGTACCCGGTGACCATCGACCCCGCCGTGTTCCTGAGCCCCCATGTCGACACCACCGTCGTCAGAGGCAGTCAGGAGGACTTCTCCGGAGCGGTGGGCCTGCGGGTCGGCCGCGAGTCCGGCAAGGAGGCGGCGCGCTCCTTCGTGCAGTTCCCCAGGACACCCGGGATGACGGGCGGTGCGGTCCTCGACGCGCAGCTCAGCCTCTTCCCCCTGTCGTCCGCGCAGTGCGCCCCCAGGTCCTGGGAGGTCTGGGACACCGGCGCCGTCTCGTCGGCGACCCGCTGGGGCACGCAGCCCGCGTGGCGGACGAAGGCGGCCACCTCGACGCTCACGTCCGGAGCCTCCGCCGACTGCCCGGCGCGGGAAGTGACGCTCGACGTCACCTCGCTGGTCTCCCAGTGGGCAGCCGTCGACCGCGCGACCGACACGCTGGGCCTGCGCGCCACCGACGAGAACGACACCAGCGCCTTCAAGGTCTTCGCCTCGGGCGACAACGTGTCGAACGTCCCCGCGCTGCTGGTCACCTACCGGCCCACCTCCGACCCCGCCACGGACCACGTGCAGTACTGGAACGACGTACTGCTCAGCGCCTACCGGACGGCCGGCGGCGCGCCCGGCCCGCTCGCCCGCGCCGGAGCGATGATGCACGGCGCCGTCTACGACGCGGCCAACTCCATCAGGTGCTCCGAGGGTGAGACCCGGTGCCTGGGCCGGCCGTACCTGGTGAAGACGACCGCACCGGCGGACGCCGACATCAACAGCGCCATCGACCAGGCCGCGTACCTCGTGCTGGAAGCGGTCTTCCCGAACATGGACTTCGCGCGGCAGCTCGCCGCCGCCGGCGAGAGCATCCCGCAGACCGTGACCGGAACGCAGCGCCGTGCCGGATCCTCCGTGGGCCACCAGGCGGCCAGGGCCATGGTGGACGCCCGTGCCGCGGACGGTTCCCAGACCTCGACCCCCTACCCGGGGAGTTCCTCCCCGGGCAACTGGCGGCCCACGGACGCCAACCCGGCCGCCACGCCGGCCTGGGGGCTGGTCAAGCCGTTCGGTCTGACGTCCGGCTCGCAGTTCCGGCAGCGGAGGCTCACCGACTACGGCTCCATGGAGGCCCTTCTCCGGAGTTCCGACTACAGCAACCAGGTCAACGAGGTCCGCGATCTCGGCGGGGTCGAGTCCCCGCTCAGGACCGCCGACCAGACGCAGGCGGCCTTCTTCTGGGCGAACGACGTGGACGGCACCTACAAGCCACCGGGCCAGCTCTTCGAACTGACGCAGACGGTGTCCCGCCAGCACCGGTTGACCGTCGACGCCAACGCCAAGCTCTTCGCGCTCGTCGCCTTCGCCATGGCGGACGCGGGCATCGCGGCCTGGGACGCCAAGTACCAGACGAACATCGACCTGTGGCGGCCCGAGTCCGCGATCCGGCTCGACGGCGACGGCAACCCCCTGACCTCGGCCGACCCTGAGTGGCAGCCGCTGTCACGCAACCGGGAGGGACAGCACTTCTCCCCGCCCTTCCCCGCCCACGTCTCCGGGCACGCCACCTTCGGCGCCGCCTGGGCCAGGACGATGGAGCGGTGGTTCGGCACCGACGACATCGGTTTCACGGCCGGCACGGAGGACTTCGACGCCCTCGGGGTCACCCGTACCTTCACCAGCTTCTCCGACGCCGCGCAGGAGAACGCCAGAAGCCGCATCTGGCTCGGTGTGCACTACTCCTGGGACGGCACGGACGGCATCACGGTCGGCAACAGCGTCGCCGACCACATCAGCAGCAACTCCGTCGGGCCCAACAGCTCGGACCTCTGGAAGGAGTACGAACTGCTGCACAACCTTTCGGGCTGTCAGGCCACCGGCAGACAGCTGGTGGCCGAGCACCGCTGGTCCGCCTACGAGTGCCGCCGGGCCTCCACCACCAATGACGATCACCGCCTCTACGTCAAGTGACACCGGGGCCGACATGGAAAGGACACGAGAATGAGCCTGCTGAGACCGGTGTTCCGTTCCTGGGCCGGGCGGGCGGGAGCGGTGGCGGCGGCCCTGGCCGTCGGGCTGTCCCTGGCGCCGCTCGCCGACGCGGACGCCCCGTCGAAGAGCGCAGCGGAAGCCACCGCCACTCCATCCCTGCTGCTGGACGTTCCCGTCGATCCGCGGATCTCCGACGGCGCCTACGCGGGTTTCCAGTTCTGCGGTGACCCGGAGGGCGGGCCGGTCGTGACGACCAGGGGTGCGAGTCTGGCGGCCACGCTGGAGTCGGTTGCGCCGCCCGGCACCGTCGAGAAGCCGGGGGCCGGCACCTCACCCGGCCGGGGCGTGTTCTTCGAGGTGACGGACGCCGACGGGGAACCGGTCCTGCGCCGCCACACCAGGAGTCAGACGGGTCACACCGCCGTGCTCTCCCTCCCTCCGCGCGGCCTGGCGGACGGCGCGTACCGCTGGCGCGTCCGGGTGCGGGACGGCGCCACCGCGTCCCGGTGGACCGAGTGGTGCGACTTCACCGTCCGGCTGACGGAAGGGAGCGGTGACGACGGGGCGGGCGTCGGCCCCTCGCGCTGATCCCGCTCCACCCCACGGCCCGCCGGACGCCTCCGGCGGGCCGTGCCCGCCCCCGCCAGATGTTCCCTCCGTCCCCCGAAAGGCTTGCCGCAGGGTCGGGAGGGACGTTGGATGTGGGGGGAACGACGCTGACAAGAGGAAACGACGGCGACAAGAGGAAGGGCCTCCTGTGGAACGGGGTCGTAAGCGGCTGCTGTACGCGAGCGTCGGTGTGGTGGTCATGGCCGGTGTGGCGGCCGGGCTGGTGTGGTTCAAGCCGTGGGCGCTGTGGGTGGACGAGACCGTCAACGAGGCGCTGCCGTCCGGGAGCCCGCCCGCCGCGGCGGGCACGGCGTCACCGACGGCGGGCCCGAGCCCCTCCTCCCCCGCGTCCGCCCCGCCGACCGGTCCCACCGCGGTCGCGCAGGGCACCTTCATCAGCCACGAGCACACCACCCGCGGGACGGTGAAGGTCGTGCGTCTCGCCGACGGCACGCACACCCTGCGCCTCGAAGGGCTTGACACGAGCAACGGCCCCGACCTGCGCGTCTGGCTGAGCGACGCGCCGGTCAAGGAGGGCAAGGCCGGCTGGGGCGTCTTCGACGACGGGGAGTACGTCGACCTCGCCAAGCTGAAGGGCAACAAGGGCGACCAGAACTACCCCCTGCCCGAGGACGTCGACTGGTCGAAGTACCGGAGCGTCAGCATCTGGTGCGACCGGTTCGACGTGTCCTTCGGAGCCGCCGTCCTGGCCCGCGCCTGACCATCGGCCGGCGGCATGGGCCCGGGGGCGGGTCCCGGCCGGTGCCATGGGGCGGCACGGGTCCGTGCAGCGCTCCGTGAGGCTTCTCCGCCTCATCACCCGGACGGTGGTGGTGTCCGTCGTCGTACGGGCCGGGGAGGGTGCGCGAGCGGAAGGTGCGCCGGTGGGTGTCCGGGGGCACGCCGACGGTGCGGTGGAAGTGCCGGCGCAGCGTCGCGGCGGTGTCCATTCCGGTGGCCGCCGCGATGCTGTCGACGGTGACGTCGGCGGTCTCCAGCGACTCCTGGGCGTGGCAGATGCGTTGGGTCGGCAGCCACTGCAGCGGGGTGGTACCGGTCACGAACCTGAAGTGGCGGCCCAGGTTGCGCGAGCTCATCCGTGCCTGGCGGGCCAGGTCTTCCCCCCGTCAGCGGCTTGTCCATCTGTTCCAGCACCCAGGGGAGCAGCGCGGCGAAGGGACGGCCGTCCGGGGGGCACCGGGACGATGACGAACTGGGCCCGGCCACCGTCCCGGTGGGACGGGTACGACCAGGCGCAGGGTGACCGTGTTCGCGACCGACGAGCGATCCATCCGAAGATGCCGCCCGGACCACCCCCGCGGGTGCGGGGACGACCTCAAGAAGGGGCCGCGCGGGCCAGTTCACTGGGGACCGTCCCCGCGGGTGCGGGGACGACCGAGGCGAGGGCCAAGCCCATCTCCATGTGTTCGTCAAGGGCCGACTCGGGTTTCATGGGGGTGATCCTCCTTCGTCCCCGGCCGGCCCGGGCCGGGAACCGTCAAAGCTGCGGGGCGGGTGGGCAGCGCCATGATCACCGTGTCACCCGGTGGGCGGGAGAAGGCGTCCGGTGTCCCGGCCCAAGCGGGTTCGGGGGCACCGGGGGCGGCGGTGTTGGCGAGCGATCACCGGACGGTGGCCGCCGCCGAGCGGGGCCGTACCCGACGAGGCACGGTCACACGGGGCCGGCGCAGGCGAGGGCGAGGACCGTGAGGACGCGGGTGTCCCGGCCGATGAGGATGACCGCGGCGACGTGCCCGCGGGTGACGGTGCGGACGGTGCCGTCGTCCTGCCCGTACGGCTCCGAGCAGCCCAGCGGGTCGCCTCGGGCGTCGACGAGGCACACGGCGAGGTCGCGGCGCGCGGTGCCGGGGAGCTGCTTGGGCTTTGACAGTGAATCCGAGGTCCGGGCCGCCCGTCGCGGCTGTTTCGGATCCTGCTCCGGGAAAGGGTCGTTCATGCGAGGACCGCACGAGGCTCCGGTCGGTTCGGTCGCGCAGTTTGGTCACAAGAGCCCGACCAGTCGGCGTGCGTCGTACCCACCTCGGTGCCCAGGTCGACGAGCGCGTGGGTTCAGCCGGTGGAGGACACCAGCCCGACCCGGTAGGCGAGGACGACGGCCTGGACCCGGTCGCGCAGGCCGAGTTTGGCCAGGATCCTCGACACGTAGGTCTTGACCGTCTCGGGGGTGATGAAGAGCTCCGCGGCGATCTCCGCGTTCGACAGCCCCTCGGCGATCTGCCGGAGCACCTCCAGCTCGCGCGGGGTCAGTGCCCGTACCAGGTCCTCCCTGGCCGGCCGGGAAGCATCGGCCGGGCGCAGGTGTTCGGCGAAGTGGCCGATGAGGTGGCGGGTGACGGCGGGGGCCAGCAGGGCCTCGCCCCTGGCGACCGTCCGAATGCCGTTGACCAGTTCCGCCGGGGGCGCGTCCTTGAGGAGGAAGCCGCTGGCCCCGGCACGCAGTGCGTCGTAGACGTAGGCGTCAATGTTGAAGGTGGTGACGACCAGCACCTTCGGCGGTGCCTCGGCGTCGGGACCGGCCAGTTGCCGGGTCGCCTGGATGCCGTCGAGCAGGGGCATCCGGATGTCCATCACCACCACGTCGGGACGCAGACGCCCTGCGGCCCGGACCGCATCGTGCCCGTTCTCGGCCTCTCCGACGACCTCCATGTCGGGCTGGGCGGAGAAGATGGTGACGTAGCCGGTGCGCACCAGTGCCTGGTCGTCGCAGACGAGCACACGGATCGGTGGCGGCGCATCGCTCACGGGATCACTCCGATGCGGGCTTGGACGGAATGGTGGCGTGGACCTCGAATCCGCCTTCGGGCCGGGGTCCGGCCTCCAGTTCACCATTGACCATCCGCGTCCGTGCACGCAGCCCCGCCAGTCCACGCCCGCCCGCAGGGTCCGGCTTCCGCACGGCAGGTGCGACCGCCGGAGAGGTGGGGGGCCCGTCGGTGGTCACCTTGATCTCGATGCGCTCCTCGCCGTGCCGGACCAGGACCCGTGTCGTCTGCCCGGCGGCGTACTTCATCGCATTGGTGAGCGCCTCTTGCACCACCCGGTACGCGGCCAGCTCCACGTCCACGGACTGCGCTCGCCGCTCGCCCTGCTCGCTGAACTCGACCGGCTGCCCCGACCTGCGGGCCTGTTCGACCAGGTCCCCGAGCCGGCCCAGGGCGGGTGCCCGGTCCGCGCGCGCCGGATCCGCGGACGCCGACTCGCCGGTCGCCTCCAGCACGCCGAGCAGGTATCGCAGCTCTGTCAGCGCCCGACGGCCGGTGTCGCTGACGGCCGAGAGTCCCTCGCGGGCTTTGTCCGGTGCGGAGGTGAGCAGGAACTGTGCCGCGTCCGCCTGGACCACCATGGCCGTCACATGATGGGTGACCACGTCGTGCAGCTCGCCGGCGATTCGTGCCCGCTCTGCGGCCGTGGCCACTTCGGCGGTCAGCCGCCGCCGCTGCGCCTCTTCCGCCCGCCGTGTGCGCACGCTGCTCCCCACCAGCCAGAACGCGGCCAGAGTCAGATGGAACGCGAGGTAGTCCGCGATGCCCTGCGGTGAGCCGAGGTGGTCCAGGACGAGGGCCAGCACGGCATAGCCCGCACTCACCACGCCCGCCAGACCGGGGCGGAAGCGGACCTGGTGGGCTCCGGCCGAGTACAGGGCCAGATACAGCCCCAGACTCCCGAACGTCGTCGCGAAGCCCAGCGCCTGGTGCGCGGCGAACGCGCCCGCGACGACGGCCAGACAGCCCGCGGGCCACCGTCGGCGGGCCGCCAGCGGCAGGGTCTGGGACAGAATCAGCCCGACGCTCAGCGCGCTCGCCGGCCGCTCGGGCAGATCCCCGATCTGCGCTCCGATGTCGGACAGGGTGGGTACGAAGGCCAACAGGGCCAGCACCAGGGCGAGGACACCGTCCTTGAGGAAGGCGTCCCGCTCCTCCCACCAGTCGAGCGGCGCCCGGAGCAGCGCACGGCGCCAGGGCGTCTGAGGGGACATCACTACCGTTTCCTCCGGTCAGCCGGCCTGAGCGTGTCGTGCGGATCGACGGGGTAGCAGACGGTCGCCGCGGCGGGCGAGGACGAACATCCGGACGGCGAGCAGCACACCGATGACGACGGGCACCAGCGCCGCTTCCAGGCCGAAGCCACCGCCGGTCAGCACGGCGGGGCCGTGCACGTCTACGGTGAACAGGCCCTCGGAGGTGTGCCCGGAGACCGGGATGCCGAGCAGCTGCTCGGTGGTGTTCCAGGCGAAGTGCAGACCCGCGACGAACCAGATGGTACGCCGCCACAGGAACGCGGCGCCGAGCATCACGCCCGCCTCCAAAGCGATCGCCAGCGCGCTCCACGCACTGGCTCCCGGAGCGCCCAGATGGGCGATGCCGAAGAACATCCCGGTGACCACGATGGCGGCCCGGCTGCCCCACAGCTGCTCCAGAGCCTGCAGCGCGAGACCGCGGAACAGCAACTCCTCGGTGACCGCGGTGCCGATCTGCACCATGACCGCAGACCAGACGACCGCCATGAAGCCATGGCCCGCCCAGGAGAACGAGTAGCCCCCGAACGCCGTGATCAGCAAGGCGGACACCAGAACGAAGCCCAGGCCGATCGCGCCGCCCAGCAGCACCTCCCGGCCGGCTCCCCGCCGGGCGATCTCCGGCGTCGAGCGTCGCGCGACACGGCGCATGACCAGCCAGTACACGGCCACCGCGGCCACCGCGCCCAGCACCGGAACCGGACCAGGGCCCGTGGCGGTCAGGCCCGAGACCAGCCCGACGCCGACCAGGCCGGTCAGCATCCAGCCGAGCGGGGAGCGGACGATCCGGTCGAGACGACCGCCGCGAGCGTCGTGACCGTCGGGGCCCGTGTCCGGGCCGGGGCCTCCGGCGTGCCGTGCGGTGGACGCGGTACTCATCGTGGCCTCCCCTGTGGCGGTCGCACGGGCTGCGACCTGACGACCACGCTAGGAATCCGGAGCCGTCCGCGAATCACCCGCACGTGGACAGCTCCTGTAGCTCTCGTGGGGGATGCGCCTCGGAAAAGGATCAGGCACCCGTACGAGAGCCGGGCACCATGACCGGCGCGAGTACGAGAACCGGGTCAGCACGCTCACGCCAACTGCCCGAGCGCGACCGGCTGGTCATGCCGCCGTGGGAGGATCCGGCCGCGGTGATGACCGACCTCCTCACGTCGGGGGCGCTCATCGTGGTTCCTCGGGGTCGTCTGCACCCGGCTGCTGGGCGCGGCACGACCTGCGGGAGATCGTCAACGCGATCCTGTACGTCAACCGCACCGGCATCCCGTGGGAGTACCTGCCCCACGACTTCCCGCCGTACAAGACCGTTTACGACCCCTACGCCAAGTGGGAAGCCGACGGCACCACCCAGCAGGTCCACGACCTGCTCCGGGACGAGACCCGCCGACCCCACGGCCGCAACCCCCGGCCGACCGCGGCCATGATCGACGCGCAGAGCGTGGAGACCTCGGCAAACGTGGACGAGACCAGCCAGGGCGCGGTGTTCGTAGGGGCCGGTGAAGTGGTGCCGGTGGGTCGAGCCGTCACCGGGCGGGGGTGAAGGGATCGAGGGCCGGGTCGAGCGCGATGGCCGGAACCCCGATGGAGGGCCGGGCGGCAAACCGCCTCTCGTAGCGGTCGAAGCGGCGATCACCCTCGAACAGGCCGATACGCCAGCGGTAGTTGTAGAGGACGACGGCCGTGCAGTCGGGGTTCTCGAAGGCCCTGGCGGTGCGCTCGAAGGCGGCGTCGTCGAAGTCCCAGCCGGGCGAGAGCAGCCCCCACACGTAACGGCACAGCGCGACGCGCTCGTCCGGGTCCTCCGTCGCCTTCCTGCCGCGCTCGGTGGCGAAGTGCCACTGGTACCACCAGAGGTGCTCGACGCCCGGGGCGGCGGGCTCCAGCTGGGACCGGCGGTGGGTGGTGAGGTAACCGCTGGTCGAGACGAGCGCCTTGACCCGCTCGGGCCAGAGGGCGGCGACGACGTCGGCGGTGCGGGAGCCCCAGTCGAAGCCGCCGAGCACGGCGCGCTCGATACCCAGGGCGTCCATGAGGGCGAGGACGTCGAGCGCGACGGCGGACTGTTCGGCGGTGCGCGGCGTGCGCCGGGACAGGAACCGCGCGGAGCCGTGGCCGCGCAGGCACGGCACGATCACGCGGTAGCCGAGGCGGGCAAGGAGCGGGGCGACGTCGACGTGGCTGTGGATGTCGTAGGACCAGCCGTGCGGACACAGGACGACCCGGCCCCCGGCGGGGCCGGCCTCGGCGTAGCCCACGTCGAGGACGCCGACCCTTACCCGCTTGAGGGTGGGGAAGGACGTGTGCGCGCCGGTGGCGCCTCCCGCCCGGACCGGGCGCGGAGGACGCGGCCGGGACGACGGCTACACCGACAGCCGCGGCCACTGCAGCCCCGCGTCCCGCGTCTGCCCGTCGCCCACGCTGCACCCGCGAGGTGCGGGGGGCGACCGCCGGCCGCCGGCATCCTCCCGGACCGGGGGCGTGCCGCCGGTGGGAAGGGGGCGACCCGCGGAGGCGGAAAATCCCGGCAGGTCCCCGAAAGGCTTTGTTAGCCTGGGAACGACGTTGACCGCGTATCGAAGGAGTCACAGACGTGGTGGGTGACGACGACATCTCCGGGTGAGATCCGGATCCGACGGCCACCGGGCGCGCCGAGGAGGCGCTGCTGAGGGGGCTGTCTCGTCGTACCCCCTTTCCGCACGTCTGCCCGGGGCGGAGCTGTCTTCGCCCCCGCCTTCACGAGGTCCTCCCATGTCCGACGTCTCCGTCGTCTGCTCGAACCTGTCCTTCGCCTGGCCCGACGACACCCCCGTCTTCCACGACCTGTCCTTCGCCCTGTCCAGCGGCCGCACCGGGCTGGTCGCGCCCAACGGCTCCGGCAAGACCACCTTGCTCAGGCTGATCGCCGGTGAGCTGCAGCCCACCGCCGGCTCGGTGTCCGTCGGCGGCACGCTCGCCTACCTGCCGCAGTCCTTGCCCCTGACCGGCGGCCTCACCGTCGCCGAGGTGCTGGGCGTCGCCGACGTGATCCGCGCCCTCGACGCCGTCGAGTCCGGCGACGTCGCCGAGGAGCACTTCGCCACCATCGGCGACGACTGGGACATCGAGGAGCGCACCCGCGCCCAGCTCGACCGTCTCGGTCTCGGCGGCCTCGCCCTCGACCGCCGCCTGGACACCCTCAGCGGGGGGCAGGTCGTGCAGCTGGGTCTCGCCGCCCAGCTCCTCAAGCGCCCCGACGTCCTGCTGCTCGACGAGCCGACCAACAACCTCGACCGCGACGCCCGGCACCGGCTGTACGACGTCCTCACGGACTTCGGCGGCCTGCTGCTGCTCGTCGCCCACGACCGCGCCCTGCTCGACCGCATGGACGGCATCGCCGAGCTCGGCGGCTCCCGACTGCGTCTCTACGGGGGTGGCTTCACCGCGTACGAGGAAGCCGTGCGCGCCGAGCAGGAGGCCGCCGAGAAGAACGTCCGCAACGCCGAGCAGGAGCTGAAGCGGGAGAAGCGGGAACTCCAGCAGGCCCGCGAGCGTGCCGAACGCCGCGCGAGCAACGCCGCCCGCAACCTCAAGAACGCCGGCCTGCCGCGCATCTTCGCCGGCAACATGAAGCGCGGCGCCCAGGAAGCGGCGGGCCGGGCGGGACAGATGCACGCGTCCCGTGTGGGCGAGGCCAAGGCACGCCTCGACGAGGCCGGCCGCGCGCTGCGCGACGAGCAGCGCATCACCGTGGACCTGCCCGACACCCAGGTCCCCGCCGGGCGCGACCTCTTCCTCGGCAAGGGGATGCGGGTGTGCCACGGCGGGAAGGACGTCTTCGCGGAAGGAGGCGTCGACCTCTCCGTACGGGGCCCCGAGCGCATCGCCCTCACCGGCCCGAACGGCGCGGGCAAGACCACCTTGATGCGGCTCGTCACCGGCGAACTCACCCCCGACGCCGGTGAGATCCGGCGCGGCGCCGGCCGCGTCGCCTACCTCTCGCAGCGTCTGGACCTGCTCGACCCGGACCGCACCGTGGCGGAGAACTTTGCCGCGTTCGCGCCCGAACGGCCGGAGGCGGAGCGGATGAACCTCCTCGCGCGCTTCCTCTTCCGAGGGGCCGGGGCGCACCTGCCCGTCCGCGTGCTCTCGGGCGGCGAACGGCTCCGGGCCACCCTGGCCTGCGTGCTGTGCGCCGAGCCGGCGCCCCAGCTGCTGCTGCTCGACGAGCCGACCAACAACCTCGACCTGGTGAGCGTGGGCCAGCTGGAGAGCGCGCTGGACTCCTACCGGGGCGCCTTCGTGGTGGTCAGCCACGACGAGCGGTTCCTCGCGGCGATCGGGGTGAACCGGTGGCTGCGGCTGGCCGACGGAAGGCTCACGACGACCGGAGCGCCGGCGGTGTGAGCCGGGCGCATCCAGCGGCCCGCGTCCGAGGCCCCGTGCCCGGCGGGCGGACCACCGATCACCCAGGACGGTTCCCCGTGCCCCGACCCGCTCTGCTCGCCCACGACCTCGTCCGCGATCTCGGCGGACGGCGCGTCCTCGACGGCTTCTGTCTCACCGTGTCCCCGCTCACCGGATCGGCCTGATCGGAGAGAACGGCGCCGGCAAGTCCACCCTGCTCAGGGTGCGGGCCGGCCCGGTCGAGCGCGGTCACGGCCTCGTCGGGGGCGCCGCTGAGGACCGCGCCGAGCGCAAGCGCGCATCCCAGGGGGAGCCGGTCTTCCGCTCGGACATCGACCGGTACCGGTCGGGACCGACCGCAACGGGGCCGTACCAGGGAAGCTCCTCGAAGCACAGGTCCTGCGCCTGGCCGGACACGAGCGCGGTGAGGATCCGGCACAGGCACCGGACAGCGCCCGCCGTGTGCCGGCCCGGGGTCTCCACGGGGCAGGAGACGGCCCGGGGCGAGGAGCGCGTCACCGGCCAGGACGGCCACCCCGATCCCGTAGGCCTTCCACACTGCCGTGCGCCGCCGCAGCGCGTCGGCGTCCATGCTGCCGTCGTGGAGCAGGGAGAAGGTGTGCACGAGCTCGACGGCCACGGCGCCGGGGACGGCGTCGTCGCCGCGCGCCCCGTCGACGACGTGCGGGTCCTCGGCCGACACGAGTTCGACCCGGAACAGGCGTACGGACGACGGCACCCCGGTCGCCCCGAGCCGCGCCCGATCACCTGCGGCGGCACCTTCCGCCGGGCGCTGGGCGCCCACACCGCGAACGTGGTGGTCCCCGCCCGCCTGACGGGCACCGGCTGACGGCGCGTGCCGTCGGCGGGGTGCTCCGGGGCGGCCGGGGCGCGGATCTCAGGCCGCCGCCCCCATCGCCAACACCGACGTCTGGCTTCCGAAGGCGAACGACATGGACACCGCGAGATCGAACGAGGTGTCGCGGGCGCCCTCCGCCACGTGGTCGTGGTCGCACTCCGGGTCGGGCGTCGTCAGGTTGATGGTCGGCGCCAACCGCTGGTGGTGCAGCATCAAAGCGGTGGAGGCCGCGTTGATGATCCCGGCCAGGCCGAAGGTGTGCCCGTAGATCGGCTTGTTGGAGCTGATCGGGGGCAGCGCCCCGAGGCCACGGTCGGGATACAGCGCGCGCAGGGCCCGGCTCTCGGCGAGGTCGTTGTAGCGGGTCGCGGTCCCGTGGGCGCAGAAGTAGCCCACCTCGTCCGGGCGGCGCCCGGCCTCCTCCAGGGCCTCCACCACCAGACCGGCGGTGACCTTGCCGGTCAGGTCCATGGTGGTGGGGTGGTCGGCCTCGTTCATCGAGGCGTGGGCGAGGACACGGGCGTAGACCCGGGCCCCGCGCCGCAGCGCGGTCGACTCCCGTTCCAGGCACAGCACCACGGAGCCCTCGCCGAGGGCGAACCCCTCGCGGTCGGCGCTGTAGGGGCGCACCGCGCGGGACGGGTCCTCGGACTCCGTGGAGAGCACACCGTTGCCCAGCGCCCGGTAGCAGTGCGCCACCTCGGGCAGGATGGGGAACTCGTGGCCGCCGACCAGGACGGCGTCGCTGCTGCCCGCCCGCAGTTCCCGCAGGGCCAGGCCGATCGCCTGGTGGCCGCCGACGCAGGCGTTGCTGACGGTCGTTACGAGGCCCTGGGCCCCGGTGTGGATGGCGGCCAGGCTGGCCGGGGTGCCGGGCAGCCCGCGGAACATGGCGCCCTTGTCGTCGTACGCCGTCGGGTCCTCGCCGCGCAGCACCGGCTGCCACCAGGAGAGCGGGCCGCGCGACGAGGAGAAGATCACACTGAGCCGCCGGGGGTCGACGTCCCCCTGGCCCAGCCCCGCGTCGTCGCGGGCCTGGACGAGCGCGGACATCGCGATCAGGATCTCCCGGCTGTACTTGCGGGCGTGGGAGGGGTCGAGGCCGGGCAGGCGAGCGGTGTGGTCGAAGTCGCGTATCTCGGCCGCCGCGTGCACGGGCAGCCCCTCGGCGGGGCCGTCGAACCGGGTGAGGGCCCCGATCTGGGACCGCCCGTTCGAGACGTGCTGCCAGAATTCCGCGGCCGATCCGGTACCGGGCAGCAGGGTGCCTATCCCGGTGATCACGACGGGGTCGTCGGCAGGTCGGTCAGTCATCGTCGGAAACTCCTTGCCGCGCGGGATCACTGCGTGTCTCCCGCGCTGGACCGGTGGGGGTGGGACGTCCGTAGGTGAGGGCCGCGACGGCGACGGCGACGGCCGCGAGGACGAAGGCGGGCACGGCGGTCGACTCGGGGCCCCAGGCGTTGACGAGGAGGCCGCCGACCGCGCCGCCGATGGCGATGCCCAGGTACAGGGCGGAGCTGTTGAGCGCCACGGTGAAGGGGCCGCTCGCCTCGCTGAGCGAAAGCAGCCGGTGCTGCTGGGGCACGAGGTACATCCACCCCGTGGCGCCCCAGACGAACAGCGCGACGCCCGCTCCGATCAGGGACCCGGACCACAGCGGCAGCAGGGCCAGGTCCACCGCCATGCCGCCGACCGCGAGCAGGAGCACCGCCCGGTTGCCCAGCCGGTCGGTGGCGATTCCGGCGACGGCGTTGCCCGCGACGGCGCCGACGCCGAAGACGAACAGCAGCACCGACAGCGCCCGCCCGCCGTGGGTGGTGTCCTGGAGCACCGGGCCGATGTACGTGTAGACCACGTGCTCGGAGGTGACGGCGAGCAGGGTGACCGACAGGGTGATCAGGACGGCCGGGTTGCGCAGGCCCGAGAGCCGTTCGGCCAGCGGGTGCCTGCCCGCGGGCGCCAGCCTCGGCAGCATCAGGGCCCCCAGCAGCGCGACCGCGCCCAGCGCGGCGACCGCCCACAGCGTGGCCCGCCAGCCCGCCAGGCCGCCGATCCAGGTGCCGATCGGCACCCCCAGCGCGGTGGCCACGGTCAGGCCGCCGATGACGATGCCCAGTGCCCGGCCCCTGCGCTCCTCGGGGACCAGGGACGCGGCGGCGGCGGAGGCCTGGGGCGTGTACGAGGCGGCGCCGAGCGCGGCGACGAACCGGCCCGCCGCGACCCATGCGTAGGAGTCGCCCAGTGCGGAGACCACGTTGCCGACGATGAACACCCCCAGTCCGTAGGCCAGTACGGTCCGGCGGGACAGCGAGCCGGTGATCGTGGCGCTGACCGGGGCGAACAGCGCGTACGTCAGGGAGAACACGGTGATCAGCTGACCGGCGGCACCGGGGGAGACACGGAGGTCGTCCGCGATCTCCGGCAGCACACCGGCGATCACGAACGCGTCCGTGCCGATGGCGAAGGCGCCCACCGCGAGCAGCCAGAGCACGGGTGGGGTGGTGTTTTTCACGGGAATCCTTGAAATCTCGTGTTCAGGTTCGGTCGCGGCCCCGGCACGAGCACCGTTCCGGAACTCGTGCCGGGGCGACGGCCGTTGGCCGGTGCGATCAGCGGCTGCGGGGAAGACCGGCCGCCGACCACACGGTATCGAGCGCCTCGACGAACACCTGGACGTCCTCGGCCGTGTGACGGGAGGTGGGCGTGACGCGCAGCCGCTCGGTGCCCTCGGGCACGGTCGGCGCGTTCACGGGCTGGACGTAGATGCCGTGGTCGCCCAGGAGCAGCGCGCTGACCTCCTTGTTGCGGTGCGGGTCGCCGACGAGCACCGGGACCACGTGGCTGTCCCGCGAGATGACCGGGATGCCCCGCGCGGCCAGTCCCTCCTTCAGTTCCGACGCGCGCGCCCGCGGCAGGTCCCGCTGGGTGGAGTCGTGGCGGACCAGACGCAGCGCGGACAGCGCGCCGGCCACCAGCGGCGCCGGGGCGGAGGTGCTGAAGACGAACGGGGCCGCGAAGGTCCGCACGCTGTCGATGACCGAGGCCGGCCCGGCGATGTAACCGCCGGCCCCGCCGAGCCCCTTGCCGAAACCGCCCTGGAAGACGGTGATCCGGTCGCGGACGCCCTGCTCCTCCGCGTAGCCGGAGCCCTCCTCGCCGTAGATGCCGACCGAGTGGATCTCGTCCAGGTAGGTCAGGGCGCCGAACTCCTCGGCGATGTCCACGATCTCCCGGATCGGGGAGAAGTCGCCCTCCATGGAGTACAGGGACTCGAAGGCGACCAGCTTGGGCACGTCCGGGTCCGTCTCCTCCAGCAACTTGCGCAGGTGGCCCGTGTCGTTGTGGCGGAAGATCCTCTTCTGTGCGCCGCTGTTGCGGACGCCCTGGATGATCGACGCGTGGTTCAGCTCGTCGGAGAAGATCACCAGCCCGGGTATGCGCCGGCCCAGCACCGACAAGGTGGTGTCGTTGGCCGCGAAGCCGGTGCTGAACAGCAGCGCCCGCTCCTTGCGGTAGAGCGAGGCGAGCTCGGCCTCCAGGTCCTCGTGGAAGGTGCTGGTGCCCGAGATGCTACGCGCGCCGCCGGTGCCCAGGCCCACGCCGCGCACCGCGTCGGCGACCGCGTCGATGACCGTCGGGTGGTGGCTCAGCGAGAGGTAGTCGTTGGAGCACCAGACGATGATCTCGCGCGGCCCGTCGGCGGCGTGGAGCACGGCCTGCGGGGCCGTCTCGGCGCGGCGCTCCAGATTCAGGTACGTCCGGTAGCGCCCTTGCTCCTTGGCCGACGCGATGTCCTGGGCGAGGTGTGACAGAGCCTGCATGGGTGGTGTTTCCCTTTCTGGCGTGGGGGTCAGGCCGCGAGCGGGCCGGTGCGCAACGCGCCGCGGCGCAGCGCGGGGGAGGGGCGGTAGTGCCCGTCCCGGTGTTCGTCGTCGAGGTTCTCCAGCAGGGCGAGGACCGAGGGAAGCCCGATCCGCTCGCCCCAGGCGACCGGCCCCAGCGGGTAGTTGGTGCCCAGGCGCATGGCGGTGTCGATGTCGGGGGCGCTCGCCAGGCCGTCGGCCACCGCGTCCAGCGCGATGTTGACGAGCATGGCGACGGTGCGGAACACCAGCAGCCCCGGGATGTCGTCCACCGTGCTGACGTCCTTGCCCAGCAGCTGGAACAGGCCCACCGCGGCGTCCCGCGAGGCGTCGGGCGCCCCGCCGCTCACCGCCAGGGCGGTACGGGAGGAGGTGGCGAAGTCCAGGCTCAGGTCGAACAGGACGACCGGGCGTTCCGTACGCCGGGCGTGCCGGTCGGCCGTGCGCCCGTCGGTCAGACGCAGCAGCGTCCCGTCGGGCAGCTCGAACATCCCGTCCAGCGCGCTGCCGGCGTCGGCCGCCACCCGCTCGACGGGGATCCCGGCCGCGACGAGCACGTCCACGAGCCCTCCGGCGGGCCCGGCGTCACCGTGCAGCCGTACCAGACGCGGCGGCGGTACGGACACCGGGGCGCGGGTGTCGGGAGCGGGCCGGGCGGCGCCGGGCCCGTGGTCGTAGAACCCCCGGCCCGCCTTGCGCCCCAGGTACCCGGCCTCCACCAGCTTGCGCTGGACGAGGGAGGGGGCGAAGCGCGCATCGTGGTGGAAGGCGCTCCACACCCCCCGGGTGACCGCTTCGTTGACGTCGTGGCCGATGAGGTCCATCAGCGCGCAGGGGCCCATGGCGAAGCCCCCCGACCCCGTGAGGACCGCGTCGATGGTGGCCGGTGACGCCGCCCGCTGTTCCCGGGTGCGCAGCGCCTCCCCGTAGAAGGGGCGTGCCACCCGGTTGACGATGAATCCGGGCAGGTCGGCGGAGAGCACCGGGGTCTTTCCCCAGCGTTCTGCGGTCCTGCGCAGGAAACGGGTGGTGCGCTCGGCCGTGGACGGCGCGGAGACCACTTCGACCAGCGCCATCAAAGGAGCCGGATTGAAGAAGTGCAGTCCCGCGAATCGGGCCGGGTTTTCCAGGCCGGCGGCGAGAGCGGTCACGGACAGGGAAGAAGTGTTGGTGGCGATAACGGCTTCCTCGCCCACGTGCTTCTCGATGTCCGCCAGAAGTGCGGACTTGGCCGCCATGTCCTCGTGCACGGACTCTATGACGAGGCCGGCCGATGCCGCTTCCGGTAATTCTTCCGAGGTGGTCAGCCGGTCCAGGGCGGCGAGCGCTTCCTCTTTTTCCAGCCGTCCCTTGTCGACCAGCCGGAGGATGCGGCTCTCGATTTCCTCCCGGCCTCGGCGGGAGCTCTCCGCGCGGCGGGTCAGCAGGAGCACCCGGTGGCCGGCGAGGAGCGCGACCTGGGATATCCCGGTTCCCATGGCGCCGGCTCCGACGACGGCCACAAGATCGCCCGGTTGCTTGTACAACTTCACAGGATTCCTCGAGGAGTGGGATTTTGCGCTGTGGCGTCCGACCTTCTGTGGCAGCACCTGCGGTCAACGTAATGCACCCTCTCGGCCATGGCCTGGGTGTGCAACATGTCGTTCATGGAAGGTTCATCGAAGGCTGTTCACAGGGGGTCCGTGAGGCATTGTCGATTTCCTTGCGCCGGGGTGGTGATCGCCCATCGTCCGGTCATGGAGTCCGATGGCACAGGAAACTGTGCGATGTTCCGGGCGGGGCGCAGGGGAGATCTCCGCGAGCAGGAGGAGAAAAGGCAATGCCGAACGGTGCCTTCGGTGGAAGAACCGGTTATGGGTCGATATTTTCCATAGCGTGTTCTTTTCGGTGCAATGGCGGTGGGGCGGCCGTCGGGAGGAGCCTGTTCCTTGAGCGGCGCGATCGGCCGGCCGCGAGGCGGCGCGCCGCTGACGGCTGGATTTCCACGGTCCGCGGGGCCCGCCGGGATGCCCGGGAACAGCCCGGAGTGTTCTGCGGCGCATCGGGCTCGTGGCGTCACGGGATTCGTGCCCGGCGCGTCGTTCACGTGCCGGGTGCTCCGGCCGGCCTCGTGGCTTTCCGTACGCGTGTGTCAGGACGGATTCGACCGGGCTCGTCCCGAATGGCGTGACGGGTACCCGTGCGGTGTGCCGCGCGGTGCGGCGCGTACTCGGAGGGGGAGTTGTGCGGGCAGGGCCGTGTTGGACGGCCGATACGAGTGGGTCGAGCCGATCGGCGCGGGTGGGTTCGGCCAGGTCCGGCGCGCGTACGATCCCGAGGTCGACCGGATGGTGGCGGTCAAGGTCCTCACCGACGACGGGCAGGCAGACCACGGTCGACAGGTGGCCCGCTTCGCCCGACAGCACCTCCGAGTTCTGGGTCAGCCCGCGCGAGGCCACCGACGGCGCGATCACCTCGCTACGGCTGACCACCCGCAAGACCTGCCCGGCCTGCGTCACCCGAATCGACAGGAGAGCGCCACCTACCTGCCCCACGTGCGAGGGGAAGGACCGGATCGTTCACCAGCGCACCATCCAGATCCGTATCCCCGCGGGGGATCAAGGACGGCCAAAGGATCCGGCTTCGCAAGCTCGGCGGCCCCGGCAAGAACGGCGGCACGCCCGGCGACCTCTACGTCACCGTGCAGATCGCCGACTGATCAGGCCGGCTTCCGCCGAGACGAGACACGCCCGCAAACATCCCCCGCAGCCACGCGCGGCGACCGTCGACGGCACCCTGGCCGCCCGTCCCCGACCAGGCCGGCCCGGAGGGCGGCCACGACCGCGACGGTGCCGGGGCGCCCAGCCCACGCACCCAGCGCCGGCCCCGGCGGCGTGGTCTCGGCCCCGGAATCCATGGCATCCGCTTGACCGGTCTCGGCTCCGGTTGCGGGGCAGGCAGGCGGTGGCCCAGCCGACCGCGTGGTGGTCTCCCGGGTGAAGGTGACGAGCTGCGGCACCCGGTACGAGGAGGGCGGCCGACGGCCAGGTCCACGTCGACTGCGCGCCGCCGCTCGGGGAGCCCTGGTTCGAGGATGACGACGCCCCCGACTACAACCCGATCTGCTCGTGCCCGCGCCTCCCGAAGCAGTTCTACACGGAGTGCGCCGGCTGCGGACAGTGCACCGGCCCGCACGTATGGCCACCACTCCCGAACTGATCACCGAACGTAACGAGTGAGGTGTCACGCCCCCTGTCACCCCGCCGTCGACCGTGTGACAGAAGCCGACCCAATGTCCCGATATGAGAGTGTTTTTGGGCAGGGGCCCCGTGTCATCGAAGATTAATCCATTGCCATCGAAGTTTGACTGCAAGCGAGGGTTGATGAGCAGCCGTATATCTCAAGGTGCACTGGTCGTCGGCACGATCGGGATCTTGATCAACATCGTGGACGCGATCGGGACGGGCCGCCTGGAACCGCATGATGCTTTTGCTGCGGTGGTGGCACTGGGTGCGGGTGGTGAACTGCTCAAAGAGCGGCGGCCCCGAGCCGCAAAGGTGTTGTATGCAATGACGTCGGTGCTGCTGGTGATTGCCGGATCCGTCGCGGGTGCCCAGGCATGGTCCTCGCTTTTCAGAGGCGCGACCTATGACTGGCTGGACCTCGGCTTCGGGGTTCTGATCGTGCCGTACGTTGCCATTACTGCAGGTCAGCTGCTCGCGCGTCTGTCCCGCGGAGCATCAAAGCCTCGTGTGAATGCCAACACCCTCAGCGAGTAGGGCCATTATCGATCACACTTCGTTGACAATGGGCCAATCTTCGTTGGCGCAGGACAGCGGGATCGGGGCTGAGAACCCCGTCCTGGGCCGGATCCCGCGTGGCAGCGTGACGCCCCACGTCGCGGCAGGCCCCCGCCGATCACGCACCGTGTCCTCCGCCAGGTCCGCGGTATGGAGTGCCTGTGCGGGCGTACGCCCAGATGTGACCTCCCGTCTGGCAAGCTATAGGACGCGGCAGATGGACGTCTCGCCGCAGGAATGGGGGGCTGGTGGAAGCGTTCGGCCGCGAACCGGCGGAGGTACGGATACCCCGTGCGGCCCTTGAAGCCCTGGCCGCAGCGCTGAGCGTGCGCACGGTGGCGATGCGCACCTGGCCCGACGGCATCGGGTGGATGTACCCGCTGGGCACGTGGGACGAGCCGCACCTGGAAGTGGCGCTCATGCCCGGTGGAGAAGAGGTGTGGCTGCGGATGTCCACCGACCGCTCCAGCGTCGCCGTGTGGACCATCGAACAGTGGTGGGACTTCGCCGGACAGCTGCCCGGGGCGACGCCGCCACCGTGACCCGGGCCAGACCCGCCGGTGCGGGTGCGGGGCTTCGCCCGTACCGTCCCGGAGCGCCCCGCCCCGGCGCTACCGTGAGGACACACGCCGGCAACGCCCAAGAGCCCTCGATGAACCAGCAGCCGGCCCCCGTGCCCGACCGTCAGCCCCTCGACGAGCACGCCGCCGCGTCGATCCGCGCGTACGCGGCCGCCCAACGCGCGAAGACAGACGTCCTCGCCTCGGTGCTGGAGGACATCGCCGCCAACGGCTACCCGGCCTCGGAGTCCGGCGTGTGGTGGAAGGAAGCCCGCGACGCCCACCCGGAGCGTCTCGTCGGCGAGCGGCCCCGTGCCACCTTGAGCTCGCGCCGCGCCGGTCCCAGGCCGTCCTGGTGGAGCCCGCGCTGAGCCGGCTGGAGAAGCTGACCGCCACCGAGACGCACCGCCTGGACCGCGCGATCGTCGCGATCAGCGTCAACCCCGAACTCGGCACGTCGGTGCCCGACACCCTGCTGCGCGACTCCGTCGACGACGTCGACGGAGTCCGGGTGATCTCCTACGTGACCGCCCTTCGGCAGATCACGATCGTCGCGTACGTGGAGGCGTAGGAGCCTCCCGAGCGCCTGAGCCCGGGGCGTGTGGAACCGGGCGCTCGGGGTCGCGCGTCCCCCCGTACATGCTGACTGTCCTGGGGATACTCTTCGCCGTCGCGCCCGCCGTCGTCTGGATGACGATCGCCCGCACCCGCCCCGTCGGATTCCCTGTCGGCGGCGCGCTGCTCGCCGGAGCCGGTCTGCTGATCAGCGTCCAGCAGGGCTGGATCGACGCCCCCAGGCCCGACGCCCATCTCGTGTTCACGGTTCTCGCGCCCTTGCTCATCGCCTGCGGCGCGGGACTGGAAGGACGGCACGAAGGCTCCCCTCCTCCGAGATGGATTTCCCGCCGCAATGGAGCGATCGGCTTCCTGGGGATGCAGTTCGCCCTCACCCTCGTGGCCGGTCTCCTGTACGCGCTGATGATCAGCGAAGGCTCGGACGCCCCGTCGACCAAGGCCTTCCCCACATTGCCGCCAGGCATCACCATGATCGAGGAAGGCACCAGCTGCGGTTCCGGCGGCTGCTGGCGCGCCGCGACAGTCATCAGCGAGGACGGCCTGTCCCGCCCGGAGATCATCCGCGAACTGGGCCTCCAGCAGGAGAAGTGCCACTCCAGCGGCTGGCTGCTCGACTGGCGAGACGTGTGCGTCGGAGCCAAGGACAACGCCGGGAACGTCACCATCTACGCCAGCTGGAGATACTGAGAGGCCGATTCGTCACGTCCGGCACGACGGCGACGAGGCGGTGCTCGGGCAGCTTCGTCGCGTCGAACGCCTCCCAGGTCGGTGCGACGGCCTCGAAGGTGGCGTTCCCCTCGTCGATTCCGGCCCGGTAGACGGCCTGCACGTGTTCGGCGTGCTCCGGCGCCGGCGGCAGGATCACCGCGCTCGCAGATTCGTTCCCCACGATGTCCCCCCTCCTTGGCTGGTCAGGCCGCGGCCGGCAGGGCCAGCAGCTTTCCCATCGCCGCCAGGACGGACGGCTCGACCCGGTAGTAGACCCAGGTGCCGCGCCGCTCGGAGGTGAGCAGCCCGGCCTCCTTGAGCTTCTTCAGGTGGTGGGAGACGGTGGGCTGGGAGACGCCGACGTCGGAGATGTCGCACACGCACGCCTCGCCGCCCTCGTGGGAGGCGACGGCCGAGAAGAGGCGGAGGCGGACCGGGTCGCCGAGCGCCTTGAACATCCGCGCGGCGGTCTCGGCCTCCTGGGCGGTCATCGGGCGCTCGGTCAGCGGTGGGCAGCACGGCGCCACGCCTCGGCCGTCGTCGGGCTCGAGCAGCGGCAGCACCTTCGTATTCGACATGCGTCTATGTTGACACATGTCGAACCAGGCGGTCGGTGGGTCACCGGCTCCGCAGGTGTGCGGCGAGGTGGCGGGCGACGCGGGCGGTGTAGCTGGTGAGGTGGGCGGCGACTTCGCCGCGGTGCGGGTGGCGGCCTGGGCCGCCGGGGAACGGCATCCCGGGCAGGGAGCTGTACCGGGCCGGGGAGAACGCGGGGAGAACGCCGGGGAGGACGAGGTGAGGCTGTCGCAGTACCGGGGCCAAGGCCCGGCTGCGGTGTCGGGCGCTTCCAGGACCATGGCCCGAAGGCCCTCCCGTAGCAGGGCGTGGGCGGTGACGAGGCGGGGCTGCCCGCCGCCGATCACCGCGA
Organism: Streptomyces tamarix; assembly: GCF_032423885.1. NCBI lineage: Bacteria > Bacillati > Actinomycetota > Actinomycetes > Kitasatosporales > Streptomycetaceae > Streptomyces > Streptomyces tamarix. The sequence goes on along the minus strand of NZ_JAWCTQ010000002.1, from coordinate 169,546 downwards.
CGTCGACGTGCTCCATGAACGAACCTCCCCGGTTTCGATAAATGTCTATGTTGACGCTCATCGATACAGGTGCCATGCTGGGCTGCGCAATACATCGATGAATGTCGAAATACGTAAGGAGTCGCCGTGAACGCGCCCGCCACCACCGCGCTGCCCGTCGTCGTGATCGGGGCCGGGCCCGCCGGTCTGGCCGCCGCCGCCCACCTGGTCGACCGGGGCATCGAGCCCCTGGTCGTGGAAGCCGGTCCGGCCGCCGGCGCGGCGGTGCGCGAGTGGTCGCACGTGCGGCTGTTCTCCACCTGGGGCGAGGTCGTCGACCCGGCCGCCGAGAAGCTCCTGGCCCCCACCGGCTGGACGCGACCCGACCCGGCGACCTACCCCTCCGGCGGCGGCTGGGTCGACCTCTACCTGCAGCCGCTCGCCGACGTCCTCGGCGACCGCGTCCGCTACGACGCGCGCGTCACCGGTGTCTCCCGCGCCGGCCGGGACCGCATCGTGGACGCCGACCGTGAGCAGCAGCCGTTCGTGGTGCACGTCGCCCACGCCGACGGCCGTGAGGAGCGCGTCTTCGCCCGCGCCGTCATCGACGCCTCCGGCACCTGGGCCACGCCCGGCCCGGCCGGCGGCAGCGGGCTGCCCGCGCTCGGTGAGAAGGCCGCTGCGGACCGGATCGCCTACCGTGTCCCGGACCTGAAAGACCCAGTCGTCCGCGCCCGGTACGCCGGCAAGCGCACCGCCGTCATCGGCTCCGGCGCCTCCGCATTCACCGCGCTCGCCTACCTCGCCGACCTCGCCAAGTCCGACGACGGCGCCGGGACGAAGGGGACGTGGATCCTGCGCCGGGGCATCTCCGGCTCCACCTTCGGCGGCGGAGAAGCCGACCAGCTCCCGGCGCGCGGCGCCCTGGGCCTGGCGGCGAAGGCCGCCGTCGACGAGGGCCACGCGGACGCGGTCACCGGCTTCCGCACCCAGGCGATCGAGCGGGCAGATGACGGCCGCCTGGTCCTGGTCGGAGAGGACGGGCGCCGCCTGGACGCGGTCGACGAGGTCATCGTGCTGACCGGCTTCCGCCCTGACCTGTCCTTCCTCGGCGAGCTGCGCCTGGGCCTCGACGAGCGCCTCCAGGCACCCGTCGCCCTGGCTCCGCTGATCGACCCCAACCAGCACTCCTGCGGCACCGTCTACCCCCACGGTCACCGCGAGCTCTCCCACCCCGAGCAGGGCATCTACCTGGTCGGCGTGAAGTCCTACGGCCGCGCCCCGACCTTCCTCGCGATGACCGGCTACGAGCAGGTCCGCTCCGTCGCCGCCGCGATCGCCGGCGACCTCGCCTCCGCCGACCGCGTCGAACTCACCCTGCCCGAGACCGGAGTCTGCGGCGGCGCCGGCCTCTTCGACGCCCCCGAGGCCCAGAAGGGCGACGGAGGCTGCTGTACGCCCGCGCCGCAACCCGTCCGGCTCGGCGCCCCCACCGCGGTCGGGGCGGCCGGCGAGCAAGCCCCGGCGGGCGGCTGCTGCGGCTCGTGACAGACATCCACATCCCGGTGCACGGGGCCGCGACCGGAACAGGGGACCGGTCGCGGCCCCGCGCCGCCCTGTTCACCCCCCCGCACCACGCAGATCGTGAGCCGGGGCATCGTCCACTACGCCTTCCCGTCCTCCACCCGCTGATCACCGCCGCGACCCACTGGTCGGCCGGGAAGCCGGCGTCGGCGAAGCCCAGCTCCCGCAGATCACCGCCGACGCACTCAAGGAGGTCCCCTTCCAGGACAACGGCCGCCACGCCGGGATCCTGGAGGAGACGTGGTCCACGGACATCGAGCACCTCGAGTTCGAGCTGTGGAAGCCGCGCCCCGAACAGTCCGCGGGACCCGGACCGATGAGCCGAAGCACGAGGGGTGTCACAGAGGCAGGTCTGCTGTCACCACGGCCGACGGCGAAAGCGGAGCGAGGTACCAGGAGCGGTAGCGTTCCGGCATGACGTCAGTGCCGCCCCGGTTCCCGCCACGTCCGATCCGTGGCGTACGAGTACTGCACCGGAAGCAGAACTGCGCGCCGCACTTCGCGGAGATAGAGGTGGATTTCGAGCCCGCGGCTGAGGGATTCGCCTTCGAGGTGGCTCAGGAGCTGACGGTGGACTACGAACCCGCCGAGGCCCTGTCACGCTTCTTCGAGGCTGCCTCCGTGGGGATCGAGGAACAGCTGAGCTTGCCCGAGCACGGAGTCGTGGTCGCCACTCGGGTGGTACTGCGACACGCCCGCGCCGATACGTTCGGCTCTCACGAACTGGCGTTCAAGATCGCGGGCTATCTCGCCGCCCGCAAGGCGTTGGAACGTACGAGGTACCCGACTTCCTGTCTGCCGATGGGGCCTCAGCCGGAGTGATGCCCTCGCCGACACGGAGTGACCGTGCCGGGCTCCAGACGTCGTTTCCTTTGGGGGTGTGACCGAGGTACGCGCCAAAGGGGCAACGAGATGATCTCGAAGTCCTGAGCGCTCGGCCCCGCATTCCAAAGGGACACGAGGGAGACGCACGGTGTTCTGCCAGCGGCAGAACACCGACCGAACCGGGCCCGACGATCACTACAGTCCAGTCTCATGACGACGATCACGACGCGTACGGTCGAGTACCCGGCCGACGGTTTGACGATGATCGGGCACCTCGCGCTCCCGGCCGGTGTCGACCGCCGGCCCGCAGTGCTGCTCGGGCCAGAGGGCATGGGACTCAGCGACGTCGAGCGCCGCCGGGCCGATGCCCTCGCCGAGCTGGGATACGTAGCGTTGGCCTTCGACCTTCACGGCGGGCGCTATTTGGGTGACCCCGAGGAGATGCTGGCCCGTTGCATGCCACTGCTCGCTGATCCCGACCGGATGCGGCGCATCGGCCACGCGGCACTCGACGAGTTGCGCACCGAACCGCGGACCGACCCCGACCGGATCGCCGCCATCGGATACGGCACCGGGGGCGCCATCGCGCTGGAACTCGGGCGCGACGGCGCCAACCTGCGCGCGATCGGGACGGTCAACGCAACTACCACGGGCCGACCGGGCGAGGCAGCGCGCATCCGCTGCCCGGTGTGGGCCGGGGTCGGATCGGAAGACCCGATCATGCCGCCCGCGCAACGAAACGCGTTCACCGCCGAGATGCAGGCCGCGGGCGTCGACTGGCGCCTCGCGATCTACGGCGGCGCCTTGCACGCCTTCCACCACCCGCCGGTCGACCACCCCGTGGTCCCCGGCGTCGGCCACCACCCACAGCACGCGCAGCGAGCCTGGCGCGACGTCGTCGACCTGCTCGCCGAGTGCCTGCCCGTGACGGAGGACCTGGGGACATGACCCAGACAAACAGCCTGGCGCCGGGTGTGGTCGGCGTCGGGCACTGACAGTCCCCTCACCTCAAGTCCGCACAGCAGAAGCACATCAGGGCGGGTGCTCGATCGCGGAGACGCGTTCGCAACTGCCGCAGTAAATGCCGGATTTACTGGGATGGAGCTCCGGCCGTGATCGTCGAGACCTACGGCGGCCCATTCCGGCCGCCGGGGCGAGGAACGCCGTGTCGCTGTCCGCCGCCGCTCTCCTCGCCCTTCAGCGGGCGGCCGGGAACGCCGCCGTCACCCGGTACGTCCAGCAGGCGCGCGCGGGCGAGCAGCACGAGCACCGACCCGGCTGCGGGCACGCTGGCAACCCGGCTCCTCCCCGGCAGCGTTCGGTGGTGCACGACGTGCTGGCCTCGGCCGGGTGGCCGTTGGACGCGCCGGTGCGGGCGGAGACGGAGGCCCGGCTCGGCGCGGACTTCTCCGACGTGCGGGTGCACACTGGTGCTGCCGCGCAGCGCTCCGCCGACGAGATCGGCGTCCGCGCGTACACGTCCGGCAGTCACGTGGTGATCGGCGAGGGTGGCGGCGACAAGCACACCCTGGCCCACGAGTTGACCCACGTGATCCAGCAGAGCCAGGGCCCGGTCGCGGGCACCGACACCGGCGACGCCCTGCGGATCAGCGACCCGTCGGACCGGTTCGAGCGGGCGGCTGAGGAGAACGCGCACCGGGTGATGTCCGGGCCCGCCCCGGTTCAGCGCGAGGCCGCGGACGCGGGGCGCGGCCCGTCGACGGCGGGCGGCGGGCCTGCCGTGCAGCGGACCTTCAAGATGGCCAACAAGACGTACGACGCGGAGAACACCCCGTCCGGCGCCGCTGCGCGCCGGGTGACGGCCGTTGAGCGCGGGGCCGGTCGACCCTGGCACGCGGACGGGGCATCCGTGACTAGGACCGCGAGCAGTCCGTGCCGGTATGGAGTGTGCGGGTCAGGCCCGGTGCCCAGCGCTCTGGGGGCAGTACCACCGGGCCGCTCCCCGTCGCCCTGTCGTCGGCGCTCGTCCGTACGACCGCCACCTTCCGGCCGGGCGCCGTACGGCCGCGCCGCTCGACGCCGTCGTCGACCGCCGCTTCGGCCCCCCGTCGCCCGCCCCCTCGCCTTGTCGCCGGCACCGTCGCTCCCCGCGCCCCGGTCGTCGGTTCCGTTGCTTCGACCGCGGAGGGCGACGCCTGGCGTTCTGTCCCGCTGCCGCTGCCGCTGCCGCTGCCGCTGCCGCTGCCGCTGCCACCTCGCCCCGCCCCGCCGTCGTTCTGCCGCCTCCCGGCCGACCGCCGCACGGCTCTGCCGCCGTCGTTCTACCGCCGCCCCGCTGCCCCGCCGCCTCGTTGCCCTGGCGCCGAGGTCGCCGTTGGGGGCGGTGTCCGGTCGCGCCGTCCTGCCCGCTCGCCGCGCCGACAACGTCGACCGCTGTACGTCGCCGCCTCTGCACCCGGCCGCCTGCCGTGCCCGGACAGTGCGGTGGTCGCGTACAACCCTTCGCCCCCTCCCGCAGTCCAAGATCGTGAAGTGCCGGATGACGGCTCACGTGAGGGGAACACCATGCGATTCTTCGGCTGGTCCATACCGGCGGCGGCAGCCGCTGCCGCCCTTGTCGGCGGCATGCTGGCCGCGCCGCCCGCGCACGCGGTGGTGGGGGGCAGTGAGGTGGGCGGTGAGGGCGACTGGATGGTGCAGGTCCACGTCACCCTTCCCGACGGTACGAAGCGCCTCTGCGGCGGCGCCGCCGTCGGCGGCAACCTCAAGGTCCTCACGTCGGCAGGATGCGTGGCGGGGGCGAAGGAGATACGCGTCGCCTCCGGCCTCGCCCGCCTGGCGACGGACTCGGACTGGCCACCGCAGCTCGATGACGTGGCCATCCCCGGTTCCGAGGCGGAGTTGTCCTGGGTGCACCCGCAGTACGAACCGGCCACCGGGCGCAACGACGTCGCGCTGGTCAGCGCCCTGGGGCACTTGAACACGCACGTCACCGTCCGGTTGACGACCTCCGACGACACCGCCTCGTACGCGCCCGGGACCCCGGCGACCTTCCGGGGCTGGGGCAGCACCAGCGGTACCTCGTCGAAGCCCGCCCCGTCGGTGCGCGAGGCCACGCTGCCCCTGCGCGCGGACGCGGAGTGCGCCACCGCCCTGGGAGCCGCCTGGGAGCCCGGACGGATGTTCTGCGCGGGCGAGCCGGCGACCGGCGCGGACACGGGCACCGTCGCCCCCTGCACGGGAGACGAGGGCGGCCCGCTGGTCGTGCGGGGGCGCCTGGTGGGCATCTACTCGCGCGGCACCGGCCCCGGGTGCACGTCCGAGGGCGGGCAGGCCGTGTTCACGAAGGTCAGCGCGTTCGTCGGCGAGCTCGCCCCGCGCATCCAGGCCACCAGCCTCGACGGTGACGCCCGGGCCGACCTGTTCGCCATGACCCCGGACGGCAAGGCGTACCACTACAACAGCACCGGCAGCGGCCTGTCCGCGCCGGTCCGGCAGCGGGAGCTCCCCTCCACGTACACCCGCTTCCGCCAGGCCGACCTCGACGGGGACGGCGCCCAGGACCACATCTTCCGCGACGCGGCGGGCGACCTCTACTGGCGCCACTGGGCAGTGGTCGAGATCGACTCGTGGGGCTACCCGGAGAGTTACGAGGAGTACACGACGAAGCTGGGATCCGGGTTCAACGCCATGCGCTCCATCACGGTGCCCGGCGACGTGACCGGTGACGGCACGCCGGACATCGTCACCGTGGACGCCGACGGCGTCCAGTGGGTCTACCCCTTCAAGGCCCCGTGGGGCGGACTCCTCCCCCGGATCAAGACGGGCACCGGCTGGGGCAGCCTGACGTCGTTCGGCAGCGGCGACTACACAGGTGACGGCAAGCCCGACCTCCTCACCCGCGACACGGCCGGCAAGCTCTGGCTCTACCAGGGCACCGGCATCGGCGCCACGCCGTGGAAGAACCGCGTCCAGATCGGTACGGGCTGGAACTACACCGCGTACGCCGCGAGCGGTGACGCGAACGGCGACGCCAAGGCCGACTTCTTCGTCCGTGACGCCGACGGGGTTCTCTGGCTCTACAAGGGCACCGGCAACCTCGCAGCGCCCCTCCACAACCGCGTGAAGGTCGGCAGCGGCTGGAACGCCTACAACCTCATCGGCTGACGGAGCCGGCACCCACGGCCGCGACACCGTGGTGCGCGCAGACGCCGCCCGGACACCGCCGGACACGACCGATCCCCGTGCGGGCGGCGGACTGCGAACCCACCGCACCCCTCACCGTGTGCCCTCGCGCACGCCGCCGGCCGAACCGACGCGGAAGGAGCGGCGAACCTCATCACACCACCCCGGAGTCGATGCGGCTGTTCTCGGCAGTCTCCTCGTCGACTTCCGTCGGGACGTTCACGTCTGCTCCGCCGCAGTGAGGGACCGCCGAGGGGCAGTCCGGCGAGGTCGCCGGTGACCGGACCGCTGCCCGTGGTGGCGGCCCCCTCGCGCGGGTCCCGCGGTGGTGAGCGTGGAAGGTGCCGAAGGTGGGGGGAATGTCCCGACACCACCGGCGTCCGCGAGTGCCGCCCCGGCCGATCGCTCCCGCGTCCCGAGTCGGCGTCGCGGCCGCAGTCCGGCCGGACTACGGCTTCCCGGCGGCCTCCTGCCGTGGTCGCCTCGCCGCCGCTACCCGCCGGGGTTCTGACCCAACTTCTGTGATCCGGGGTGACCAACTTGCCGCATGACAGCAAGGGGCGAGGAAACCATCAGGTCAGCCCCTCATGTGTGGAGGCCGCCGACGGCTCGCACGAGCCGACGCCACAGAAGTCGGGCCAGAACCCGGTCTCGTGGACAAAGCCGACGGCCCGTTGAGCGCGGCGGCCGTCCTCCTGGTGAAGAGGCAGTGCTCGATCCATGCGCTATTCGCGCAGCGGCCTGCGGCGGATGGTGCCCGCAGCCCGTCGTACCGCCGGCACGGGGGCTACTGACGAGCTTTCCCGGACCGTTGTCCAGGGGCGCCCCTCATCCGGCCTCCGGTGCGCCGTAGGAGAATGTGTACCCGGCGAAGTCGGCGAGGTGAACGTACCCGATGCGCTGGTAGAGGGCATTGCTGGTGGGGTTGTCCGGGTCGGTGAACAGGACGACGTCCGTCGCTCCCGCGGCCAGCGCGGCCCTGCTCGCCTCGACGGTCACAGCTCCCGCGTAGCCGCGACCGCGGAGGTGGGCGGGGGTGTAGACGGGGTCGATCCGGACCATGCCGCCGATGACCGAGGTGGCGGCCGCCATCGAGACGGGGGCACCTTCCGGGGTCTCCCAGAAGGTGAAGTGCCTGTCGCCGAAACGCGAGTCCTCCCAGGAGCCGGCATCGATCAAGTCGATGGAGGACTGCTCCCCGACGTCCACACAGAACTCACGGCACCAGCGCACCACTTGCTCGCGGTCTTTCTCGTCCGTGAGACGCCCTTGGCCCTCCGGTCGCGGCTGCGGTGGGGTGAGCGTGCCGAGACGGTAGAGATGCGTCCTCCAGAAAGGTTCCGCGGCCGCGCCTGTGTGCTGCTGCCATGACTCGGCGAAGGCACCAGCGGTGTCGTGGTCCGCGATGACGTTGGAGGGGGAGTGGCCGAGGTCGGTCAGGTGTGCGGCGAGGGTGCCGGTCTGCGCGGCGGAGAGGGGCGTGAGGCCCAGGCGTCCGCGGGGAGTGAGATAGAAGATGGCGCGGACCTCGCCCTGTGACTCCAGTCGGCCGAAGACGGCGGCTTCGGCGTTGTGATCGGTCACCCCGCGTGTCCGCAGCTTCTCGATGTCCGTCAGCGGCGTGTTGTGCAGGGCGGCGCGCGAGGACAGGAAGTCCCCGGCTTGGGCGAGGAAGTCCTCGACGTCTTGGGTGAGGTACCAGCCATCCGGGAGCATGCTTCATGATCTCAGACGACCTCGATTCGGGGTGGCTTCTTCTGGGACGTCGCCTGCACCACCATCAGCCCCGGTGGCTGAGGCCGGCGCCTGTCAGAGCAGGTGGGCGACGTACTGCACCCCCACCGGTGCAACCGGTCGCCGCGACGGCCGACCGTCTGCCCGGCCGTGAGGCCGCGGGCCTGCCGCGGGAGTTGGCGGCGACCATCCACGACACCGCCGGCGGCCCGTTTTGCCGGACCCGTGCCGTGCGCGGGGCCCTGGCGGACCTGCCGCCCCGCGATACCGCGATGCTGCGACGCCGTGGTGACCGCGCCCGCCGCGCGGCACCTGGTTTTCGACGTCGACCGGGACGAGGTTTGCCTCGGCGACCCGGTGGCCTTCGTGGAGCCGCTGCTGGCCCGCGTGATCCTCGGCCTTGCCGTGGTGGGTACCGTGGCGGCCTTTCGCTCGCCGAGCGGCTGCGGGCGTGGCCCGCGACGGCTACGGGGGCCGGAACCTGATCACCGCCTGCCTCGGCGGAGTCCGAGGCGACGGGGGGACCGAACAGTTCTGGGGCCACCCGGCCATCGAGCACCTGCGCGTCCCGGCCCGGCCGGGGTGGTTGTCGCCGGCTTCCGGCGGCGCCTACGAACCCCACAAGGACGCCGACCACGACCTGGCCCCCTACCTGACCAGTGACCCCCGCGACACCGCCGAGCGCCTGGTCGACGACGCCGTCCGGCGCCCCACGCACTACCGGACCCGTATGCGGACAACGCCACCGCCCTGATCATCCGCGTCACCTGACCAACCGCTGACCAACCACCAAGGAGGACCACCCATGGACACCCCACCCGCCCCGCCGCCGACATCCGCGACCAGCACATCACCGACCTGCGCGCCGCGCTCCAGCGCACCATCCCCTGGCTCGCCTTCGCTGCCAGGCGGGAGGCGGTCACCGACCCCGGGCAGGCGGAGCTGCTGCTGGCGGCCGCCGATGACATGACGCACGTCGTGAACCGCACCGCCCCCTGAGGCACGGACCCTTCGAAGGGCCCCGGGCGGCGGTGCGACGGGCACTGACAGGGTGCCCGTCCGGGTCCTGTGCGAAAGGAGGAGCTGATCGAATGCGGGAAGACCGCCCCCGGACCGGCGACGAGACTTCTCCCGTCGCTCAGGGGCCCTGTCGGCGGGGTAACGGCAGACGCACCGACCAGCGTGGCGGAGCGTCGAACGGTGCGGTGCGGGACAGGGCGGGTCCGCTGGGGCGGTACGGCCTGTTCTGCGGTTGCGGTCACCTGCCCCCTCGATGTGGACGCAGCGTCGAGGACCGGTCCGCGGATGCCTTGTCGATCGCGGCCTTGATCCGGTCGACGTCCGCGCGCTCGGCCGCGGGCAGCGGAGCGCCGAGGCGTGCCCTGGCCGTGGTGGCCGCGTCGAGCAGCCGCGCCGCGCCTCGGTGTCGGCCCGCCAGGGCCCGGGCACCCGCCAGTCCTTCCAGAGCCAGGGCCACAGCGCGGGGATCACTGGTGCGCCGGGCTGCGGCCAGGCCGTCGCGGTGCAGAGCGAGCGCGGTCGGAGCGTCACCGCGCAGTTCGGCGATGAAGCCCAACTCGGCCAGGATCAGGGCGGTTCCGTGATCACTGTCCAGCCGGCGGTTCCACTCCAGCCAGTCGGTCAGGTACGCCTCGGCCTCGTCGAGGCGGCCCCGCCTGCGGGCCACCAGGCCGAGACCGACCTCGGCGATCTCCTGACCGGGCCGGTCGCCGTGGCGCACGGCGAGGTCACGGGCCTGCTCGTGGAGCCGCTCCGCCTGCTCCTGGTCGCCCGCCAACAGGGCGATCCTGCCCAGTTCGACGAGCCGTCGGACGGCTTCCGTCCACATCCCGAGCTCTTCGCTCATCCGCAGTCCCTCGCGGTGGTGCGACGTGGCCCGCTCGTAGTCCCCGGTGATCTCCGCGAGGGTGCCGAGCACGGCGGCGGCCTGCACCCGGCCCCATCCGTCACCCAGTTCCCGGAAGATCCTCAGCGCCTCTTCGCTGTCGGTCCGGGCGGCGGCCAGGTCACCGCACACATGCCTCAGTACGCCCCGCGTGCTGAGCGCCGCGGCGGTGACCCACCGGTCGTCGAGCTCCGCGGCGCCCGCCAGGGCTCCCTCGATGAGCCTCTGGCTCTCCGCCGGGTCGCCGATCCGGCACGCGGCGAACCCCAGGACCCACAGGGCCCGTATCCGCTCTTGCGGATCGTCGATGGCGTCCGCGATCGAACCGAACCGTGCTTCGGACCCCCGCTCCCCGCGCAGCATGGCGAAGGCGGCCAGCCACGCCGCGGCGGTGGTGTGCGCGGTCCGCCGTGCGGGGAGGCTCACCGGGAGGGTGAGGGCAGCGGCCAGGGAGCGGGCGGCCTCGCCGGTCCGGCCGCGCAGGAACCAGTACCAGGACAGGGCACAGGCCAGTCGTAGTGCCTCGTCCGGTGCCGCGTGCCGTACGCAATGGTCCAGGGCGACACGGCAGTTCGCCGCTTCCGCGTCGAGCCGGCGCAGCCAGCGCCCTTGCTCCGCGCCGCGCAGCCCGTCCCGGGACAGGACGGCCAGGTCCGTGTAGTACCGGGCGTGGGCGAGTCGCACGGCCGCCGTCTCTTGCACCTCGTCGAGTTTCTCGAGGCAGTACGCGGCCACCGACTCGAGCAGGCGGTAGCGCGGTCCGTCCTCTCCGTGGGTGACGCGGACCAGGGAGCGGTCCACCAGCCGGGCGAGCAGGTCGAGGACCTCCGCGGGCTTCACTCCGTCTCCCTGGCACACCGCTTCGGCGGCTTCGAGCGTGCAGCCCTCGACGTGTGCGGCCAGTCTGCGCAGCACGATCCGCTCGGCGGCCGTCAGGAGCTCCCAGCTCCAGTCGATCATCGCCCGCAGGGTCCGCTGGCGGGCCGGCGCGTCACGGCGTCCCGCGGTGAGCAGGTGGAACCGGTCGTCGAGCCGCCGCGCCAACTGCTCGACGCCCAGAGCCCGGATGCGGGTGGCGGCCAGTTCGAGGGCGAGGGGAATGCCGTCCAGACGCCGGCAGATCGAGGCGACGGCCGTTGAGTTGTCGTCGGTCAGGGCGAAGCCGGGGGAGGCGTCGGCGGCTCTGGCCGCGAAGAGGCGAAGGGCGTCCGGCTCGTCGAGGGGTTCGACCGTCCACAGCCGCTCTCCCGCGATTCCCAGCGGTTCCTGGCTGGTGGCCAGGACCCGGACGCCCGGAGCGTCGCGCAGCAGCGTCTCGACGAGCCTGGCGGCGGGTTCGATGACGTGCTCGCAGTTGTCCAGGAGGAGCAGCAGACGCTTGTCACGCACCGCCTCGACCAGGCGCTCGGTCGTGCCCGCGCCGGGGGTTTCGGTGTCGTCGCGGACGCCCAGGGCCGCGGTGGCCGCCTCGGCCAGCTCGTCGACCGTGCACCGCGGACCGGGTTCCTCGGCCCGGCCGCGGCCCGCCAGCTCCACCAGCCAGGACCCGTCGGCCAGGTCCGCGGCGACGCGTGTCGCCGTCTCCAGGGCCAGCCGGGTCTTGCCCACACCGCCGGGGCCGGTCAGGGTCACCAGTCGGCCGACGGACAGCAGGCCCTCGATCCCGGTGACCTCCTCGTCGCGGCCGATGAGCGCGGTGGCGGGCGCGGGGAGATTCGTCCGCGGGCGCGCCTCGGCGGCGGGCTCGTCGTCTCCTCCGGGCGCGAGTGCGGGTGCGGGTGCGGAGAGCGCGGTGCCGTCGGCCCGCAGCCCCGGCTCGTGCCGGAGCATCTCCTCGTACAGGCCGGTCAGTGCGGGCCCGGGGTCCAGACCGAGCTCCTCGGCGAGCAGACGGCGCAGCTCGTGGTAGGACTCCAGCGCCTCGCTCGTCCGGCCCGCCCGGTACAAGGCGCGCATGTGGGTCGCGCGCAGTTGTTCGCGCAACGGGTACCGCCCCACCGGGCCGGCCAGCTCGGCCGCCACAGCGGCGTGCTCACCCAGCTCCAAGCGTGTCTGCGCGTGTTCTTCCAGGGCGTTGAGCCGTTGCTCGTCGAGGCGAGCGACGGCTTCCCGTACGAAGGGCTCGTCGCGGAAGTCGGCGAACGCGGGCCCCCGCCACAGGCCCAGCGCCTCGGACAGCAGCGTGGCCCGGTGGCGCGGTTCCCGGGTGGTTCGCGCCCGGGAGGTCAGCGCTGTGAACCGTGCCGCGTCCACCGCCTCTTCGTCGACGTTCAGTACGTAGCCCGGCGCCCGGTACGACACCAGGTCACGGACGCCACCGCCCGCCGTCAGCGCGCGGCGCAGCCGGGAGACCCGGGTCTGCACCGCGCCCGCAGGGTCGGCGGGCGGGCGACCGTCCCACAGATCCTCAAGGAGGGTGTCCACCGGCACCACGTGCCCCGGTGCGACCAGGAGCTCGGCCAACAGAGTCCGTACCTTGCGTTCGGGCACCGGTACCGGAACGCCGTCGTCCGTCCATACGGTCAGCGGCCCCAGCACTCCAAAACGCATGGGGTGAGCGTATCCCGGCCCGCTGCCGGCGGGCGGACCGCAAGAAGACCGTCAGAACTCCTCCAGCGCACGCAGCCACCGTAGTCCTCGTCCACACGAACCACACGAACCACACGAACCGCGGGAACCCGTGGGAACCCGTAGGAAAGAGGCAGGGACCATGAACACGTACGCGGGCAAGAAGGCCGTCATCACCGGTGGTACGCACGGCATGGGGCTGGCGATCGCCAAGGCGCTGCTCGACGGGGGCGCCGAGGTCGTCCTGACCGGACGCAACGAGAAGACCCTGGAGGAGGCGAGGACGAAGCTGGCTTCCCGGCCGGTCCACGTCGTCCGCTCCGATGCCGCCAGCCTGGCCGACATCGACGCGCTCGGCGCGCTCGTCGAGGAGCGGCTGGGCCGGGTCGACGCCCTCTTCGTCAACCACGGGACGGCGGAGTTCCAGACCCTCCAGGAGGCCACGGAGGAGTCTTTCGACCGGCAGTTCACGGTCAACACCAAGGGGTCCTTCTTCACGGTGCAGCGTCTGGCCCCGCTGCTCTCGGACGGTGCCTCGCTCGTCTTCACCACCGTCGCCAACGACGTCATCTTCCCCGGCCTGAGCGCCTATTCGGGGTCGAAGGAGGCACTGCGGGCCATTGCCCAGGTGCTCGCCGCCGAACTGCTGCCCCGGCGGATCCGGGTGAACGCGGTGGCGCCCGGGTTCATCGAGACACCGACCATGGGTGTCGTGGGCCTGACCGACGAGCAGCGGGACGCCTTCCTCAAGCAGGGCGAGACGAGCACCCCTCTGCGGCGCAACGGCACCGTCGAGGAAGTGGCGAAGGCCGCTCTCTTCCTGGCCTTCGACGCCACCTTCACCACGGGCATCGAGCTGCCGGTCGACGGGGGATGGGGACAGGGGCTCGTCGCCCCCGCCCACGAGGAGCAGGCGCCCTGATACGCCGGGGACCGTGTCCGGGTCGCCCGCGCGTTTCCGCCGGCCCGGTCACGCCTTCCTCGGCCGTCCCGCCCGGCCTGGCCTACGCCCGCCTGCTGGCCAAGCTGGAGCGTTACGACACCTACCGCAACGCGCCGCCGTCCGGACGCGGTAACGCCACCCGCGCCCCGCGCTCGCAGGAGACCTACGCCGGGCCGTTCACGGACCGGTCCTTCCCACCGCTGCTGCTCGTCTCGTCTTCGCCCCTGCCCCATGCCGCGCGGCCCCAGCGACGAGGGAGGCCGCCTTGCACCACCGCGGCTGCCCGAACTGGCGGATCACCGTGGTGATGACGACCTTGCCCCTGCTGACCGAGGAGGGGGTCGATGGCCGGTTCTACGGCTCACCTCCGCTCGCGCGGAGAGCACCCCTTCATGACCTGCAGTTCTACCACCGCTTTGCCGCTTTTTTACCAAGTGCAGACAACGGCGGCTCCTCCAGACCCGTGGGACGTACCTCAACCAACCAGCAGCGTAACCACCCGAACAAGCAGGCACGACAAAGGCAACGCCTCAGCGCCCGGTCCGTCGACCTCCGCTCACGCGGAGAGGACACGTCGCCCTCGTCCCACTCCGGCTGAAGGATCGGGCCACCTCCGCTCAGGCGGAGACCACTTCGAGGACGAGGAGACCGGCGACGGCCGGATCGGTTCACCTCCGCTCACGCGGAGAGGACCGGATCCTCCTCGGCCGCAGCGCGGCGCTCAGCGTCCTCTCCGCGCAGGCGGAGGTAAACCGGCTGCCATGCGGGCCGTGATCGTGCATCCCGCGTCCTCTCCGCGCAGGCGGGGGTGGTCCTGCTTACCCGCTCTCGTGCGCCGCTGGCCTGCAACAGCGGGTACGGGCGGCGTTCGGGCAGGTGCCGCCCCCGCAGCGGTCGGCCAACTGCTGCCGGCCGCCCCTGGTCAAGCCGACCAGCTCGGCCTGCTCGGCGCCGGCCGGGCCGGCGAGACCGTGGAGTAGCTCATGTCCTGGCTGCGGGTGCGGGCCTGGTCGCTGGTCCTGCCCGCGGATGTGCTGGCCCGGCTTCGGCCCGTTGCTCGCCGCGCTGCGCCGGGCCCGGCCGGACGGGCCGCCCGATCTGCAGGCCCCCGCCCACCCGCCATCGCGCTGGAGGACCTGCGGGATCTGGCCGCCACGAGCAGGCCCGCTCGCGGCCACCGCCGCCCTCGCAAGCGCCCCGGACGCGGGGGCTCGCAGCCACGCCTTCGTGCTGCAGCGCCTGGTGGGGGCCGACCCGGTCGCCTGGATCGCCGATGTCCCCCGGGTGCTCGACGCCCTGGTCTGCCCGGAGCTCGGCGTGTTCTACCTCGCCGCCGCCGCGCGCCATCCCGGCGCCTTTCCCACCGGTCCGGCCGAGGCCGTCCACGCGGCCCTCACTCTCAGCCGCGCCTGCCCGCTCCCGCCGACCCGCGAGTCTCCGACGCGGCGGAGTTCGCCGGCCGGGCGTGGTCCCGTCTGCTGGACGCCGTGTGGCGCACCGACGGCGACCTCGGCGGTGACCTGCTGGCTGTTCTAGATCGCCTGCACACCCTCGCCGAGCCCCTCGCCCGCCCCATCGCTCGGCCGCCGACCGATGAGGTAGCGCCCGTCACCAGCGCCGCCGGCCCGTTCGGTGGCCGGGCGGTAGAGGAAGAGGAGGCGCTGCCTGCGGGTCTGCCGGGCATCCACCCGGCGGTGCGCGTGCCGGACTGCCTCCTGGGCTACGCCGCCAGCCGGGCCCTGCGGGGTGGCGCGATGCCCGGCGACGTCTTGGACTTGGTCGCTGGTGTCCTGGCCGCCCGCGGTGGCGACGAGGCGGTCGCCGCCGTGATCGGCGCGCACCTGCCCTTCTTGCACCGTCGTGCAACCGTCTTCACCGCCGGCCATCACTGTGAGCTGTACGCGCTCGTTTCCGGCTGGCCCTCGCCGGCCGCCGCGTGGCTGCACGGCCGCCGTGGCCCCGGCCTCGATCCGCTGCTGCTCACCGTCCTGGACCGCGGCCAGCTCCTGGCCGCTCTGTGCGAGGAACCGTCCGGTGGCGCGGCTTTCCGCGTGGTGCACGCGTTGCTGACCGGTCGCCCCGGCCTGCTCGGAGCCCCCACGGTCGCCTGGCGTGAGCTGGTCGCTGGCCCGGGCGGTGCCGAGGCCGCCTCCGGCTTCCTCGGGTTCCTCGCCCTCTTCACCGCGATGAGCCCGGTCAACGGACCGCGGCAGACACCGAATAGGTGTGGGGTACTACCGCCCTCGACGCCAGCCTGCCGCCCGGCGCGCTCGCGGACGCCGGCGACTTCGCCGCAGCGCTGCCGGACGAGGCGTGGCTACCCCTGGCTCGGCGCAGCGCCGCCCACGCCCCGGCCCCGGCAGACGCCGGCCGGGTCGCCGAACGCGCCGCCGCCCACCCGCGTGGAGCGGCGAGCCGCGCCGGCCCCAGATCGCGTCGGCCGACGGGAAGGTCGCCGGTCAGTGGGCCGTCGACGGCGTCTGGGTGAGGTCCACCTCCCCGGCCTCCAGCAGTACTCGGCGCAGCCGCTCCGTGCCGGCGGGGCGGTGGGGACGGGCAGGCTTCGGCGGCCAAGAACAGGGTGCTGGCGTGCGCGCGGACCTCGACGTCGTGCCACGGGGCGGGGGCGAGGCTGGTGAGCAGGCGCGCGGTCAGGAACAGGGCGTCGGGCTCATGCGGGTGGGCGGTGGCGCGTGCGGCGATGTCGCCAGCGTGGGTCTGGGCCGGGGTGTGGGCGGTGCTGCGTCGGGTCGGCGGTAGCCACACCTCGTCGTCGAGGGCGATGTCGGCGAAATCGCCGGCGGCGGCGAGTGCGCCGGGCGGCAGGTCAGCGTCCAGCGCCGCGGTTCACCACCGTGCTGCCGCTGCCGCCCCGGCGCGACGACCGCGACCCGAACCCGTTCGCCTCAGTGCTCCAAGGCCTGACGGCCGACCGTGCCTGGACCGTTCCAACGACCGGACGGCTGGACCTGCGCCCCGACTCTTCCGCCTACGCCACCCAGCTTCGCCTCATCACGGCCGCCAACGAGATAGCGGGTGTCGCTGTGGTGCGCGCCATGCGGGTCCAGCCCACCGGCGCCCCACACACCCCCGCCGCGACGGTCGGCCCGGTCCCTCCCCCGCAGCGCGCCCCTCGGCGCGGCAGACGGAGAGGAAGACCGGCGAAGGGGGCGGCTGGTTGTACCGGATGGCGCGGTCGTTCGGGGGTTTTCGCAGGTCGGAAGCCTGTCGTTTCATCATCTGTTCACCTGGGGCGGTGCGGTCGGCCGTGTCCGGGCTGGTGGGCGGGGCACGGGGGTGGGGGGCGTTCACGGGGCGGGTGACCCGGCCGGGCGGGGCGGTGTTCACCCGTGGGCCGGGCCCGGCGGGAGGGCCGTTGCGCGAAGGGGCCCGGGCGGCGGGGTCCGGCCGTTCTCGCCCGACGCGGGGGCGGAGGAACCCGGATGTCGTATGCCGGTGGGCGGCCGGGCGGAGGCGGGCGCAGGCTGGGAGGCGACCCAGGGAGGTGAGCGTGACCGCGTACGGGTATCACGCCTCGCACGAGCAGTTCTCGCCCGCCGAGCTGCTCGTCCTGATGCGGACCGCGCAGGAGGCGGGGTTCTCGGCGGGGATGTGCTCGGACCACTTCGCGCCGTGGAGCGCGCGGCAGGGGCACTCGGGGCACGCCTGGGTGTGGCTGGGGGCCGCGCTGGCCAGCACGGAGGTGCCGATGGGCGTGGTCACCGCGCCGGGGCAGCGCTACCACCCGGCGGTGCTGGCGCAGGCGGCGGCGAGCCTGGCGCAGATGTTCCCGGGCCGGCTGTGGGTGGCGCTGGGCACCGGGCAGGCCCTGAACGAGCACATCACCGGGGACCGCTGGCCCGCCAAGGAGGAGCGCGCGCGGCGTCTTGAGGAGTGCGTGGCGGTGATGCGGGCGCTGTTCGCGGGCGAGACCGTCTCCCACGACGGGCTGGTGCGGGTGGACCGGGCGCGGCTGTGGTCGTTGCCGGAGCGGCCCCCGGTCCTGCTGGCCGCGGCGATCACCCCGGCGACGGCGGCGTGGGCGGCGGACTGGGCGGACGGGCTGATCACGGTCAACCAGCCGGAGGAGGGGCAGCGCGCGACGCTGGCGGCCTACCGGGAGGCGGGCGGGCGCGGCCCGGCCGTTCTCCAGGCGCACGTGTCCTGGGCGCCGACCCGGGCGGAGGCACTGGCGGCGGCGCACGACCAGTGGCGGGAGGCGTCGCTGGGCAGCGACGCGGGCTGGGAGCTGCCGCTGCCGGAGCACTTCGAGCAGGCGGCGGGGCTGGTGCCGCCGGAGGCGATCGAACGCTCCGTGCACGTCTCGGAGGATCCGGCGCGGCACGCGGCGTGGCTGGCGCGGCAGGGGGAGGCGGGGTTCGACGAGGTGATGGTGCACCAAGTGGGAACGGAGCAGCTGGCGTTCATCGAGACCTTCGGCGCCGAGGTGCTGCCGCGGGTGAACACGTGAGCGGGGGCGGGACGGGGGTCCCGGCCGCGACGGGTGCGGGCGGGTACCCGCCGCTGGGCGAGCTGGCGTTCCTCTCGGACTGCGGCACGGCCGCGCTGGTGGGGCCGGACGCGGCCGTGGAGTGGATGTGCGCGCCCCGCTACGACGCGCCGAGCGTCTTCGCGCGGCTGCTGGACCGCCGGGTCGGCGGGGCCTGGGAGCTGACGGTGGAGGGGGCGGGGGCGCCGCAGCGGTGGTACGCGGAGGGAACGCTGGTGGTGGCCGGGCGCTGGGAGGCGCCCGAGGGCGTGCTGGAGGGGTGGGACTTCCTGGCGGCGCGCGCCCCCGGGGCGGACGACGCGCGGGGCCTGGTGCCGGCCGGGGCGCTGGTGCGGATGGTGCGCTGCGTGGAGGGGCGGGTGCGGGTGCGGCACCGGGTGGAGGCGCGTCCCGACTATGCGCGCCGGGGCGCGCGCTGGCGGCCGGCCGGGGAGGGCGGGGCGCTGGCCGAGGAGGAGGCCGGACTGTGGCTGGGGGCGGACGGCGCGCGCCCGGCGGTGGAGGACGGGGCGGTGGTAGCCGCAGCGGAGCTGGAGGCGGGCGGGGAGCTGGTGGTGGTCCTGGCCTACGACGGGGTGCGGCGCGGGCCGGTGACGACGGCGGGGGCGCGGGCGTTGCTGGAGGAGACGCTGGGGGCCTGGCGGGAGTGGTCCTCGCGCGGCAGCCCGTACGAGGGGGTGGGCGCGCAGGAGGTGCGGCACAGCGCGCGGGTGCTGCGGGGGCTGATGTCCAGCGCGACGGGCGCGCTGCTGGCGGCGCCGACGACCTCGCTGCCGGAGTGGCCGGGCGGCCCGCGGAACTGGGACTACCGCTTCCTGTGGCACCGGGACGCCGCGCTGGTGGTGCTGGTGTTGATGCGCCTGGGGCACTTCGCGGAGGCCGGGCGGTACCTGCGGGTGCTGCTGCGGCACTGCACGGCCGAGCGGGGGGAGCTGACGCCGATGCTGGACCTGGACGGCGGGACCGGTACCCCGGAGGAGGTGCTGGACCACCTGGAGGGGTATGCGGGCTCGCGCCCGGTGCGCGTGGGCAACAGCGCGGACGAGCAGTGGCAGCTGGACGTGTACGGGCAGGTACTGGACGCGGCCCTGGTGTACCAGCAGGTGGCGGCGGGCACGCCGCACGCGCTCAGCCACGGCGAGCTGGCCGCGTGCTGGACGGTGGTGGACGCGGCCTGCCGCCGCTGGCGCGAGCCGGACCACGGCATCTGGGAAGTGCGGGGCCGCAAGCGGCACTGGACCAGTTCGAAGCTGTACGCCTGGGTCTGCCTGGACCGGGGCGTGCGCCTGGCGGACCTGCCCGGGAGTCCGCCCGCGCCCGAGGCGGGGCGGTGGCGCGCGGAGTGTGCGGCGGTGCGCGCCGACGTGCTGGCGCGGGGCTGGGACGGCGGGCGCGGGGCGTTCACCCAGGCCTACGGGGAGCCGCAGCTGGACGCCTCGCTGCTGCGGATGCCGCTGCTGGGCTTCCTCGACGGGCGGGACCCGCGGGTGGTGGCGACGCTGGAGCGGATCGACGCCGAGCTGGGCGAGGACGGCTGGCTGGTGCACCGCTACGACCCGCGGGCCACGGACGACGGGATCGCCGGGCCGGAGGGCGGGTTCCTGCTGTGCTCCTTCGACATGGTCTCGGCGCTGGTACTGGCCGGGCGGCGGGCGCAGGCGCGGGAGCGGTTCCGGGCGCTGTGCGCGCGCGCCGGGCGCTTCGGGCTGTTCGCGGAGGAGATGACGGCGGGCGGGCAGATGCTGGGGAACTACCCGCAGGCCTTCACGCACCTGGGGCTGATCGAGGCGGCGATGAACCTGGACGCGGCGCGGGACAGGGAGGCGCTGCACGCGTGGGCGGCCCGCGCCTCCTGAACGCCCGGGCCAGCCGGGCCGGCCCCGGAGTCCTAGCTCAGGCACCAGCCGCAAGGTAGGCCGCAGGTGGCCGGCCGAGCCCCGTTTCCTTGCCTTGAGTGTCTTCGTTGGTCTGATCGAGTGATCGAGGCCGAAGGGGCGGGCGTGCGGCAAGAGTGGTCGCCAGAGGAATTGTTGGCGAACTGGACGTTGGTAGACGGCGACTGGGAACTGGTCCCGAACAAGAGCGGGGCGACCCGGCTCATTCGCGACCACACCCTCGAAGGCCACGAGTCCGCCCACCGACGCGGCAAGACCATCGGCGGCGCCGACGTCACCGACGACTCCATGCTGTCCATGGCCCTCCACCTCCGCGACCAGGAGATGAGCCTGCGCGACAGCCCGACTTTCTCGGCGGCCTGGCCGCCGCCCTAGTCCTCGCCACCGGCCGCCTCGGCGCGCGAGCGCTGCGCAGCCGCCGCACGGACACCGGACCCGACGACGGCACGTGAGGCCCGACCCGTCCGCCGCAGAGGCTCCTCATCGGCTCACCGGCCACCCCTGCGGCACGTTTCCAGCGTATTCCGGTTGGCCTCCAACGAGCCCTCCCTGACCGGGTGACGGCCCACCGGCTCACGGCTTCAAGATCATTCCTTGGCCCCTTTTCGGCGTACCTGGGTCACACCCCATGATCTCCAGATGCCCGAGCGGTCCGAAGTGCGAAGGCCGCCCGGCATGCGTCGGGCGGCCTTCGTGTCTCTTCCTGGGGGCGTTCAGTCCTCAAGGGTGGTGTGCGGGGCTCCGTCGTCGAGGATGATGTGGATGGTCTCGCCTTCGCCGGTGATGTCGGTGAGTCGCACCGCGATGCGGTTGTAGATGGTCGTGGCCATCACCCAGTCTCCCCAGTCCCCCTGCATGCGGCGGGCGTTGGCGCGGGTGTCCCACAGCTTGATCAGCACCGCGATGAGGGAGCGGCCGGACAGGACGGTCTGGATGCGGCCTTCCTTGGCGTCCTCCACGGCCGGCGGGGTGCGGAAGTGGTGGTGGTCGACGACCAGGGCGTTCAACCACTCCCAGTGGTCGCGGTGCGCGGACCGGGCGGCAAAGGCGGCGTGCGAACTCGCGGACGCCGCGCACGGGTACGGCAGCTGTCCCGCCGGGCGTTCCCCGAGCCCGACGTCGCCCCGATGGTGCGCCGGCCCCGATTGAGCAGACCCGCCTCCAGCGCCGCCGCCAGGCCGCCGCGACCGAGGCCGCCGCAACGGCGCAGACCCGCACCGTCGAGCACCTGCTCGCCGTGCGGCTGGAGCAGTTGCACACCTAGGCCCGCCCCGAGCCGGTCCGGCCCGCGCCGTGGTCGCAGCGCCTTCCCGAGTTCGCCGCCCGCCCGCTGGACGGCGAGGCTCTGGGAGTGATCGCGTGAGTGCCGTCCCAGAGATGTCCGGCGTCGACCTCGCGCGCCAGGCCCTGCTCGCTGCCCGGGAGGCGGCGAGGAAGAACGGCGCCCGCACCACGAAGCCGAAGCGGCGCACCGGCACGACTCTGCGGCGGGACGGACGCGAACCGCTCGGGCTGGGCGCGGCGATCACGATGATGATGACCGAGCGGGGCCGGGTCGCCCCGGCCGCCGGCGGCAGCGTCTTGGCCCAGTGGGAGGCCATCCTCGCCGGGGCCGCGCCCGAACTTGCCGGGCACGTGAAGGCGGTGAAGTTCGACGCGAACATCGGGCGCCTGGACGTCGTCCCCGCCGCGCCCGCGTACGGCACGAAGGTGCGCTGGATCGCGCCGAAGCTGATCGCGGCGGCCAACGAGAAGGTGCCCGGCGCGAACGTACAGTCCCTGCACGTCCTGCCGCCCGCCCCCGGGAAGGCCGACCCCGCCACGACGGTCGCCGACCCGACGCCGCCGGCCGTTCGCGCTGCGCCGGCCGCCTCGACCTGCGCCCCGACTCCCCCGCCTACGCCACCCACCCCCGCACCGACCCCCTCCCGGAACCGGTCGGCCCCGCCGCCCGCAGCCGCTGGGCCGGTGAAGACCGGGGAGACCGCCTCGCCCGGCTACCGCCAAACCCTCACCGCCCACCGGGCCGCCATCGCCGACCTGCCCGAACGACGTGTCGACCCGGCCGTCGCCCGCGCCGCCGAAGAACAGATCCACGCCCTGCTCGAACTCAGCCGCCATGCGTTCCCCGAGACCGACGTCGTCCCGGCCGACGCACCGGCCCCGATCGAACAGGCCCGCATCCAGCGCCACCGTCAAGCCGCCGCCACCGAAGCCGCCGCCCTGCGCCGCGCCCGCGCCGAGCGAGCTGCCCGGCAGGACCAGGCCGTAGTGCAGCACGACGCGGCGGGTGCAGTACGACTGGAGCGCACCGCGTGAGCACCACAGCCCGGAGGCAGGGCACGGGCCGCGACGAGCAGTGGCAGGCCCGGGTGACCCAGGGGGGCCATCCCCGCGGGCGCGGGGAGCACAACGCGAGGAGCCGCGCCACCTCCTGGGTGACGGGACCATCCCCGCGGGTGCGGGGACGACGACGGGGCATCTCAATGCCCGGTGTCAATGGGCGTGCCGTCACCTCTGCCCGGCTTTTGCGGGATCAGCATCTGGTGGCCGTGCAGCAGCGCTCGGTGCCCTTTCGCGACGGGCACCGAGCGCTTGGAGGCAACTCCGCTGAAGGTCCTACACCTGCGGGCACAACACGTTACCGACCACCGGAATGCCCTTGAGGTAGTTGCAGAAATCGGGGACGACTTGTGTGGCCGCAGCGGATGCTGGGGCGCTGGGGGCTGCGGGTGCGGCGGAGGCCGTACCCATGGCCAGGATCGTGGACGAGACCACCAGGGCTGAACCAGCGAGAATACGTTTCATCATATGGAACACCTTGTCAGAATTGTCGCCCCCGCCCAGTCAGCCACAAGTGTTTCCTCTGCAATCCCTCGTTAAACCTCTTTCACCCTGTGCTGGCGGGCGTAGCGGTTGGGGCTGCAGCGGGATCCGCAGAAGATCCGCCAGGGTGAGGCGGGTGTCGACTGGGCCGCGCGCGGACTTCAACACACCCCCGTAAAGTGGGTCTGATGTTCGATCGTTTGGAGATCAGAGTGTTGCCGCCGGGGCCGAGGTGGGCTGCCCCGATGCGGTTCTGGGTCAACGGCGAGGACGTGGTCGAGGGGGCGGTCCACGAGGGCGGCCGTTGGCCGTTGGCGGCTGATGTCCTGCCGGCCGGCCCAGCCTCCTGCGGGCAACCGGCGAGGCGCGCCGTCTGGAGTTGGGGGAACCGGAGTGCACCGGTGGTTGTTGCGGTTTCCTGTCCGTCGTTGTGCAGCGGATCGGGGAGCTCGTGCAGTGGTCGGACTGGGAGGTTCCGTACGCCCCGGAGCCCCCGCCGCCGGAGTTCCACTTCGACGCCGGTCAGTACGACGCCGAAGTGGCTCGTGCTGAGGCAGAGCGGCGGTAGCGGGTCCACACGTGGCTCTGCCCGGCGTGCCCCTGTCCGGCCGGGGGCTCCCACCGTCGCTGAGCCCTGATCAGGCAGCAGGCCTGGTGGCCTCGCAACACCTGAGCCTTCCGGCTGGGCCGCGGGCACCGGTCGGGGACCTCACGGTGGGCTCCATCAGAGCGTGCAGAAAACTATGACCACGGCGGTGGCGAGGACTCGCCGCGTGTCGACCGTTCGGCCGACGCGGAGGAAACATCCCCGCGGGCGCGGGGAGCATGGTTGCCGGGCCGGTGAAGACCGGGGAGACGGCCTCACCCCGCTACCGCCAAGCCCTCGCCGCCCACCAGGCCGCCATCGCCGGCCTGCCCGAACGGCGCGTCGACCCGGCTGTCACCCCGCGTCGCCGAAAAGCAGGCCCGCGTCGTGCCCGCGCCGAGCGGGCCCCGACAGGTCCAGGCCGTGACGGCTCGTGGCGGCGCGGCGGGTGCGGCACAGCTGGAGGCCACCGCCCGGCCGCAGTCCGGCCATGGGTGTCCCCGCTGCCGCGCACGGTGTTGCGGTCGGCATGGGCTGGGTGGGCCGGGCAGGGCCCGACAGCGGATCAGCGTGCTGTTCGCAATGCTCCGCGACGGCACCTTCTACGAACCCCGCCTCCCACAAGCAACGGCTGCATGAACCAGCCCACGGGCAGGCCGATTCAGGTCAACACCTTGTGTCGCCTGTCCACGCCGAGATCTGCGCGGCGCCCCGCCGGACAGCTTCTTCCTGGTCCTGGGCGAGCTTCCTGCAGGCCGCTGCAACGTCCGGCACACCGCCCGGTCCCACGAGCGCGTCGTGCACCCCGGTCTGCAGCCGTGGTCGCCGGCCACGACCGCTGGCTGCGCCGACGGTGGCGGGGCCGGGGGGTTTGACTGGCCCCCGAGCCGAACCGGCGGGAAGCGGCATCGGTCCGGTCCTGACGGAGGCGGGACCGCGGGACGGTCCGGCGGATCGCGGGACGGTCTGGCCCGGGTAGGTCCGCCCGTACGTCTCGTGCGGGGTTTCGAGACGGGCCCGGCCCGGGTCCGGGCGCCGGTGCCCGTCGTGCGCGGGGCGAGCGGCCCTGTCGCCTCCGGCACCCGGGTGTGGCGAGTGGCGCGCACGGTCGTCGACGGACACGTCGCCGAGGTCCCGGGCGTCGCGCACGCGGCCCACTACAGTGCGCCGGGCGTGATGGCCGCGCTGACCAGAGCATTCTCGACAGGAGGGCGCCCGTGGAGCCGTCGAAGACTTCCCCCCGTACCCGGACCGGGCACGGGGGAAGGCCCTTGCACCGGCGCGTCCTGCCCGGCGTCTCCCCGGAGCGGCGTGGCCTGGTGCTGGCCTGGTGGGGGTTCGCCCTCACCTTCGGCGGGATGCGCCTGCTCACCTGGCTCATCCACATCGATGTGGCGGGCCTGGGCGACGTCCAGGCCGGCGGGGTGCACATCCACCACTACGTGTGGGGCATCCTCATGCTCGCGGCCGTGGGGGTGGTAGGCCTGGTCCAGCGCTCCGCGCGGACGCGCGCCTGGATGGGCCTCGCCTACGGGGTGGGACTGGCGCTGGTCCTGGACGAGGCGGCGCTGCTGATCAGCCTGGAGGACGTGTACTGGGACACCGAAGGCGGGGTCAGCATCGCGCTGGCCATCGCCGTGATCGCCGTCGCGGGCGGCGTCCTCGCCATCACGCGGGGCCGGCACCCCTCCACCGGCGGCCGGGACGAAGGGTGAGCCAGGCGCCCGGCCGCCCGGCGGAGCCCGGGCGATCCGCGACCGGACCACCCACCCGGGCCGGCGTGCCGGGACAAGGGACCACCTCCGCGGGTGCGGGGACGACCGGACGGTGGCGTCCTCCAGCGTCATCACCTGCGGATACGGGGACGACGATGGCCCGCAGGTGCCGACGGATGGAGTCCGCGGACTACCCCCGCACCCGCGGGGGTAGTCCCTCCGAGCCCCTGGACCGCGAGGGCTCGCCCAGTCGCCGCAGTGCGCGCCGTGCGAGCCCTGCCCGCAGGCACCCCGTCCTTTTCCGCGCCGACATCGTCCCGGGAAGGGCCGGCCCCACCACGGCGGCCGCCGACCCGGCCCGCAGATGTCTGTGCCCGTCACACCGATGGAGCGCCGGACACCGCCGGAGAGCTATCGCCGCGTGGTCGAGGCGCACCGCCAGGTCGTCCGGCTGTACCAGGTGGACTTGGCCATCGCGGAGGCGGTGCAGCGGCAGGCGGCGCTGGGCGCGGCCCAGGGCGGCAAGCACGTCCTGAAGGCGGTACGGCGGCTGCTGGCGCTGTCGAGGCGGCGGGCCAAGGAGCGTCCGCTGCTGCTGCGCGAGGTGGACGCCGAACTGGTGCCGGCGGTGTGGTGGCGGGTGGTGTTCTCCAACGCCAAGTTGCCGCGGGGCGCCGTCAACCGCGACGCGTACGTGGTGTGCGTGCTGGAGCAACTGCACCGGGCGCTGAATCGGCGGGATGTCTTTGCTTCCCCCTCCAACCGGTGGGCCGACCCGCGAGCGCGGTTGCCGGAGGGGCCGCGGTGGGAGGCGATGCGCGCGGATGTGCTGGCCGGCCTGTCGCTGAACGAGGATGTCGGTGAGCACCTCCCAGGGCAAGGGCGCCACCCCTGTGCTGGCGAAGGTCTCGGCGGTGATGGAGGCGATCGAGCTGTGGCACGTCGAGCAGCCGCTGCCCATCACCGCCTACGGTCCGGCCGTCGAGGTCGCCCCCGACTGCCCGGTGGCCGCGCTCCCGCTCCTCGCTTCCCACCCTGAGCGGGAGCTCGCCCGGGTGGCGTGGGAGTGGATGTCGGGCACCGGCCTGGTCGACGGCGCCGAGCAGCTGCTGCCGGTGGACCTGGTGTGCCGCCGGGCCCAGCGGCCCAAGTGGGCCCCGGACCTGCTGCGCGCCACCAGTACCGGCCTGGCGGCCGGCAACACCTACGCCGAAGCGGTGCTGCACGGTCTGCTGGAGGTGGTGGAGCGCGACGTGCTGCACCGGGACGCCGCGGTGGACGGGTGGCGGCGCACCCTGATCGACCCGGCCACCGTGGAGGACCCGCACGGCCGCGACCTGCTCGACCGCCTGGCGGCCGCGGGCATGGCAGTGGAGATCGCCCTGGTGGACGGCCCCTACGACTTGCCGGTGTGCCTCGCCTACCTGTGGTCCGAGGACCACCCGACGATCTTCGCCGGGGGCGGCTGCCACACCCACCCGGGCATCGCGCTGACCCGGGCGGTCAACGAGGCGGCGCAGTCCCGGCTGGCCGTCATCGCCGGCACCCGCGACGACCTGCCCGTCGAAGTCGCCCCCGTCGACCCCTCCTGTTTCCGCCCGGCCGAGACCACCGGGCTGGCCCCGTGGCCGCAGGCCACCGCCTACCTGCCCCCGCCGCCCGGCGGCGACTTCGCCGACCGCGTGCGCGCCGTGGCCGGGCGCGTCCAGCAGGTCACCGGGCACCAGCCCATCGCCCTGGAGTTGACCGCCGACCCGGCCTTACCCGTCCACGCTGTGCAGGTGATCTGTCCCGGCGCCCGCTCCCGCATCCGAAGGTCGATGCCGCGATGATGAAGCCCACCACGAACCCCACCGCCCCCGACCACGACGGGGACGTCCGGGCCGGCCGGGCCGTCCAGTACGACAAGCTCTACGCCGCCCGGGCCCGCACCGACCTGGTCGCCCGCCTGTACGCCGAGGCGATGGGAGAGGACCACCCGGCCGAGATCGCCGCCTCCAGCTCCTGCGACTGGCCCCTGCTCGGGCTGGCGACCGCACGCCTGCGCCTGGCTCCCGGCCAGCTCCTGGTCGACGCCGGGTGCGGCACCGGCGGCGTCGGCCTGTGGCTGGCCCGCGCCACCGGCGCCCGCCTGCAAGGCTTCGACCTCTCCCCGATCGCCGTGGCCCAGGCCGCGGCCCGCTGCCCGCACTTCCTCCCCGCCGGCCCCGAACGCGCCGTCTTCCGTGTCGCCGAGCTGGAGGACACCGGCCTGCCGACCGGCTGCGCCCACGGCGTCGTCTGCGTGGACGCCCTCGGACACGCCGGCGACCGCGGGGCCGCGCTGCGCGAACTCGCCCGCCTCCTGGCCCCGGGCGGGCGACTGGTCGTCACCCGGGCGCTGCGGCGCGGCGCACAACCGGGGTGGCACGAGCAGGTCGACGCCGCCGGGCTGCACGAGGAGCACGTGGATGAGCGGCCCGGCGAGCCCGCGATGTGGGAACGGCTCTACGGGCTGTGGATCGACCACGCCGACCAGCTCCGCACCGAACTCGGCCCAGGCCCGGCCGAGCGGATGCTGCACGAGGCGCACCAGGTCCTGCCCACCCTGCGCGGCCGGCGCGCGGTCTTGCTCACCCTGCGGCGCCCGCCGACCGGACCGGCCGGGCCGGGCCGGGCCGTTACGATGGCCGCGCCGAAAGAGCCCGACGCCCGGCCCGCCGCCCCCGAGAGGATCCTCCCGTGACCCACGCTTCCGTCCGCGCGGCGGTGTTCTCGGCCGGGTCCTGGGGCACCGCGATGGCCAAGGTCCTCGCGGATGCCGGCAGCAGCGTCGTCGTGCACGCCCGCCGACCCGAGATCGCCGACGGCATCAACACCACCCGGCGCAACCCCGGCTACTTCCCGGACGTCGAACTGCCCTCCAACCTGACCGCGACGACCGACCCGGCCGCCGCGCTCGCGGGCGCGGACTTCCTCGTCCTGTCGATCCCCGCGCAGTCCCTGCGCACCAGCCTCGCCGCCTGGGCCCCGCACATCGGACCCGGCACGGTGGTCGTGTCGCTGATGAAGGGCATCGAGCAGCACTCCGGGCTGCGGGCGAGTCAGGTCATCACCGAGGTGACCGGGCTGCCCGAGCACCGGGTCGCGGTGCTGTCCGGCCCGAACCTGGCCCGGGAGATCATGGCCGGGCAGCCCGCGGCCGCCACCGTCGCCTGCCCCGACGAAGACGCCGCCCGCCGCTTCCAGCAGGCGTGCCACACCCCGTACTTCCGCCCCTACACGTCCGCCGACGTGATCGGCTGCGAGCTGGGCGGCGCGGTGAAGAACGTCATCGCCCTGGCGGTCGGCATCGCCACCGGTATGGGTCTGGGCGACAACGCGACCGCGATGCTCATCACCCGCGGGCTGGCGGAGGCCACCCGCCTGGCCGCCGCGATGGGCGCCGACCCCGCCACCCTCGCCGGCCTGGCCGGGGTGGGCGACCTGGTGGCCACCTGCTCCTCGCCGCTCTCCCGCAACCGCACCTTCGGCACCCACCTCGGCAAGGGGATGAGCGTGAAGGAGGCGACGGCCGCCACCCGGCAGACCACCGAGGGCGTCAAGTCCGCGGCCGCCGTCCTGGAGCTGGCCCGCGCCCACGGTGTCGAGATGCCGATCACGGACGTCATCTCCGCCCTGCTGCACGAGCAGGTCACCCTCGACCAGGCCGCGGCCGCGCTGATGCAGCGGCCCCCCAAGCCCGAGCGCTGACCCCCCGGGCCCCGGGCCCGCCCCGGGGCGGGCCCGCCCCCGTCCTTCGCCCTCCCGCCACGGAGGTTCTCGTCATGTACGTATCCGTGCTGTCGCCGTCCAGTACGCGGTCACCGCCGCCCTGGTCATCTGGATGATCACCGGCTTCACCCCGCTGCCCGGCCGCTGGCTGCGCTGGAAGATGTTCTGCCGGGCCACCTTCACCATCACCAGCCTCACCGGCACCACCCCCGACGGCCGCACCGAGCCGGTCAACGTCTACGCCTATCTCTCCCCCGGCTCCTTCGTCCTCGGCCCGCCCCAGCTCCAGACCGTGCTCGACCACCTCACCGCCACCGGCCGCTACACCCGCATCGACGGCTACGGCCGCGTCCTGTCCGCCCGCGGCGAGCAGCCCGTGAAGGTGGTGGGCAGCCGTGTGGTTCTTTGACGCCCTCGCCTCCGGCTTCCAGACCCCGACCGACCCCGCCCGCCCGCACTGGCTGCGGATCGTCTTCGGCGCGGTCCTCACCGCGCGCTTCGCCCTGGCCCTCGGCCAAGGCGGCTGAGACCGCTTCACCCCCAACTCGCTGAGCACCCGCCTCGCGATCGAGCGCTTCGGGCCCGGCCGGGCCCGCCTGCTGACAGCCGTCTACCGGCCCGTACTCCTGGCCCGCACGGCCGCCGCCCTCGCCCTGACCCTCGGCGTCCTCCCGCGCCCGGCCCTCGTCCTCGTCCTGGCCGGCGCCGCCATGGAACTGCTCTACCTGCGCAGCCCCAACGCGATCCGCCACACCCTGCTCACCGGCGCCTGTCTGCTCCTCGTCGGCGACCTCGGCACCGGCCTGCACGCCCAGCACGGCGCCAGCACCGCGAACACCTGGGCCCAGTGCCTGATCGTCCTGATAACCACCGACATCTACTGGAACTCCGCCTGGCAGAAGATCCACTCACCGCAGTTCCGCTCCGGGCTCTACCTCGTCCAGTGGGTGCACACCCTCCACCAGGTCCGCGACCAACTGCCCTGCCCCCGGCAGTTCGCCGTCCCCGCCGCCGTCCACCGCCACGTGGGCAACCTCACCGACCGCGACATCCTCCTGTGGCGCCTGGCCGCGGCCACCGTCATCACGCTGGAGATCGCCCTCACCCCGATGCTGCTGATCGAGCAGACGATGCCGTACGCCGTCACCGCCGGAATCGCCATGCACGCCGCCTTCACACTCCTCAAGCCCCGCCAGCTCGTCACCTTCAGCGGGCTGACCACCGCCACCTACCTCGCCTTCGTACCGGGCCCCATGCCGAGTTGAGATACCTCGGATGAGTTCCGATACCTGAAACCGTCGCACGTCAGCGAGTTGGACGGACGTATCGAGCGTTCCACCGCTCGGGAACACCACGGGCGTCGCGCTGCTCCTGCCCTGATCGGAGGCCGACTGGCCTTTGCCCGCGCGCCGTCCCGCCGACCGCCGTAACCCATCGTTGCAGCGCTCCGGGCACCGGGGGAGCTGTTGCTGGCCTTGCGCTCGTCGCCGTGCCATCGTCGTGCACCGACCACGACTGACCGTCGGTCTCGACCGCGCTGCTCGATGATCCGTGATCTCTCCCCGCCTCGGCGCTTCGGACCGTGCCCCCGCCACCCGCGCGGTCTCGACCCGTCGGTTGCGTATCCGTGTTGCTCCTCCCGCTCGGCACCGTGGTTCCGGTATCCGACGCCGAGGTATTGCTCACCCACCCGCCGGTCCGCCTGGCCGCGCGCCGTACCGGCCGCGCCATGTCCGCCTGCCGTCCCCTGTTCGCGCGATCCCGCCCGCTTCGCCGCCCGGCCTGCCCGATGCGGCTCGCTGAGGACCGTCGTTTCGCCCCGCCCCGTCCCACGCCGCCGCTCGGTTCGCTGCACGTCTCGCTCGCCCCGCGCCTGCGCGTTGTCCCACCGCGCTCCGGTCTCCGTGCCGCGCCCCAGCGCGCCTACCCACCCCGTACCCGGCGCTCGGCGTCCCCGCGCCCCGCCTGGGCCCACGCCCTACCTGCCGCGCGACACGGAGCCGATTGGGGAGGGGGAGGGCGACGCGGCGTCGGCGAGGGTGGCGGGAGGGCTTGCCGGCAGCGTCGACGGCGGCGGCGCCACGCGAGCCGGGACGAGGCCCCGGCGGGGGCGAACAGCACCCCGGCGCCGTACGCCGGAACAGCGGCGGCACCCGGCCGACGGGCGCGGGCCTGAAGCAGGGGTGGGCGGGGCTGGCGCGGCAGGAATGAGGTCGTGCGGACAGCGGCGGGCAGCAACTTCCCGGTGCCGCAGAGCAAGTCCGGCAGGACCGGCGGGACGAGCGGCACAACGCAGACCTAGGTGAGCCTGCGGCGGGCCGGCGAAGCGAGCAGCACCTCGGCTTCGGCCGGCAGCACGCCTCCTCCGGCGCCCGGAGCGGCGAGCCGCGTCGGCCCCAGACCGCGTCGGCCGACGAGCAGGTCGCCGATCAGTCGGCCGTCGACGGCGTCCGGGTGAGGTCCACCTCCCCGGCCTCCACCAGTACTCGGTGCAGCCGCTCCGTGGCGGCAGGGCAGTCGGGAGCGAGCAAGGCCTCGGCGGCCAGGAGCAGGGTGCGGGCGTGGCGGCGGACATCACCGTCGTGCCACGGGGCGGGGCGGGGCGAGGCGGGTGAGCAGGAGCAGGGCATCGGGGCTGTGCGGGTGGGCGGTGGCGCGTGCGGCGATGTCGCCAGCGCGGGTCTGGGCCGGGAGGTGAGCGGCGTTGTGCCGGGCCAGCGGCAGCCACGCCTCGTCGTCAAGGGCGGCGCCGGGCGACAGGTCGGCGTCCAGCGCCGCGGTCCACCACCGTGCTGCCGCTGCCACCCCGGTGCGGGCGGCCAGCTCCAGCGGGGCGTCGCCGGGGGCCCGGCCGGCGCGGGGTGAACGCGGCGAGCGCCGCCAGGAGCCGGAATGCCGCAGCCGCGCCGTCGGGGCCGGCGGACAACTCCGTCCAGGCGGCCACCGGATCGCCCAGGACGTCGATGTCGGTGAGCAGGGCACGCGCGAGGTGCCGGTCGGCGCCGGGGAGGTGCCCGCGCGCGGCGTCCAGGAGCCGGCCGGGGCCACGCGGCCACACGCGAGCAGATCGGGGATGCACTGACCGGCCACCGCAGCGGCGTCACGTCCGTGGAGTTCAGCCCCAACGGGACGATCCTGGTCACTGGCGGCATGGACCGCACGGTCAGGCTCTGGGACGTCGCCACCGGGCGCGAGATCGGCGATCCGCTCGACGGACACAGCGCTGACGTCACCGGTGTGGCCTTCGACCCCGGCGGTAGCACGATGGTCAGCTGGGGCAGGGACGGCACGGCACGGGTGTGGAACATCGAGGCGACTGTGGATCCGGTGCGGTCACTGTGCAGATGGGCCAAGGGCGCCTTCACCGCCGACCGATGGCGTGACAACGTGCCGCCGGGCCCCGCCCCCGCGCACTCTGCCCGGCATCCTGATGGACGTGCGCCGGGGCGGGCTCGGTGTCTCCCGGCCGGCTCGGCGCGATCGATCGCTCCGGACCGACGGACGCGTCGGCTGCTTCGCCGGCGCCCCGGTGCCGCGCACACGTCGGCGGCGATCCAGCCTTCGAGGACGCCGGTGGAGCGGGACCAGCGAAGGCCGGCCGCCGTGCGGTCCGCCGACGAGCCGCCGGAATGACCGCGACCGAGGCCGCGGCCGTGCTCGAGGAAACCCGGCCGCGGCAGCATCTCGACCACGACCGCCAGGACCTGGTCGATGACGAACGCGGCCTGGCCGAAGTCGCCGAGTGGGGGTGCACCGTGCGGCTGTTCACCACCACCACCATCGGCGGCTACGCTCCGGAGACCGACGCCGTCGTCCAGAAAGCCGACCAGCGAGCTGCGGAAGCCGAGCAGCAGCGTCTCCAGACGCAGCAGCAGCTCGCTGCGCTCGTCGGATCCGGCCGACTCGACCGGACCGTGGAGAGCCGGCCGGGACTGCCGAAGCCCGCGCAGACCGAGACCCGGGCCCTGTGGTGGAGGAGGATCACCGATCCTCTCTGGCAGCCACCGCAGGCGGAACTGCGTGCGGCCGAGGATGTACGCGTCATCCTGCCGACGGGCGAACGGTTCGACGATCCTTCCACCGTACGGGGCCGCACCGGTCCGCCCGGCCCCGTGTTTCGGTCCCGGTCGAGGGCATACGGGTGTCACGGCGCCGGGCGGCGCCGTTCACCCCCAGGAGGTCCCGTGCTCGCCATCGTCGCCGCCGTCCTGTTCCTCATCGCCTTCCTGATCAACGCGGCGGACATCGCCACCAACGACGTCTTCGCCTCGACCAACTTCATGCTCGTCGGGCTCGCCCTGTTGGCCCTGCACGTCGCGGGCGTCGGCAGCGGCTGGTCCGCCCGGGGACGTCGGCACTGACGCCCTCAGGTCGCCACGGCCCTGGAGCGGCGCGGCCTCCGCCACGGAGCGGGCACCTTCCTGCGCCGTCCTGCATGGAAGCCGGCGGTACACGCAGCCCGGGAACGACTGCCCCGTGACGACGACCGTGAAGGTCGTCTGCCAGGACGGTGCCCAAGGGCCGTGCGACGCCCAGGTCGCGGGCGTACCGCAGTGCTGTGAGACCGGCCCGTCGGCCCCGCCGTGCACCAGCAGCCTCTCCCCGGGCGCCAGCCGGGCCAGCTCTTCCAGGCTGTGCTGCACGGGGAGGTAGACCGCGGGCAGGGTCGCGGCCTCGCCGTGACCCATGCCGTCGGGGATGCGTCCGGTCTGCTCGGTTCGCACCCGTACGTGGGAGGCGAGCGGGCCGTGACCGAACGCGAACACCCGGTCCCTGGGCGCGGGTTCCGTCCCCCCTGGTCCGACGGTGACGACGTCCCCGGTGCGTTCGAGACCGAGCGCCGGCCCGCCGGGCACCCACGCCGGCCGGTGTGCGAGCCCTGGTTCGCGCAGCCGGAGGGCGTGGGGGCGGCCGGCGCCGTCCTCCTCCCACGCGGTGGGAGCGCAGTCGAAGGGCCTGGGCACGAATCTGCCCCGCCGGGTGAGGACCACCTCGTCGTCACCGGTGGGGTCGAGCAGTTCCCGCGTGATCCGCCCGGCAGCCGTGGACGGGTCGGCGCGGTGCTCCACCGACAGCCGGCGGACCGCCGGCCCCGGTCGCTCGTTGGCCAGCACGCGTCCGTCCCCCACACTGCGGCGTCGGCGGGATGTCCGGGCCCGGTCGGCTCCGGGAACGACCGGTCTTCCCGGTCACCAGCCACAGCGCGCCGCCGCGGTCCGGCCTCGCGGCGCCGCAGGCGTCGGCCACGGCCCGCACCAGCCCGGCCCCGCGCACCGTGCCGGCCCGGTCATCCTCCCCGGCCGGGGAGTCGAGGAGCACGATCACGCCGTCCTGCCGGCCCAGACCCAGCGAGAGCCGGGCCCGCCAGGGGCCGGGGACGCGGCGTCTCACATCGGCAGAATCGGGGGGTGCAGCCGTCCTGGGCGTCCTGGAGGAGCCCACCTGTTCGGAGTACTCGCGTCATCCGGACGGTACTAGTCCTGAAGGGACCGGATTCGGCCATCACTTTCACTGTCGCACATTCTTTCCGGTTGCCATTCTCCGAGCGCTCGGAAACGATCGCGGATGCCGATGGATGTGAGGGATCCTGCCGGTGACGGCGAGATGCCAGGGATAGGATATCGCGCGCTGCTTGCGTCGGCAGTCGGTGAGGTCGGGGGCTGGGGGAGAGGGCACCATGGTTGAGCTGCAAAAACACGTAACCCGCAGCGGTCCCGCCCGAAGTCGTGAACGTATGTTTGCTTTTCCTTGCCTGCGGCGCTTACCACTCACCCACAATCTTCCTGCGATCACCACGAAGCGGTCCACGCAACAGGAGTGGACCCTTTTTCCTTCCGTGACGTTCGCGGCCGGTGTCCGCGCCCGGGGTCAGGAAGCGGACGCGCAGCGAGAAGCGGGTGCTTCGTTTTCACGACGAGAGAAATCTGGAGTGTGATGCCATGAACCGATCAGGCAGGACCGCGCGCCGGTTACCCCGGAGGCTCGCGGAGCCGCCGGCGCGCATCGCGTTATCCGTTCTCCTCCTGGCAGGCGGCGCCGTGGGGGCGACGGCTGGACCGGCCGCCGCTTCGACCGCCGACGGCACGCTGACGGTCGAGGTGCTGCGTGACTTCTTCGGCACCGGCGTGATCAACGCGACGATGGACGTGCCGCAGCGGGGCATGAAGGTGGCGGTCACCGACCCCGCCGGGCACGTGGTCACCGGCGTCACGGATGCCACCGGAAAGGTCGTGGTGTCGCCGTCGGCCGCGCTGAGCGGCGGCCGGTACCGCGTCGACGTCAGCATCCCGGCGCCGTACAGCGACCATCTGCGGGCGGCGCCCGCATCCACGGCGGAGAACCACTTCGACAGCTTCACGTCGTTCGTGGACGTGTCGGACGGAAAGAACGCCTCGGTGGTGACGGCGGTGTGGAATCCGGCCGACTACACGCTGCCGGACTCCCGGTACTTCGTGCCGGTCCACAACGGCCCCAACGCGACCGACAACCGGGCCTTGGTGGCGTTCGGTACGAAGGCCCGGGGCACGTGTCCCACCGATGCGGCGTGCCCGACCACGCTGGCCACACAGGACCAGGTGGGCACGACGTTCGGGCTGGCGTACGACAAGTACCGGACCCGGCTGTTCCAGAGCGCGTTCGCCCGCCGGTACGCCCCGTACGGGCCCCAGGGCGGGGGCGCGATCTACACGGTGCCGGTCAACGGCTCGGGCGCGCCGAAGCTGTTCGCGCGGGTGCCGGACGCCGCGGTGACGCCGCACGACACCACCAACATGATCAAGGACGCCGGGTTCACCGACGCGCCGGGCAAGGAGAGCATCGGTGGCCTGGCCCTGTCGGAGGACGGCTCCACGCTGTACGCGGTGAACCTGCGGACCCGCAGCCTGGTGAGCTTCGACGCGACCGGGGCCACCGCCGCGGCGCCCAGGTCCACGGTCCCGATCCCGGACCCGGGGTGCGCGAGCCCCGAGGACTGGCGGCCCTTCGGTCTCGAGGTCCACGACAACAGGCTGTACGTCGGTGGCGTGTGCAGCGCGGAGAGCACGCAGCAGCGCACGGACCTGAAAGCCGTCGTCCACACCTTCGACGGCAAGCGGTTCACCACACTGCTGAGCCATCCGCTCACAGCCAAACGTGGCAGCGTCCACCGTTCCGACGCCGACCATGCCACCCACTGGAACCCGTGGAACACCAGCCTGGACACATGGGACGACCGGAAGGTGCGCAACACCTTCATCAGTCCGCAGCCGGAGCTGGCCTCACTCGCCTTCACCCGCGACGGTTCGATGATCCTGGGTTTCCGTGACCGGTTCATGGACGTGCTCAGTTGGGGAGGGCTGGACCCGCGCCCGGGGAACGACACGCCGCAAAACGGCATGTCCGGTGGTGACATCACCATGGTCTGCGCAACTCCCACCGGTGGGTACGAGTGGGAAGGCACCGGGAGCTGCCCCAACCGCGCCACCCCGGCCAACAGCGGCACCCAGGACGCCGATGTCGTCGAGTACTTCCCGGGCGACTTCTACGGGCGCGGCGCGCACCAGGAGACCGCGCTGGGGTCGGTTGCCTATATTCCGCAGCAGCAGTGGGTCGTCAGCACGGAGTTCGACCCGGTCGTCGAGGTCGCGACCTCGGGGACCGGGTACCACCACATCACGACCGGTCAGGGCCCGGGCAATGACCCGACCGCCAACGGGTTCCAGTTCGTCAGCGCGGAACAGGGCGGGTTCGGCAAGGCCGGCGGGCTCGGTGACATCGCGTACGCGGCGGCGAACGCGCCGATCCAGATCGGCAACGTCGTGTGGTTCGACGGCGACCGCAACGGGATCCAGGACCCGGGGCACGTGCTGCTGCCGGGGGCGACGGTCAACCTGCTGGACGCGGACGGCAAACAGGTCGCCACGACCAGGACCAATGCCGCCGGCGAGTACTACTTCGGTGGTGTCGGCGCCGCGTACGAGCTCACGCCGGGCGCGAAGTACACGGTGCAGTTCGACGTGTGCACCGCGGACACCAGCAAGGTGCCCGAGCAGCCCCCGGCGAGTGAGCTGAGGTTCACGCTGCCGCGGGCCGGTGCCGACCGTGCGCACGACTCCAACGTGACCCCGCCCACCACCGGGCGGTTGTGCAACGGCTACGCGCCTGTCACCGCCCCGGACAAGCCGGGCGGGGTCGATCACACGATCGACGCCGGGGTGTACATCCCGAAGGAAACACCGACCCCGACTCCCACACCAACCCCGTCTCCCACACCGACCCCGACACCGGCTCCGACGCCGCCGGCGGCCTCCACGCCGCCGTCGCCCGCACCTCCCGCCAACCACCCGGCCCCGGCCGGTGGAGGCGGGGGTTCGCTGGCGAACACCGGTACGGCCGGGCTGCAGCCGCCATCGGCATCGCGGTGGCCACACTGGCCGCGGTGACCGCCTTCCTGATCGCCGACGGCGAATCCGGCGGTGACGGCCCGCGCTCGCTGACGACGGACGAGGCGAACCGACTGGCCATCACGCGATTCCGTAACTACCAGGCACAGGGCCGCGCGGTGACGATCACCGTACCGGGCACTGCCGGCGGGGTGACCGTCACCGGGTCCGTCGACTATCGGCGCAAGGTCGGTTACGGCGTGGTGCACGGGAGCGGGCGCAGCGAGTCCAGCGACGGGCTGATCCAATGGACGCCCACCTCGGTGCGCGTCCGCCCGATGACGGACGCTCCGGCGCACGCGCCCGCGTCGCCGCCCCGTTCGGGCTGGTACGACCGTCCGCTGCTGTCATCCGGCAGCGCGCTGGACACCTCCCTGTCCATCGCGCTCGGCCTTGGCGGCGACCGGCCGGACAACGCCGAACTGCTACCGCAGAACGGCGCCGCCTGGTGGGGACGGGAGCGGGTGGACGGGCGATGGGTGGATGTCATGGCCGGGCCGTCCTCCCCTGACCGCTCCGGTACGGCGGGCAATGTGCGCTACTGGATCGGCTCCGACGGCACCATGTACCGGGTCCGCGTCAGCGTGGGTTCGCAGCCGGAGCCGGTGGTCATCGATTTCGACACCCACACCTACGTTCCGGTCGAGCCGGTACCCGGAACCACCCCGGCCCGGTAGCCGCCGTTCAGGACGTCCGCACCCGCGCGTGCGCGGCGAGCAGGGACGCCGGCGGCAGCCGGATGTCCTCCGTCTTCGGCAGGTCCGGGACGGGCGGGACGACGGTCGCGCCGGCGGTGGCGGCGTCGGGGAACTGCGGCTGCGGAGCAGGCGCCGCGACCTCGGTGAACGGGATGCCACCGGGGGCCGTCGGCGCCGCCCAGGTGCCGGCCGGCGAGGACGACCCGGCCGGCAGCGGACAGACCGCGGTCGTCGCGAGCCGGGCGGGCACGGTGGTGCGCAGGTCGTTGCCCCGCAGGCAGTTGCCCCGTCCCCGCGTGGCGGTGGGGAACGTCCAGCCGACGTCGACGCCGTTGCCGGTGAACGCGTTGTCCACGATCTGGTTGCCGGTCGGAGGTATGTCGGCGGTCGCGGTGATCACCAGCCCGGCGTTGCGGTTGCCGGTGATGCGGTTGCGGACGAATCGGTTGTCGCTGCCGCCGTCGACGCCGGCGCCGATGCCCCACCCGCCGTCGGCCTGCTCCGGGGTGGCCGTCTGCTGGTTGGCGGCGATCAGATTGCCCGCGATGACGGAACCCTTCTGCGGGAGCAGTTTCTCCTGGTGGTTGGAGTTGGTGGTGAGTCCGACCCGGTTGCCCACCAGGCGGTTGCCGACCACGTACATGTTCTCGCTGGCGTTGGTGCCCTCGTAGCCGACCGCGTTGAGCTCGGCGACGTTGTCCCGCACCACGATGTTGCAGGGCTTGCACTGGCCGACGTAGATCCCCGAGTCGGCGCCGCCCGAGGCGTACGAGTGCTCGATGACACCGTTCTGGGCGGAGAACGCGTAGATGCCGTACAGGCCGTTGCGGGTCGCGGTCACGTGGGAGACCAGGAACGACTTCAGGAAGGTGACGGGCTCGTCGCCGGTGTCGTAGCCGCCGCTTCCCCCGGGCAGACCGGCGGCCGCCTTCGCCGAACCGGTGACCAGGACCCCGTTCTGCGTGTTGTTCTTCACGGTCAGGTTCTCCACGGCCACCCCAGGCGCCGAGACGACGACGCCGCTGGGCTGCTGCAACCGCCCGTCGATGACGACCTGGTCCCGGGACAGACCGCGAAGAGTGATGCGCGCCGTGTCGATCCTCACCGACTCGTGGTACACGCCCGGCGCGACCAGGACCAGGTCACCGGGCCGGGCCAAGGACACCGCATCCGAGATCGTCGGGGCGTCGGCAGGTACCCGGATCGTCACGTGCGCACCGGCCGGACGCCGGCCTTTTCCCGATCCCTTGCCCGATCCGCCATCGCCACCGCAGCCGGCCACCAGGGTCAGCGCGCCCACTACCGCCGCCAGCACGCGAAGAGCTAATCGAGGCATGATCCCAGTCTGACATGCCACCCAATTCCACGCCAGAATTGCCATGTTGAGCAGCACGCGCGATGCGGGTGTGGCACCCTGCCCCCATGCGCCGAGCCGATCACCACCCGACACGCCGCACGTTCCTCGAAGTCACCGGCGCCATGATGGTTGCCGGTCTGACCGCCGGGTGCACATCGGACTCCACCCGGCCGGGCCGGCACGCCCCTGCCCCAGGGGCCACGCCCCCGCAGGTGTCGGCGACGGGCCGCCATCAGGCGGGCATCACGCTTCCCCAGCCGGTCCAGCCCCACCTGCTCGCCGTGGTGGCGGATCTCGGTGCCACCGTGGCTCCCGGTCCGTTGCTGGCCGAACTCGGCGAGGCCATCCGCACCCTCACATCGGGGACGGACGCGCGGCTCCTGGGCCTGCCGCCGGGCGACCTCACCGTGACCGTCGGCGTAGGCCCCCGGCTGGTGCGCGCGGCCGGTGCCTCGCTGCCCGGCGCGGCCGACCTCCCGCGGTTCTCCCGCGAGCGGATCGCCCCGCAAGCACGCGGCGGTGACCTGCTGATCCAGATCTGCGCCAGCGACGCGTTGCTCCCACCGGTCGTCGCCGCCGCGCTTGTGGACCAGGCCGGTGACCGCATCCGCGAACGCTGGCGCCAGTCCGCACGCCGCGGTACGAACGTATCCGTCGGCGACGGCCTTGCCGCGCCGCGCAACCCGCTCGGTTTCATCGACGGCATCGTGGGCCCCCACACGACCGCCGAACAACGACGCGACCTGTGGCTGGCGGGGCCCCCTGCGGTCGCCGGCGGCACCCTTGCCGTACTGCGACGTATGGAACTCGACCTGCCGCGGTTCGCCGCCCTGTCCGTAGCCGAACAGGAAGCGGTCATCGGGCGGCGCCGGGCCGGCGGCGTCCCCCTCTCCGGCGGTACCGCCGCCTCGGGCCCGGAACTCGGAGCCAAGACACCGGACGGGCGCTATCTCGTCCCCGCGGACGCCCATGTGCGCAGGGCGCACGCCACCGTGGTCGGGGTCGGCCTCATGCTCCGCCGCTCCTACAGCACCGACGAGCCCGCCCCCGGCCTGTTCTTCATCAGCTTCCAGAACGACCTGCGGACCTTCACCGCCACCCTCACCCACATGGAGACCTCCGACGCGCTGCTGCCCTTCACCACCACAACCGCGAGCGCGACCTTCCTGGTCCTCCCCGGCTTCGACCGGCGACGCCCGCTCGGTTCCGGGCTGTTCGGTTGAGCGCGATCACCTTGAGGGCGGGGAGACCGCGATGCCTCACACGGAGCTTCCGCCCCCTTGAAGTCGCAGCTCAAAGGGCTCGTGTGACCGTCTCTCGGAGTGCTCGCGCCGGTCGATGACGGCGCGGACCTTGTCATGCTCGCCCCACACGGCGTGTGGAAGGCGAGTTCGAGGACGGCTTCGATTGCGGTGATGCCGGCGTCGCGGATCTCGGCGCGCAGCGCGCGGGCGGCTTCGAGGCAGTGTGGGGTGCCGGCGTCGCGGACGAGGGCGGTGATCCTCACGGTGAAGCCGGTGGGGCGCAGGTCGAGGCCGGTGAGGAGTTGCTGGGCGAGGTGGGTTTCGTCGTCGGCGGTGTCGGGGTCGGCGAAGGCCGGGACGAGGGCGCGGTGGGCCTGGCTGGTGGCGCGTTCGCCGGCGACGCCGTGCGCTCGGCCTGGTAGCGGGCGGCGGCGTATGCGGCGGCGCGGGTCATGTCGCCGTGGGGCCAGTGGATGTCGCCTTCGACGCGGTGCCGGCGGCCAGCCCAGCCGAGGGTGCGGGCGGTGGTGTACGCGGTGGGGGAGTCGCCGGCGAGGCGGGCGAGGTGGGCAAGTCCGCGGCGGGCGGCGGGGGTGAGGCGGCCGTCGCCGTCGGTGACGGTTTGCATTCCGTGGCGGGAGGCGGTGGTGTCGCCGAGGTCGCGGTGGGCTTTGGCGAGGTGGTACACGGCCATCTCGTGCAGCTCGGCGGGCAGCAGTTGCGTCCGTTACGACGACGACGGCGGCGAGGCAGGAGGCGGTGACGGAGCGGTGTTCCTGCTGGCGGCGGGCGGGCGCGGCCAGAGTTCGACGAGCACGTCGGCCGGCGTCTCCAGGCCGCCGGAGGCACCAGGGCGGGCCGAAGATCGACGAGGTGGCGACCGCGCTGCGAGTGCGTCGGGCCACGGTCAGCGAGTGGGAGTCGGGCAAGACCGAGCCGCGGCCGCCGGAGCGCGACGCGTACGCGCGGCTGCTGGACAAGCTCGCCGAGCTCCACCCCGCCCCGACTGACGCGGCCGGCCCCGCCCCTGCGGCGGCCACGTCGCTCCCCGGCCCCGTGGCCGCACCGTCCCGGAAAGTCGCCGCCGAGGTGCCGGCCGCGTTCACCGGCGCGCCTCCCGCCCCGGTGGCAAAAGCGCGGGTCCCGTCCCCGGGGCAGGGGCCCGAGGCCGCGGCCGAGGCCGCGCCAGTGAACACGCTGCCCCACCCCTGCTGCTCCGGTGATCGCGTCGGGTCCGGCGCGTGCCACCAGGAGCACGTCGCCGTC
The DNA here is from genome assembly GCF_032423885.1 of Streptomyces tamarix. Taxonomy (NCBI): domain Bacteria; kingdom Bacillati; phylum Actinomycetota; class Actinomycetes; order Kitasatosporales; family Streptomycetaceae; genus Streptomyces; species Streptomyces tamarix. The sequence goes on along the minus strand of NZ_JAWCTQ010000002.1, from coordinate 127,591 downwards.
GCGCCGCCCGGCTGCGCGGAAGGCTGCCCCGGTCGGTGCACCGGCGGGCGTCGACCCGCGCTTCGAGTGACCCAGGTCACTCAGGCTCGGTGGCACGGGGCAGCTCAGACCCGAGGGGGCGGGAGTGGCGCGATGTGCGACCTGGGGGTTTTGGTCACGGCTGAGGCGGTCGCAAGGCGCCGGCGATGACGGTGGTCACCATTTTGCGGACGGCGGCGGTCTGCGGTGGGGCGCTTGTCCGGTCGGCGAACAGTAGGTGCCCGGCCCCGACGAGGGTGGGGGCGAGTGTGTCGATGTCGGCGTCGCCGGCCAGGCGCCCCGACTCCCGCTCGGCGGTGAGGTATGCGGCGATCATGGCCGTGCCCTGCATGGCCAGTGGGAGGCCGGTCAGACCGGCCTCGCGCAGCCGGGCGCGGAGGCCGTCGCGGAAGGTGATGAGCGCGACGATCGCCACCGTGACCGGTCCGAACAGGTCCTGCAGCGCGTCGGCGATGTTGTCCACCACGCTGCCGGTGCCGGCGGCCGCGCGCAGAGTCGTGGTCTGGTCCTCGATGCCGCGGACGCGGTCGAGGACCAGTTCCGCCAGGAAAGCGTCGAAGTCGGTGAAGTGCCGGTGCAGCACACCCTTGGCGCAGTTCGCCTCCTCCGTGACGGCCCGGCTGGTCAACGCGTCGGGCCCGTCCCGGAGCAGGACGCGCTCGGCGGCTTCGAACAGCTGGCCGCGCACGTTGTGGATGTGCACCCCTGTCGGCATCGTCTCCCTTTCCGCGCCACCCTCGCCTTAACAAGTGGGCAACCGCCCATTAGTGTGGGCGCATGCCCACTTTATCGCAGGGACAGCCGGACGAGTCCGGACCCGAGCCCCACCGCCACCGGCAGACGGCCGAGTCGTTCGGCGTGGACGCCGAACGCTACGACCGCGCCCGACCGCCGTATCCCCAGCCCCTGGTGGACAGGATCGTCGCGGCAAGCCCCGGTCGGCACGTCCTCGACATCGGCGCCGGGACCGGCATCGAGGCCCGGCAGTTCCAGGCGGCCGGTTGCACGGTGCTCGGTGTCGAGCCCGACGAGCGGATGGCCGCCTTCGCGCGACGCAGCCGTATCGAGGTCGAGGTCGCCAGGTTCGAGGACTGGCAACCGGCCGGGCGGCAGTTCGACGCGGTCATCGCAGGCACCGCCTGGCACTGGGTCGACCCCGTCGCCGGCGCGGCCAAGGCAGCCCAAGTGCTCCGGCCCGGCGGCCGACTCGCCCCCTTCCACCACGTCCCCCAGCTTCCGGCCGAGGTGATCGACGCCCTCGCCGAAGCACTTCAACGGGTCGCTCCCGACTCCCCGTTCAACCCCGGTCTACTGAGGGGATCGGCCGTGGACGCGTACCAGCCGCTGTTCGCGAAGATCGTCGACGGGATCCGGCAGACCGGCAGCTTCAGCGAGCCGGAACAGTGGCACTTCACCTGGGAGCGCACCTACTCCCGAGAGGAGTGGCTCGACCAACTCCCCACCTTCGGCGGCCTCACCCAACTCCCCGCAGACAAAATGGCCGAGGTCCTGGACCGCGCCGGGAACGCGATCGACATCCTCGGCGGCCACGCCACCGTGCCCTACACATCCGTCGTGATCACCTCGACCCGCTCCAACACGGCCTGACCCGCGACAAACGTCGGGCACCGTCGGGGCACCCGCGGACTGAAGCCCCGACGAAGCCCCGAAGGCGGGGAAGAGGACTTGCGGCTCGCATCCCACCAACCGCCTGTAGTGGCCCACGCCGCCCAATCTTCGATGGCACATGCTCAAAGTTCGATGGCACAGGACAACCCGCGCTGCCGGGCAGCCCGCCAAGGGACATTCGCTGCCACGTGCCGACAGCGCAGCCGGCCTCCCCCCGGCACGCCTCGCACCCGGGCGGGGCCAGAACCCGGTTTTGATCACAGCTGAAGATAGTCCCTAGAGCCTTGCCGTTCACCGTCATGGACAGCGCACCAGGCGTTATGGTCAACCCCCTGACACACCGGCGGGGGCCGGTGCGGGGGCGCATGGGGGCGTGGTCATGGAGCCGGGGACAGCGGACGCGGAGGGTCGGGGGCTCTTCGACGACTTCGGGGCCTTTCGGAGCCCGACGACCGAGGACTTCACGGTCGTACTGAGAGGTGGCCTGGTCGTCCCGGACGCCAATGTCCTGCTGAATCTCTATCGCTACACGGAGCAGGCGCGAACCGACCTCCTCGAAGCGCTCGCCGCACTGGAAGACCGCGTGTGGGTTCCCCACCAGATCCTCGCGGAGTTCTGGCGGAACCGGGAGAGCACGATCGGCGACGCCCGGTCGAGCGGGACGAAGGCCGCGCACGACATGACCGACCACTCCGCGCAGGCGGTGCGGACACTGCGGACGTGGGCCAACCGCGTCGCTCTGCCCGACGAGGAGTTCGAACTCCTGAGTGAATTACTGGCCTGTGTGTTCGACTGCCGCTTCCAAGGCGCTGGAGGGCTGGCGCGGCGATGTCGGCGCGCACGCGGACCGCGCGGAAGTACCGGCCGCATTCGACAGCGACCGTGCGGGAGCGGGATCCACGGCCGCGTGGAGCCCGGTGTGGCGAGCGGCCAGCCCTGGCTGGGCGGGTCGGTCAGGCAAGGAGCAGGCTGTCTCAGAAGCCGTTGTCGTAGCACGCCGGTTCCGGGCGGAACTGCGGGCGAGCGGCGCGCTCGTGGACGCCCCGGCCGGCCCCGGGGCGCGCTGGGTGGCGGCCCGGGACATCGAGTGCAACTCCTCCTCGGCCGCCGCCGCGTTGGTGTACGGCTACGACGCGTACACCGCTGACACCGCCGAGAATCGCATCCTGCGCGCCGCCGGCGAGCGGCTGCTGCGGCTGCCGGGCGTCCCCGGCCCCGTCCGGCGGCGCCTGGCCCACCAGCGGTCCGGCTCGCCGACACCCTGCCGCTGGTGCGGGGACAGGAACTGCCGCACTGACAGCCGTCCCGCCTCGGCTCCCGCCGCCAGGCGCTGCGGCTCGCCGAGGCCGCCGCGACGGAAGCCGGCGTCCTCCCGGCCTTCACGGCCGCCGAGGACGCCGGGCGGGCCCTGGCACGGGCCGCGAGGACGGATCTACCTGTTGATCCAGATGCCGAAGTCCCGCGTGGCCGTGTAGAAGTCCTGGAAGCCCAGGCGCGCCCCCGCACTACGGGTCACCGTGCCCTTGGCGATCGCGCCGCCGGTGGCCGAGGCGGTGTAGATCGGGCCGCCGCTGTCACCGCTGCGGGCCGCCTCCCGGCCGTCCATCTGCTCCGCCTCCACCAGGTCTTCGGAGTCGTTGTAGAAGAAGAGGACCTTCATGTTGCAGACCGGGCCGCCCGTGACTCGTGCGCTGGTGATTCCGGACTGGCACAGGTACTCACCCGGGAAGACGTGGTCCCAGCCGTCGACCCGCACGCCCGCGTCGCTGTCGGGTCCCCCGGTGTACATGAAGTTGTCGGAGTTCGTGGGGATGAGCATCACGTCGTGGGCGTCACTGGACTTGGTGGAGGTGCCGATGTAGGTGCCCTGCGGGTTGGTGAACCGATTGCCGCTCCGACCGCAGTGCTCAGCGGTGAGCAGGTAGGTCGCGCTTGCGTCACGCACACCGAATCCGGCCGTGCACGCCCCGCCATTGAAGTTTATCTGTGCTCCGCCCGACCACGGCGCACCGTCGTTCACACGCGAGCGTTCCTGGAGAGGCTCCTCGCTGATCGTCTTCACGGACACGCCGGCGATCCGGTCGACCGTGCTGTGGTCCTGCGCGACGGAGGCGGTGCGTGCTGCGCGGGTGGTGTCCTGTGCCAGGACCAGTCCGCTGCCGTCAGTGGGGATCTTGACACTGTGGCCGAGCGAGGGGTCCTTCTCCAGCCGGGCTTGTAACAGCTCGGAGGCGTCCTTGAGCTCGGCCAGCGAGTGGTCCGCGGCGACGATGTGCACGGGGGCGGTTCTGCGGGCCCGCTCCGCGGCCCGCTGTACGGGCTCGGGCAGGTCGCCCTTCCACCACAGGGTGACGTGGTCTTCCTGAAGGCCGATGCCCGTGTAGCCCTCGTAGTGGCCCCGCTCCTGGGCCTTGGCCAGGATGCTCGCAGCGGCGACGAGGGGTCGCTGCTCGTTCATCTTCCGCAGGTTGTCGGCGCCGACAACCTGTGAGATCGGGACGCTCTTCTCGCTGTTACCGTCGCGCTGCTGCTCGGCGCTGGCGCCCGGAGCGAGGGTGCCGACGAGCGCCATCGCCGCGGCCAGGGCCGAACCCGCAGCCCACAGGCTGGTTCTGCCGTATCTCATGAGTATGCCTTTCCTCTTGGCGTAGCAGTCTGTGATCAGACGGCACAGGCATCCTCATGGGCCCCGATTTACATTCGATCTACAAATGATTAATACCAACCAGATACTCGGGGGTCGGAATTGAAACACGGAGTCGCACGTGCAGCCGGGTGCGGTGCCGGGAAAGCCACCTTCTCGACGGACTCCGTGAAGACGTACGGCTCGACGTCCACGCACGGCTGGACGCCGACCGAACCGTCGAACCGAGTGCCGTACCGGCTCCGGTGCGACCGGCAGGGAGCCCGGCTCCACCGCAGCGTGCTCTCCACCGCCGTCGGCCGGAAGACGGCCGGACCCCACGCCCGTCATGCCGACTTCCTGCGCACCTGAAGGACGGACAGCCGCACTCGGCCCGCGACACCCCAAGTGGGCGCCCCCGCGGGCACCTTCACCCAGCCGCTGTCGTCCACGCGGCGCCCGGCTCGCCCGGCTTCTCGCGATCTCCGGCGATAGTGGAGATCGCGAGAAGCCGATGACGAAACCGCGCCCGCGGTCCAGGAGTTGCCCGCCGCTCCGTGCGATCGCACCGGCGGACCGTACGAGCCTGGAGCCCGGCGAGCCCGGTGTACGGCCGCGCTGCTTCCTGGACTTGCGCCACGCTCGTGGCGCCGGGGGCGGCCGGCCAGGCTCCACTGACCAGCCATGGCCGGGTTCATGGTCGGGGTTGGCGGCAGCCGTCGGTGACCCGCTATCACGCCCCAACTCGTTAGGACGCACCGCTGCCACCTCCCCTGTCGCACACGCCCCAGGCAGTGCCTCCAAGAAAGACGGCTGGGCGGCGTCGGGACCATAGGGCCTGTTGTGAAAGTGCTGGTCGCAGCCACTCGTTGATGGCTGCGACCAGTACCGTCGCTTCGTAGCGGACGGCGAGTTTGTCGTACCGGGTGGCGACGGCCCGGTGGTGCTTGAGCCGGTTGATCCCGCACTCGACCGCGTGCCGCTGCTTGTAGTCGTCCCTTGTCGAACTTCGGCGGTCGCTCGCCGCGCGATCCGCGCTTGAGGCGGTTGCGGACCCAGTCCGCCGGGACCGGGATGGTGGCCTTGATACCGCTTCTGCGCAGGTAGGAGCGATTGCCGCGCGAGTCGTACGCCTTGTCGGCCCGGACCCGCTCCGGGCGCTTGCGCGGCCTGCCCAGCCCCAGCCTCGGCACCCGGATGGCTTCCAGGACCGCTTCGAACCGCGGGCAGTCGCCCCGCTGCCCGGCCGTGATCACCACCGACAAGGGCTTTTGCCCTTGCTCGACCGCGAGGTGGATCTTGCTGGTCAGCCCGCCGCGGGAGCGTCCAAGGCCGTGGCCGGCCGGCTCGACGAAGGTCCCGCCGGGCGGTTCCTTCTGCAGGTCCCCCTTTTCGCCGCTCCGGCGGCGTGCTGGTGGGCCCGGCAGACGGTGGAGTCGACGTTCACGTCCCAGGTGATCAGGCCCTTGGCGTCCGCCTCGGCTTGGAGCCGGGTGAGGATCCTTGCCCAGGTGCCGTCCCGCTGCCAGCGCCGGAACAGGTCGTAGACGCGGTCCCATGGCCCATAACGCTCGGGTACGTCCTGCCAGGGGGCACCGGGTCCGGGTCCGCAGCCGTATGCCGTCTATCAGCTGCCGCCGCGTCCACACCTGCGGCCGACCCGGCTTGATGCCCCTCGGTAGCAAAGGCTCCAGCCGGGCCCACTGGCCGTTCGTCAGGTCCCCACGCCCCGCAGACGTGATGATCAACGAACAAGATCCACTCTCGCAACAGGCCCTGGCCGACCTGACCAAGCCGCTGTACCTGATGTCGATGTGCCCGTCGGGCAACGCCACCATCGAGGACTTCGAGGACGGACTTGCGGACTGGCCGGCGACACCCGAGGCGCCGCCCGCCCCCGGCCGGCGGCGCGTCCGGGCCGTCCTCCCGCGCGTGGCCCGGGAGCCGGCATCGCCGCCGGGCCGCCGAGACGAAGCGGGTGGCCGGTGGCGCGCGCAACACCCCGAAGGGCCCGTCACCGCGCGTCGCGCATCCGCAGGACGTACGTCGCGGTGAGCGCGACACCACGGTCTTCGTCGTGCGACAGGTCCGCGAGGGCACGTGACGCCGTGGCCCCCGGGATGTCCGCGAGCGCCTGGGTCAGCCGCCGCCGCACGGACGGGCCGGCGGCGCCGCGGGCGAGGCGGTCGACGAGCAGGGCGGCGATCCGGTCCGCCGACGCGGGGTCGCCCGCCAGCGCGCTCAGGGCGTCGGCCGCGTCGACGTCGTTCACCTCCTCTACGACCATGTCGACGAGCGTCGGGACCGCGTCGGCCACCCCGCGTGCCCCGAGCGCCAAGGCGGCGTGCCCGCGCACCACGGCGTCGGGGTGCGCGAGGGCGTCCCGCAGCAGCGCGGCCGCCTCGTCGTCCGGCATCTCGGCGAGGCACTGGACGGCGCGTTCCCGGACCTCGGCCACGGGTGAGTCGAGGCCCTCCGCCAGCAGCGCCGACACGCCCCCGCCCGACCGCGCCAGGGCCCATCGCAGGGCCCCGGCGACGTTCGGGTCCTTCTCGCCCAACACGGCCTCGACCAGCGCTTCCACCGGCACCGGGGCCCCCTCGGCCGAGGACAGGGCCGCGCGCTGGCGCTTCCCGGGGCTCTTCGACCCCAGCGCCTTGAGGAGGGCGACGGTCCGCAGGACGTCCTCCCAGCCGGCGGGTTCCGCGGCGCCGATCCGGCGCAGTCGCGTGAGCAGCTCCGTCTCCGCCGCGATGCGTTCCCGCGTCCGGCGGACGAGGTCGTCGACGAGCTCCGAGGGCGCGAAGCCGGGGTCGTCCAGCGCGCGCCCGACGTCACGCAGCGACAGCCCCAGCGACCGCAGGCTCTCGATGTGGAAGATCCGCCGGATGTCCTCGTCGGAGTACTCGCGGTAGCCGGCCTCGGTACGGCCCGTCGGCCGCACCAGGCCGAGCGAGTCGTAGTGCCTGAGCATGCGGGCGCTGACCCCGGAGCGCCGGGCCACGTCACCGATCAGCACGGTCGGTCATCCCTCCCGGCCGGCCCCGCCGAGGAGCACGATGCGCTTCGCCTCCTCGACCGCGAACTCGAATCCGGCGTCCGGGTCGCGCAGCAGCCGTTCCGTGGCGATCGCGTGCCGGCGCACGCGGGGGTCGGGATCCGCCGCCGCGGCGCGCAGGGTCGGCAGGATCACCTCGCCGAGCGCGACCAGCGCCCGGCTGAGGCTCAGCTGCGTCTCGCGCCCGCCGCGACCGAGCTGCGTCGCCAGCACCCCGGCCAGTCCGGGCTCCTCGCCCTCGGGCACCAGCGCGACCGCCGCCCGCCAGGCGCTGCGCGCCACCTCGTCGTCGGCGTCGGTCAGGAGCGCCCGCGTGACCGCCGGCCACGCCCGCCGGTCCCCGATCTTGGACAGGGTGTGCAACGCCTGGCTCCGCGCCTGCGTCCGCTCCGAGCAGAGTTCGCCGACGAGCCGCGGGACCGTCGCCGCCGCCGCGTGGCGGACGAGCGCCCAGGTGAGCATTTCGCGCACTTGGAACTCGGGCTCGACCGCGCAGCGCTCGACGAGCTTGTCGACGAACCGCGGGTCGGGGGCCGTGCCGACCGCCAGCGCGGCCCGCAGCCGCACCGACGGGCGGCCGTCCTCCAGTCCCTGGAGCGCTCGCACCGTATCCGTGTCCTGTTCCGGCATGGTCATCGGGACCACCTCCTGGGCCCCAGTGAAGACCTTGTCACGGTGTCAAGGTCAAGTGGGGCGCGCCATGGGAGCATCGGCCCCGGGCCCGGCGGCCGGGGCACCCCGCCGCGGCGCGGGCCCCTCCCGGCCGCCGGCGAGCCCTACACCGGGGTGCTCCGTGAGCGGAGCATGCGGCGTGTGACGTCGGTGTGTTCGGTCAGTGTCTTGCGCACGACCGGGGGCGCCGCCTCGGCCGCTTCCAGTACCTGGTCGGGGAAGCCGCCGTCGATCGCGAACCGCGGCAGGAGCCGGCCCGTGTAGACCGTGGCGGCGGTGGGCACCCACGGCCAGGACGTGCGGGCGGGGCGCGGAACCGGACGGCCCAACCGCGTGCAACACCACGCCACCGGACTCATGGCGGAGGGTCAGCCGGTCAGGACCCGCGGTGTCCAGCCACCCGGCCCGCCAGGCGTCGAGGTCCCGCCCCGAGGCCCGGCGAGGTCCCCGCCCGGGAGGGCGGCGACCCGTACGCACAGGAGATCGACGGGTTCGACGCGCCCGCCCTGGGACCGCACTGGTCGACCCTGCGCCGCCCCGCCGCGCCCGAGTGGTGCGACCTCACCGCGCGCCCCTCGCACCTGCGGCTGCACGGTGGCCGCTTCCCGCAGAGCCTGAGCGGGGCCAGCCTGGTCGCCCGGCGGATCACCTCCTGGCACTACGCGCTGGAGGCCACGATGGAGTACCGGCCCCGCGGCTTCCAGCACCCGGCGGGCATCACCGCCTACTACAACTCCCGCGACTGGTACTTCCTGCACGTCACCGACGACGAAGGGCGCGCGGTGCTGCGGGTGGCGACCAGCGACCGGGGCGCGGTGAGCGTGGACGAAGCCGGGCAGGAACCGTTCGGCGACACGGCACGGCTCTGCCTGGGCCTCGACTTCGAGGGACCCCGGCTGCGCGCTTCCGGTACGACACCGGCGGCGGCTGGAGCCCCGTCGGGCTGCCCCTCGACACGTCCGTGCTGTCCGACGAGCACGCCGAGGAGATCGTCGACGGGCGGATACGCTCCCTGGGCTTCACCGGCGCGTTCGCCGGTCTGTGTGCCTGGGACCTGGCCGGGGGTGGCTTGCCGGCCGACTTCGACGAGGCGGTCTTCCGGGACGCGGGGGCCGGTGGCGAAGGGCCCGCCGCCCCGGGCGGCGGCGCTGACCGGTGAGGACCGGCACCGGCGGTGAGCGGCCGGGCCCGCGCCCGGGCGGCGCGGCGTCCGGCGGCCCCGCCGGGGCCGCGCGGTCAGCGGCGCCGGCGGTGGGGGGAGCCGTCCGCCGGTGACGGCCGCCGCTCCGGGACGAGGGGGGCGGACGGCACGCGGCGGACGTCGACCGCCGGGGCCAGGAAGACCGCTGCGGCGACGAGGACGAGGACGACGGTCATCGCGGCGCGCAGGCCGTAGTGGTCGCCGAGGAAGCCCAGAGCGGGCGGCCCCACGAGGAACGCGACGTAGCCGATCATCGCCACCGTGCTGACGCGGGCCGCCGAGTCGGGACCGGAGTCACCGGCCGCGGAGAGGGCGAGGGGGAAGCCGAGCGAGGCTCCCAGCCCCCACAGGAGCACCGCCACGCCGGCGAGCACGGGGGAGTCGGCGAAGACGACGACGGCGAGGCCGAGCGCCGCGGAGACCGCGCTGGCGCGGACGACGGGGGCGCGGCCGAGGCGTTCGATGAAGAACCCGCCGCCGAAGCGGCCGACCGCCATGGCGGCGGCGAAGCCCGCGTAGACGGCCGACCCCAGGGCGGGGTCCATGCCGTGGCCGTCGACCATGAGGAGCGGCAGCCAGTCGTTGGCGGCGCCCTCCGCCAGGGCCATGGTGAGGACGATGCCGCCGATCAGCAGCAGGCGCCGGTCCTTCCAGGGCACCGCCCCGGCCGACCGCGGGCCGGCCCCGGTCCGCTCCGGCCCGCCGCGGGTCCTGCCGACGCCGGAGGGGACGGCCCTCAGGGCGTAGGCGAACATCCCGGCCGTGACGACGGCCACGGCGGCCAGGTGCCGGTGCACCGGGAAACCGACGGTGGTGCACAGGATGCCGAGCACCGCCCCCACGACGGTGCCGAGGCTGAAGAAGCCGTGCAGGGTGGGGAGTACCGCCCGGCCGGTGATCCGCTCGACCTCGGCGCCGTCGACGTTGACCGCGACCTCCCCGCCGCCCATGCCGGCGCCGAAGAGGAACAGCCCGGCCGTGACGGCGGGCGCGGAGGAGAGCAGGGTGCCGCCGCCGACCACCGCCAGGCTGAGCACCACCAGCGAGGTCCCCACACCCATGACCGGCCTGGTGCCGAACCGGGCCACCAGCGCCCCGGAACCGAGGATGCCGAGCATGGAGCCGGCGGACAGACCGAACAGGACGAGGCCCATCTCCGCGGTCGAGGCGCCCAGCTGGTCCCTGATGTCGGGGGTCCGGGTCACCCAGGAGGAGATCGACAGGCCGGGCATCAGGAAGAAGAGGAACAGTGCCGTGCGGCGACGGCGTGTGGCCGGATCCATCACAACAGGTTCGATCCAAACTCAACGGGGACGGAGTCCCCTTCGGACGAGAATGCGCAAACGTACACGCTGGTGGAGGGCCGGAGGAAGGGGAGACCGAGGCGGGGAGCCGGCGGGGCCGAACGGCCGGGACGCCGGAACCGCCTGGTGGAGGCGGCCTCCGACGTGATCACCGGGGGCGCGAACGCACGTGGTCGCCGGCCGCTGCGGGCGCACGTCGGTCAGCGGCCGGCCAGCACGCCCAGCAGCCTGGCCACCTCGGCGGCCACCGCGTCGCGCGCCGGGCCCAGGTACTTGCGCGGATCGGCCACGGCGGGGGACACCTCCAGCCGGTCGCGCACCGTGCGGGTGAAGAGCTGGTTGAGACGGGTGGAGACGTTGACCTTCGTCATCCCCGCCGCGACGGACTTCGCCAGGCCCTCGTCGTCGACGCCCGAGGAACCGTGGAGCACGAGCGGCACGTCGAGAGAGGCCCTGAGCCGCGCGACGAGGTCGAGGTCGAGTACGGCGTCGCGGGTGAGCATGGCGTGCGAACTGCCCACGGCGACGGCCAGGGCGTCCACGCCCGTCGCACGGGTGAACTCGCGGGCCTCGCCGGGGTCCGTGCGCGCGCCGGGGGCGTGGACGCCGTCCTTGCCGCCGATCTCGCCGAGCTCCGCCTCGACCCAGACGCCGGCCCGGTGGCAGTGGTCGGTGACGACGCGGGTGGCGGCGACGTTGGAGGCGTACGGCAGCTTCGAGGCGTCGAACATGACCGACGTGAAGCCGAGTTCCACCGCCTCGTGGACGAGCTGCTGCGACTCGGCGTGGTCGAGGTGGACCGCCACCGGAACGGCGGCGGCACGCGCGATGGCGAGGCCGGCCAGGCCGATCGGGGCGAGGGCGCCGTGGTAGCGGACGGTGTTCTCGCTGATCTGGAGGATGACCGGGAGCGCGGCGCGCTCGGCGCCCGTGACGATCGCCTCGGCGTGCTCGATCTGCACGACGTTGAACGCTCCGACACCGATGCGGGCGGCGCGGGCGGGCCCGACGATGTGGTCGGTGGGGGTCAGCGGCATGGGGTTCTCCACGGAGCGGTGGCGGGGGGAACGGCCGGTGAGGCGGGCCGGGCGGTCGCGGCGGCGAGGGCCGCCGGCGCCGGGGCGCGGTCGACGCGGGCCGGGGGCCCTGCCCGTGCCGGTCGCACCCGTACGGGCGGGTGTTCAGGCGCCGGCGCCACCGAGGACGACGGAGCGGGTGAGGTTGCGGGGGCGGTCGGGGTCGTGGCCGCGGGCTTCGGCGAGGTGGACGGCGAGGCGCTGGGCCCGGATGAGGTCGGCGAGCGGGTCGAGGGCGTCGGCCCGGTCGCCGGAGGCGGCGGAGCAGAGGCCGCCGGCGCGGGCGACGTCGTCGGTGAGGCCGTGCGGCGCGGGGCCGAGGATCCAGGCGACGCGGTTGGGCCCGGTGATGCTGACGGGGCCGTGCCGGTACTCCATGGCCGGGTACGCCTCGGTCCACGCGCCGGCGGCCTCGCGCATCTTGAGGGCGGCTTCGAGGGCCAGGCCGTAGGTCCAGCCGGTGCCGAGGAAGGTGAACTGCTCGGCGCTGCGGACGGCGGGGTCCAGCGGCTCGGCGACGGCGCGCTCGGCGTCCTCGACGGCCCGTGCCAGTGGGCGCACCCCGGCGGGCAGGGCGTCCTCGGCTTCGAGGTGCGCGCGCAGCAGGGCCAGGGCGGAGGTGGCGAACCTGGTCTGGACGACGGACCCCTCGTCGGCGAAGTCCAGCACGGCGACCTCGTCCGCGGCCGTCACCACAGGGGTCTCGGGGTCGGCCGTGATCGCGACGGTGGCGACGGTGCCCCTGGTTCGGGCGAGGAGGTCGAGGACCTCGGTGGTGGTGCCGGAGCGCGTGAGGGCGATGACGCGGTCGTAGGCCCGACCGTACGGGAACTCGGACGCGGCGAAGGCGTCGGTCTCGCCGTGGCCGCCGCCCTCGCGCAGTCCGGCGTAGGCGAGGGCCATGAACCAGGACGTCCCGCAGCCCACGACCGCCACGCGCTCGCCCCGCCGGGGCAGGGCCTGGGCGAGGGGGGCGACGGATTCGGCCGCGCGCCTCCAGGTGTCCGGTTGGGAGGCGATCTCGACGGAGGTGAGGGAGGGCTCGGATGCGGTCACGCGACTCCTTGGGCTCGGTGGGGGCGGGGAGGCGAGGCGGGACGGGGCCGCGGGCGGGGCGGGGACGGGGCGCCGCACCAGGCGGTGCCCCGTCCGGCACATGCTCGGTCACGCCCACTCTTGATGTCAATTGATGCTCGATAAATCGCTGATTCGAGCAGAGATGAACAGTAGTAATGGCTGGACTCGTGTGCGGGACGTGCCCCGCGGCCCTGTCCGGGACGATCGGCGGTGCTCGGTGTCGGCCGCGCTACGATCAACTTCGCGCACGCTCCTTCGGCCCGCTGCGGGCCCCACGCGGCCGGCAGGCCCGAGCGCGCGGTCGGACGTCCCAGGGGCCCGGAAAGGTGCGGCACATGTCCAAGCAGGAGCGGTGGAGCAGGCTGCTCGAATTGCTGGCCGTCGAGGGCAGGTTGGACGTGGAGGAGGCGGCCGCGTCCGTGGCGGTGTCGCCCGCCACCATCCGCAGGGACCTCGACGAGCTCGCCGAGCAGCGGCTGCTCGTCCGCACCCGCGGGGGGGCGATCGCGCACGGTGTCTCGTACGAGCTGCCCCTGCGGTACAAGTCCTCCCGCAGGGCCTCCGAGAAGCAGCGGATCGCCGGAGCCGTGGCGGACCTCCTGAGCGTGGGGGACGTGGTCGGCCTCAACGGAGGCACGACGACCACCGAGGTGGCGCGGGCGCTGGCCCTGCGGACGGGTGAGGACCGGTCCGGCCCGTCGTACACCGTCGTCACCAACGCGCTGAACATCGCCGGCGAGCTGGCGGTGCGGCCGCAGTTCAAGATCGTGGTCACGGGTGGTGTGGCGCGCCCGCAGACCTACGAACTGGTGGGCCCGCTGACGGGAGGGGTGCTGAACGAGGTGGTGCTCGACGTCGCCGTCCTCGGGGTCGACGGCGTGGACCCCCGACTGGGCGTCATGACCCACCACGAGGACGAGGCGGGCATCAGCCGGCACTTCGCGGAACGCGCCCGCAGGGTGATCCTGGCGACGGACTCCTCCAAGATGGGCCGGCGCGCCTTCGCGAGGATCTGCGGCCTGGACCGGATCGACGTCGTCGTCACCGACTCCGACCTCCCCCCGGACGCGGCGGCCGGGCTCGCGGACGCGGGCATCGAAGTGATCGCAGTCTGAGGGTCCGCCGGGCGCGCCGCGCCCGGGCCCTGGGTTCCGGGGCCGTTCGGGGACCCGGCCCCGGAACCCGGCCCGTGCCGTGGCGTCTGCGGCGGGGCGCCGCCGACGTCGCGCGGGGCAGGGACCGGACGAAGGCGGCGACCGCGCCGGCGAGGTGGCGCCGACGTCGCACGGGAAGGGCCGTACGGCCCGGTCCACCGGCCCCGCTGGCGGGGCGTCAGGCGGCGGGCGGCATGTCGGAGGGCCGGGAGTCGAGTCCGGTCCGCAGGTTGACCCATTCGCCGCGGGTGAAGTCCGGTACGGCCACCGGGCGTCCGCCGGCGGCGAGGGAGGCGACGCTGAGCGGTACGGGAGCGCACCAGGCCGCCGCGTCGTAGACGTCGATGTCGGGGACCGCGCCGGTGCGCATCAGCTGGACGGTGCGCCACTGCAGGACGTAGTCCATGCCGCCGTGGCCGCCGTTGTTCGCCGCGTCGTCGCCGACCTTCTTCCACAGCCAGTGGTCGAACTCCTCGCGGTACGGGGCGAAGTCGCGCCAGGCGTGGCCGGTGTGGTCCGGTTCCAGGTAGATCCGACCGCCGCCGGCCGAGGCGACCCCGGCGTAGTCCTCGAAGATGCCGCGGCTTCCGGCGAGGGAGTTGATGCGGCTGTAGGGGCGGGGGGAGCTGACGTCGTGCTCCGCGCGGATGACCCTGCCCTTCGCCGTGTCGATCATGCAGGTGACGAGGTCGCCGTTGACGTAGGTCTCCTTCCACGACGGGTGCGACCGGTCGACGAAGCGGGCGCGGTAGTCGGCCAGGCCCCTGGGCTCGGTGGCGGTGGCGCGCAGGGCGGTCATGCGGTCGCCGCGGTTGACGTCCATGGCTGCGGCGATCGGTGCGAGGCCGTGCATGGGGTAGAGACTGGCGGTGCTGCGGGTGTGCCAGAGCCGGCGCCAGGCGTCGGTGTAGTACGTGTCGGAGAACAGCAGCGCGCGCAGGTCGTGGAGGTAGCCGCCGTGACCGTTGGTGACGTCGCCGAACAGGCCCTCGTGGGCCATCCTCAGCATGGCCAGTTCGTTGCGGCCGTAGCTGCAGTTCTCCGCCAGCATCAGGTGCCTGCGGGTGCGCTCGGAGGTGTCGACGAGCTCCCACAGCTCGTTCAGCCCGGTGGCGACGGGCAGTTCGACCATGACGTGCTTGCCCGCCAGCAGCGCCGCCCTGCCCTGTGCGAAGTGGAACTCCCACGGCGTGGCGATGTAGACGAGGTCGACGTCGTCGCGCTTCAGCAGCTCCCTGAACGCGGCGGGCGAGCCCCCGGTCTCGGCGGGCCTGGGCCTGCCCTCGGAGACGAGCCGGTCGGCGGTGCGCTTGGCGCGCTCGCGCCGGACGTCGCACACGGCGGTCACGGCGCAGCCGGGCACGGCGGCCCAGCCCAGGGCCATCCCCGAACCGCGGTTGCCGAGGCCGATGACGCCGACGCGCACCGTGCGGTGCACGTCGAAGGGGGTCCTGACCATGCTCTTCTGGCCGGGCCCGCGCCGGGGTGCGACCGGAGCGGCCTCGGCGGCGGCCGGCACCGCCGCCCCGAACCCGGTCAAGGCCGCCCCGGTCGCGACGGCGCCCCCCATGAGCGAACGGCGGGAAACGGAAAAGGAGTCGGACATGGCGCTCCTCGGTGCAGAGACGGGCTCGTGTGCGGCATGACTCTGTCGGGGCGAGGCCATGGTGTCAATGGATGCTTGAAAACTGGCTGTTTCACGTGTTCTCGATCAAACGAACTGCGTGAAGCGCGCAGTTCCGGATCCCGGTGGCCGTTGGCGCGCTGACCGGTGAGGAGGGGCGGGCCGCCCCCGTCGGGCAGCGGGCGCGGGTCCGGGGCGGCGCTTTGCGGGCCGCGAGGGTCCGTGCGCCGGGGGCTGCGCGGCTTCGTCCGGGGCCCCGGCGGCCCGCTCGGCCGGGAGGGGCCGGCGGGCCACGGCGGGCGGGCCCCGTCCGGCAGGCGTCCCTCCGCGCGGGACGGCGGGGCGCCCCAGCCCCCCTCCCCAGCCCCCCGTCTCCGGCCGCCCGTCCCCAGCCCCCCGTCTCCGGCTGCCCGCCCCCGGCCGCCCGTCCCCAGCCCCCCGTCTCCGGCTGCCCGCCCCCGGCCGTCCGGGGCGGGCCGCCGGCCGAGCGAGGGGCCGGCAGGCCGCGGCGCGTCGGCCCCTCGCCCGGTCGGCAGCACCTTCCGGTCAGCAGACCTTCCGGTACGGGACGCCCGGCAGGTACGTCTCCCAGTCGTCCGGCGAGAGCCCGCCGCCCGCGCGCCCGCACACGGACGCCGTCAGGCTCTCGGGGGCCACCGGGTGGGACCGGATGCCGCTGTGCTCGCCCGCGCTGTGCACGGTGCGGCCGTCGGGGGAGAAGGCCACCGCGACGATGCCGTCGCCCGGCGTCGGCAGCGGCGACCCCAGCGGCTGGCCCGACGCCACGTCCCAGAGCTGGAGCGTGCCGCCGTCGCCCGCGACGGCCAGGGTCGTCCCGTCGGGTGAGAAGGCCAGCGCCTTGACGGCCTCGACCGTGCCCCGGCGGGCGGCGTTCTGGGCGCCGAGGAGGGCCCCGCGCCGCCGTGTGACGTCGCCGTCCCAGAGGGTCACCCCTCCCGCGCCGTCGCCGACCGCCAGGTGGGCGCCGTCCGGGCTGAAGGCGAGCACGCCGGTGGCGTCCATGTGGAGGCCGCGCGAGGTGACCCGGCCCGTGGGCAGGGCGAAGGTGTGCCGGGGGGTGGCGACCAGCCGGCCGTCGGGGCGCACCAGGGGCGTGCTGGGGCGCGGGGAGAAGTCGAGCACCGTGAAGTGGGACCGGGACTGGTCGGCGGGCCGCGTCCGCTGCCTGCGGGACAGGTCCCAGATGTCGACGGTGTCCATGCCGTAGCGGGTGACGAGCAGGGACCGTCCGTCCGGGGTGAAGGCGAGCCCGGTCATGGGCAGCCGCGCCGAGTAGGGCGGGTGGGGGTCCGCCAGGGGGCGGGCGGGCGCGTCGGCCCGCACGTCCCACAGGACCAACTGCCGGTAGTCCTTCCGCTCGTCGTCCCCGAACAGGCTCGTCCTGCCGTGGACCAGGGTCCGGCCGTCGGGGCTGAGCGCGAGCAGGGTGTAGCACTCGTCGTCGCCCAGGGGAGGGCTGCCCTCCGAGCAGGGGACGGCGGGGGTGCGGGCCAGCCGGCGTCCGTTCGGGACGCGGTACGCCTCGAAGTACGACGTGCCGCCCCGGCGGCGGTCGACCGCGAGGGTCAGGCCGTCCCGGCTGAACGCGCCCTTGGAGGCGGGCTCCGGGTTCCAGTCCGCGGCCATCGCGGGGCCGTAGGACACCGTCCGCACGACGGTGTCCGAGCGGTGGCGCTCGGTCACGTAACGGATCACCCCGGCCGCCGTGTCGATCCTGAGCTGGGTGGCGGCCTCGTTGGCCAGCGGGAAGCGGAAGACCGGCTCCCCGGGCGAGGCCAGGCGCCACAGCAGGACCTCGCGGTTGTCCGCCGCCACGGCGAACCGCCCGTCGGGGCTCGCCGTCGCGTCGGTCAGGCCCGGGTGGCGGACCGGGGTGCGCTCCCGCCCGGCGACCGGGTCCCACAGGCGCAGCCCGTCGGGGGACCGCGCCATCAGGGTCCCGCCGTCCCCGGTGAACGCGAAGGACTCCGCGGCGCACGCGCCGGACCACGTCGCGGGCAGCCTGCGGCGCTGGGCGACGTCCCAGACCTCCAGGGCGGCGGCCTCCTTCCCCGCGCTCCCGCCGGCCCCCCGCGCGCACAGGGCCAGCAGGCGGCCGTCGGGGCTCACGGCCCACCTCGGGTCGAGCCCCGTGGGCCGCTCGATCAGGAGCCGGCCGCCCCGCGCGTCCCGCAACCCGAGGCGGCCCCGGCCGTTCCCGCCGAGCCACGTCTCCACGACGGTGCGGCCGTCGGGCGCGTAGCCGTCGACCGAACCGTTCGTCCGCCGGGGGTCGTCGACCGGTTCGCCCGACGCCAGGTCCCATCGCTGGACGTCGGGGCCCTCGCCCTGCGTCCGGGACAGCAGCGCCGTCCGCCCGTCGGGGCTGATCCCGGTCACCCGCCTGTCGTAGGAGGTCGGGACCGGCGGTCCGACCGCCCTGCGCGTGGTGACGTCCCACGCCCGCACCCCGGACTCGCCGGTGGTGACGACGGTGCGGCCGTCCGCGCTGAGGCGGACCGGTACCGCGTCGGAGGTCGTCGTCGGGTTGTCCCCGTCCGGGACGTCGTACGTGTCCGCCTCCGGCTGTGCGAACGCCCCGAGCAGCGCCGAGCGGGTCTCCGTCGTCTGCTTGAGCGTCCACGCGGCCAGGCTCAGGCGCATCGCCAGGACCGGGTCGGAGGCGCGCACGCCCTGGGCCAGCGAGGCCACGCGGCGGGCGGCGGCCTCCTCGCGCTGCTGGCGGCTCTCCTCGCGCTGCTGCCGGCTGTCGCGGCCCTGCTGCCAGGCCGCCGCTCCGGCCACCGTGACGAGGACGACGAGCAGCGCCACCGCGGAGGTCACCGTGCGGCGGGTCCACCGCGCCCGGGTGCGGGCCGCGGTGCTGGCCCGCAGGAACTCCCGCTCCGCCCGGGTCAGCTCCCGCTGGTCCCGGGCGGAGGCGAAGGCGAGTTCGGCCTCGGCCAGCTCGCCGCCGCGCAGCAGCGCCCCGCCGTCGCGCTGCCGGGCCAGCCAGTTGTGGGTCGCCTGGGTCAGGCGCCGGTGGCGGCGCAGTCGCTCGCGGCCCTCGTCGATCCAGTCGCGCAGCCGCGGCCACGCGGTGATCAGCGCCTCGTGGGCCAGGTCCACGGTGTCCTGGTCCAGCGTGACGAGCCGGGCACGGGCCAGCCGGTCGAGGACCGCGTGCGCGTCCGACTCCGCCCCGGCGGGGACGACCTCGGAGCGGCTGACGGGGCGGCGGGTGTCCGGGGCACCCTCGCCCGGGGTGATCAGGCTCAGCAGGATGCGGCGGGCCGCCTCGGCCTGGGCGGGGGTGAGGTCCGCGTACAGGTCCTCGGCCGTCTGCGCGAGGGCGCCGTGCAGCCCGCTCGCGGCGCGGTACCCCTCCAGGGTCAGGGTGCGGCCGCGGCGGCGGCGCCAGGTCTCCAGCAGGGCGTGGGAGAGCAGGGGGAGGCTGCCGGGCTCGTCGGCGACCTCCTCCACCAGACGCGCGGTCAGGGCCCGTTCGACGATGAGCCCGCAGGCGGCCGCCGGCTTCACGATCGCCCCGCGCAGCTCCGCGGCGGTCAACGGGCCCACGGGCAGCGCGGCCTCCCGGAAGGCGGCGGCCAGCCCGGGATGGGCGAGGCACCGGGGATGGAAGTCGGCGCGCACGCCGAGCACCACCCGCAGCCGGCTGTCGGCCCGGCGGGCGGCCAGCAGGGCGGTGAGGAACGCGTCCCGCTCCCGCGGGTCGGCGCAGAGCGTGAACACCTCCTCGAACTGGTCCACGACCAGCCAGGTCTCGCCCTCCCCGCCGGCCGGGACGAGCAGTCTGCCGTGGGTCCGCATCGGGTGCTCGCCCGGCGTGAGGACCCGCAGGGCGGCCGCCCGGGGCAGCGGGGCCCGAGACCGGCGCAGCCGGGGGATGAGACCGGCGCGCAGGAGGGACGACTTGCCGCTGCCGGACGGTCCGAAGACCACGGAGAAGCGGTGCGCGGCGACCAGGTCCGTCAGCTCGTCGGTGAGCTGCCCCCGCCCGAAGAAGACCGCCTCGTCCTCGGGTTCGAAGCGGGCGAGGCCGCGGTAGGGCGGGTCGCTCCCGTCGTCCGTGCCGGAGGCGAGTTCGGCGAGGTGCTCCGCCTCGGCGGCGCGCCAGCGGCGCTCCCACTCCTCGGGATCCCCGCCGCAGGCAACCGCGTACGCCAGGGCGACGGGCAGCGTCGGCAGCCTCTCCCCGGCGGCGGCCTGGGAGAGCGCCGTCACCGAGTACCCGGCGCGCCGGGCCATCTCCCGGTACGACAGCCCCCCGGCCTCCCGGCGCAGCTCGCGCAACTCGTGGGCGAAGCGCGGCACCTGCCCCGCCGTCGGATCGAGCTCCTTCTCCGGTCGTCCCACACCGCCCCCGTTCAACTGATCAAGGCCCTTCGCACAGGAGGAACGTATCTCCCCCCATCGGTGCGAACCCCACCGGCCACGTGCGAAAACAGTTGTTCAGCAGCACGGAACGGGGCTGCTGAACAACCCACGGGCCGGTGAACTGCTCTGGCGAACAACGCGGCGACGCGGAAGACGCGTCGAGCCCACCCCCTCCGGCCCAGGCCCCACGGGAGCGGCACCCGCGCCCCGCGGGGCCCGGAAGGACCCGGAGGCACGGGCGGGCGATCCGCCCCCTCGACAGGAGCAGAGTTGTACAGATCCCTACGGAGAGCCCGGCGCCGGACAGCGGCCCTGGCCCTCGCCACGGCCGTCGTCACCCTCACCACGGGCCTCGGCACCCCCGCCGGGGCGACGCCCCCGGGCGCCGCAGGCCCCGCCGAGGCGGGGAGGGCCACCGCGCCGCTGAAGCACGTCACGCTGATCACCGGCGACCGGGTGAGCGTGGACGCCGAGGGCAGGCCCGTCCGCATCGAGCGCGGCGAGGGCCGCGAGAAGATCCCCGTGTGGGTACGGGTCCAGAACGGGCGCACCCTCGCGGTGCCCGCCGACGCGGAACGCCTGATCGCCACCGGCAAGCTCGACCGGCGACTGTTCGACCTGACCGAACTGACCCGCCCCGAGACCCTCGCCGCACAGCGTGGCGGCCTCAAGGTGATCGTCCAGTACAGCGGTTCCGCCGCGACGGCCCGCTCCGAGGTGCGCGAGGCCGAGGGCAGCGCGGTCCGCAGGACGTTCGGGGCGCTCAACGCGGAAGCCGTCCAGACCCCGGCCGCGGACGCCGGGGCGCTGTGGTCCGCGCTCACCGACACCCGGCGCGCCGCCGTCGCCGCGCCCGCTCCCGGCATCAGCCGGGTCTGGCTCGACGGCGGGCGCCGGGCGAGCCTGGACAAGAGCGTGGCGCAGATCGGCGCGCCGAAGGCGTGGGCCGGCGGGTACGACGGCACGGGCGTCACGATCGCCGTGCTGGACACGGGCGTCGACGCCACGCACCCGGACCTCGCCGGCCGGGTGGTCGCCGAGCGGAACTTCTCGTCGGCGGCCGACGCCGAGGACCGGCAGGGGCACGGCACCCACGTCGCCTCCACCGCCGCCGGGACGGGCGCCAGGTCCGGGGGCGCCCACAAGGGCGTGGCCCCCGGCGCGAAACTGCTCAGCGGCAAGGTGCTCGACGACGACGGCTTCGGCAGCGACTCGCAGATCCTGGCGGGCATCGAATGGGCGGTCGCCCAGGGCGCCGACATCGTCAACCTCAGCCTCGGCAGCACCGACACGCCCGAGCTGGACCCGCTGGAAGCGGCCGTCAACCAGATCTCCGCCGACAAGGGCGTCCTCTTCGCCGTCGCGGCCGGCAACTCGGGGTCCGGCGCCTCCACGGTGGAGTCCCCGGGCAGCGCCGAGGCCGCGCTCACCGTCGGCGCGGTCGACGACTCCGGCGCGCTGGCCGACTTCTCCAGCCGCGGCCCGCGCACCGGCGACGGGGGCGTCAAGCCCGACGTCACCGCACCCGGAGTGGACATCACCGCGGCGGCCGCGCCCGGCAGCGCCCTGGCCGAACGGCACGGCCAGAGCCCCGACGGCTACCTGACGATCTCCGGCACGTCGATGGCGACCCCGCACGTCGCCGGTGCCGCAGCCGTCCTCAAACAGCGGAACCCGCACTGGACGTACGCCGAACTCAAGGGCGCCCTGACCGGTTCCACCGATGAGGGCCCCTACGGCCTCCTCGCCGGGGGAACCGGCCGCGTCCGGGTCGACGCGGCGCTGGAGCAGACCGTGTTCGCCCAGCCGGCGGCCCTGAACTTCGGCGTCGCGCAGTGGCCCCACGCCGACGACCCGGTCCAAACCGAGAAGGTCACCTACCGCAACACCGGTGACGAGCCGGTGACCCTCGCCCTCACGCTCGACGTCCGCGACCCCCGCGGCGAGCCCGGCCCGGACGGGCTGTTCACCCTCGGCGCCGACACGGTGACCGTCCCCGCGGGCGGCACCGCCTCCGTGGACCTGTCCGCGGACACCCGGCTCGGCGGCACGCTCGACGGCCTGTACTCCGTCCAGGTCCTGGCCGTCGGCGACGGGCAGGGCGTCCGTACCCCGGCGGTGGTGGAGCGCGAGGTCGAGTCCTACGACGTGACGTTCGACCACGTCGGCCGTGACGGGCAGGCCGCCGCGAGCTACGGCACCTCCGTCAGGGGCGTCACCGAGGACCTGTTCGGCAAGGAGGTGTACCTCTCGGAGGAATCGGCCACGGACACGGTCCGCCTGCCGAAGGGCACGTACTTCCTGGAATCCCACGTCGACGGCTCCGAGACGGGCACCAACTGGCTGGTCCAGCCGGTGCTCGACGTCACGGGCACGCAGACCGTCACCCTCGACGCGCGCGCGGCGAAGCCGGTGGACATCACCGTGCCGGACCGCGACGCGGCACCGGAGAGCGCCGTCGCGGTCTTCTCCTACCAACAGGGCGACTTCGGTCAGATGACCTTCCTCGCGATGCGGTCGTTCGCGGGCCTGCGCACCGCGCACCTCGGCCCGGCGGTCACCTCCGGGCTCACCCAGCTGTGGTCGGGGGTGTGGACCAACGGCCCGAAGGACTACCGCGTGACGCTGGGCGGCGGCTCGGACCGGTTCACCACCGGAGTCACCCGGCACCTCGGCACGGGTGACATGGCCGCCGTGCGGGTGGGCCTCGGCGCCTCCGCCCCGGGCAAGAGCGGCTTCCTCTTCCCCACGGCCACCGTCCCCGACGCGCCGCCGAACTTCTTCGCGCCCTCCTCGTCCGCCCGGGAGCTCCCCACCGAGCAGACGCTGTACCTGTCGACGCTCGACGGCGCGCGCTGGGACATGGGCTTCCAGCAGATGGCCCGCAGCGGGGACGGCTGGGCCACGGAGGTGAGCTTCGCGCCGGAGGAACCCAAGGAGTACCGCGGCGGGCAGACCTACCACGAGGTCTTCAACACGGCGGTCATCGGCCCCCTGGTCGACGCGCGGTACGGGCTCTCCCGCGAGGGGGACGAGATCTCCGGTGACGTCCCGCTCTTCTCCGACGGCCGCGGGCACGCGGGCCGCACGCTCCACACGTCGGCGCGGACCACGCTCCACCGCGACGGGGTGAAGATCGCGGAGAGCGACGCCCCGATCGACCGGACCCCCTTCACCGTGCCCGCCGGCGACGCCCGGTACCGGCTGTCGACGTCGGTCACGCGCGACCCCGCCGTGGCGGCCGCCTCCACGCGCATCGACGCGAGCTGGGAGTTCCGCTCCCGGCAGACGACGACCGCGACCCGGCTGCCCGTCTCCACGGTGCGCTTCGGCGCTGCCGTCGGCCTCGACGGCACCGTCCCGGCCCGGCACCTCCAACTCGTGCCGCTGACGGTGCAGGGCGCCGCGGCGGGCGGGAACCTCAAGTCCCTCGCCGTGTACGCCTCGTACGACGACGGGAAGAGTTGGACGGCGCTCACCGTGGTGGACGGCAGGGCCGTGGTGCGCAACCCGGACCAGGGCAAGGCGATCTCGTTGCGCGCCCTGGTCGTGGACAAGCAGGGCAACCGCTCCTCGCTCGACGTCCACCAGGCGTACCGCGGAAGGTGACGCCCTGACGGAAGGGGGCGGCGCGCCGGAGCTGACGGGCTCCGGCGCGCCGACCCTCCCGCGCGCCGGGGCACGGGGCCCTTCGGGGCCTGCCGCAGCGGGCGGGGCAGGCGTACGGGACCCCCGGCGGGCGCCGCCGCCCGCCGGGGCGCCGACGGGCCGACCGGACAGCGCGCCGCCCGACGGCCCCGGCCACCGGTCCGCCCCCTCGGTGGCGCCGGCCGCGCCCGGCGGGACGCTTCAGGCCCGGGGCACGGGCGTCCCGCTGCCGCTGCGTCGCGCCGCGCGCCCGCCCGTCGCGGCGCTGTCGCGGCCCCGGCTCTTGGCGTCCTCGCTCGCGACTGCGGGGCGGGCGCCGCTCGGCCCGCCCACGGCGCCGCCGAGCCGTCCCGACGCTTCGCGATCCTGCCGCTGTCCCACCGCCCGCTGCGGCGTTGCTTTTCGCAGATCATGATGGTCCCCCACCCGGGCAGGGCTGGCGCGTCCCCCGGACGGCTCTGTCGTCAGGCTCGGGCCGACCTCACTGACGGGCACCTGCCGGATCAGCCACTTCTCCGTCTGCCCGGGACGCGGTGCCTGAGCCGGGCCCGAACCCCCTGACGATCAGCCACCCGGCCAGCCCCAGCTCCCAGGCGAACACCGGGAGTGCGGCGGCTGCCCCCGCCACGGAGAGTTGCGCGTAGGTCCCGAACATCACGGCGACGGCCGAGGCGCAGATCAGTGGTCCACCGACCAGTCCGAGCACGGTGATGAAGCGCGGTACGAGCCGTGTGCGGTACGCCAGGTACGCGAGCAGGACGGTGTTCAGGCCGAGGGCGATGTTGGGCCCGAGCAGGAACGTCCAGTCGTGCACGGCCACCAGCGCGACGTCGGCGCCGTTCGCCGTCCCCGTGTCCCGCCGCAGGGTGACGAGCGCCAGGACGGCGACGATCCCGAGGGCGATGACGGTCGCCTCCAGCAACCGCCCGAAGGCGTACCCGAGCGCGAGCCCCTCGCCGTGGCGCCGCAGGACGGGGAACAGCGCCGCCCCGGTACCGGCCACCGCCACCACCAACACCACCTCGCAGAGCGCCCCGAGCAGTGCCTGCGTGTCGGCGCCCTGCGCGAGCCGGCCGTCCGTGGCTCCCAGCAAGGGGCGGTACAGGATCGCCCCGGCTATCGCGGCGCCCTCGGTCAACAGGAACAGCGACCCGGCGGCCACCGCGGTTCTCCGGTCCGGACTCATCTTCTCCAGCCCCCTCGCTCCATGGTGGTGTACGTCGTACACCTGGCAGCGACCATAGGTGTACGGCGTACACTCGTCAAGGAGAAGGCTGTCGAGGAGGGAAGGGGCCGAACGGAAATGACCCCGCAGGAAGCCACGCGCACGCAACGGATCCCCTTGAACAGGGACCGCGTCCTGCGCGCCGCCGTCGCGCTCGCCGACGCCACCGGCATCGACGCACTCAGCATGCGCAGGCTCGCGCAGGAGCTGGGCGTCGTACCGATGGCCCTCTACAAGCACGTGGCCAACAAGGAGGAGCTGCTCGACGGCATGGTCGACGCCGTCGTCGGCGAGATCGACCCGCCGGCCTCGGGCCCCGACTGGCAGCACGTGGTCCGCGGGCGGATCCTCTCGGCCCGGCGGGTCCTGCTGCGCCACCCCTGGGCGGTCCGGGTCATCGAGTCGCGGACCGGCCCCACCCCGGCCGTGCTTGCGTACCTGGACTCGATGGCCGGGAGCTTCCGGGACGGCGGCCTCTCCGCCGACCTCACGCACCACGTCATGCACGCGATGGGCAGCCGCCTCCTCGGCTTCAGCCAGGAACTGTTCGACACCTCGGGCCCCTCCGGCCCACCGGACCCCGGCCTGGCGGCGCGCTACCCGCACATCGCGGAACTGGCCGCGACGGCCGCACACGACGGGGGCTCCACGGTCGGTGGCGGCTGCGACGACCAGTTCGAGTTCGAATTCGCCCTCGACCTCCTCCTGGACGGCTTCGAAAGCCTCCGCCGCCAGGGCTGGACGTCCGCACGGAAGGCGTAGCGGGTGCGGAGGGCTGATCCAGCGTCGAAGGGGTAAGGGAAGCCCAACCGAGCCCAGAACCCGACGGCGATCCCTCGGAAGGGCTCGCAGCTGTGCGGCGCGGCTGCTACGGCTCGAACTCCAGGTGCCTCACGTCGATGAACTCCACGTCCAGGCCGTGAGCGCGGCGGCCTCCGTCACGGAAGTACATACGGCCGAGGCCCTCGGCGGCGATGGCGCGCAGCTGCTGCTCGCCGGCCCCGGCGTCCTGGGGGCACTGTCACGCCGGCTGAGCGGGTGGGACGATCTTCAGGTTGATCATGGTGGAGGGGGATCGTCCGTGGGGAGCGCGTCGCCGTCGTACAGGGGTACCTGGTCGAGGTGATCTCCCACTGCGTGTGGCTGTACTTCCGGTTCCCGCTCAGCTTCCGTGAGGTCGAGGAGCTGATGCTGGAGCGCGGCGTGATCGTCTCCTACGAGACCATCCGCCGCTGGTGTGTGAAGTTCGGGCAGCAGTACGCCAATGCGCTGCGCCGCTGCCAGCCCCGGCCTGGTGACAAGTGGCACCTGGACGAGGTCTTCGTCACGATCAACCGCGAGCGGAAGTACCTCTGGCGGGTTGTCGACCAGGACGGCATGGTGCGGGACATCCTGGTGCGGAACCGGCGGGACAAGACCGTGGCCAGGCGATTCTTCCGTCGTCTGTTGAAGAGGACCCGTACGGTGCCGCGGGTGGTTGTCACGGACAAGCTCCGCTCCTACGGCGCCGCTCACCGCGAGGTTATGCCCTCGGTCGAGCACCGCTCGCACAAGGGGCTGAACAACCGGGCGGAGAACAGCCACCAGCCGACGAGGCAGCGTGAACGTGCGATGAAGGGCTTCCGCTCCGCTGGAGGGGCGCAGCGGTTCCTGTCCGCGTTCAGCGGTATCTCACCGCACTTCCGGCCCCGCCGCCACCTGATGGCCGCCCCCGACTACCGAGCCGAAATGACCATCCGCTTCGCCATCTGGCAGCAGGTCACAGGCACCGCTGGCCTGTCCACCCTGGACTGAGCCCAGGCCTCACCATGCACCGACACACCGTCAGGCGCCCGCACGCCCAACAACGTGACAGCGCTGATCGAACAGTTGCCTGTGCGGCCGCGCCGTCGAACGCTCCGGTTCGTCGGCCGGCGGCGTCAGCGCAGCACCTTGCACCAGTTGCCGTTGACCTCCACGGCGTCCTCGTAGCCGTAGGAGCCGTAGAGGTCGCCTCCGGCGGGTTCGAGGGCCTGGATCGGCCGGCCTCGTCCGTCCGTCTTGCGGTAGGTCACCACGCAGGAGGTGATCATCGGGTAGTCCTGCAGGAACTGCTTGAGGACCGCCCGGCAGGAGTGGCAGGGGCCCTTATCGGAGTAGAGCGCGATACTGCCCCCGGTGACCTGTGTCAGGATCTCGGCCAGGTACTGGTCGTCGTTGCAGCCGAGCCGCTCGAAGACCGCGTTGGCTAGGAGGTTGACGGTCTGCCTCTCCGGATCCTTGTCGTGTCGGTACTGGCCCGCGAACTTGCCCTTGGGCTCGGGCAGTCCGTGGTAGTAGGTGCTCCCGACCACGGTGGTGCCCGACATGCGCTCGATCGTTCCTTCGAGGTCGGGGCCCGCGGTGAAGGAGATTCGGTACTTCAGGATCGCCCGGTTGTCGTAAGCGGCTGCCGTGGTCACGCGTACTCCGTCCGCTGGTGGGGCTTGAGGCCGGGAACACCGTGGCATGCACGGGTATACGCGGAATAAACGGGCAGTTGAGGACGCCGTGCCGTGCAGGACCCCCACGTTTCGAAGCACCCCCCACGTTTCGAAGCGTCGGCACGATGCCGAGGATGCCCAGGCGCATAACGGTCTCCGGATGGTCCCGGCTCGCCCGCCGACACACGAGTCTCTCCGATTGCTGCGCCCGTCGGCGTTTCCGCGGCCGGCAGGCCCGTCACCGCCCCTTGGCCCGGTGCCAGGCGGCAGACGGATGTCGCCGGTTGCGCCGCCGTGCCCCGGGAACCTGTCGGCCCGCCTGTCGTTGGCGGTGGCCGGTTCCGGTGCCGCCGATACGGGACCGCTCGGCGCCCCGGTGGCCGTCCGGCCCACGATCGGCACGCCCAGCCGTAACGGCTGGCGCTCGCCGTCAAGTCGACCGCGGGCCATGGCCGGGGCCGCGCCGCTCCGTTCGGCACCCCGGTGGCCCGGTTGAGGCCCTTCTCGGTGCTCTGCGTCGAGACTGGTTGCCGTCCTGGCCGCCGTGCCGCCTGCCGTTCCGGCCTGGTCCGGGTGGTACCGGTCTTGCTTGGCGGAGCCCGTCGAGCGTCCCCTCCGCTTCGTCGTCAACGGTCGTGGTGCCGGGCCGGACGGTCCGCTCTTGCCGGGTGGTGACCGGCACGTCCAACCGTAACGACCTGTCCTTCGTCGCCTGCTCAGCCCGCTGCCGCGCCGCTTCGCTGGCTCTCTCCTCCTGCGCTCCGCCGTTGATGCCTGCGACCGGTCCAGCCGATAGCGACCCAGGCTGTGAAGAGCACCACCGCGGCGATGAGACCCGCGACGGTGTCGGTGGAGACGAGCGTGAGCAGAACCACGCTCAGCGTGATCACCCCGACCGAGGAGGTGGTGAAGGAGTCGGCATGCAGGACGAACCGTAGAAACCCTGAGAGTGATGCATTGGCCATGGCATCCCATTCTGGGGGCACGGGAAAGGATCAACCACCTGGTCTTCTGAGTCAGGAATTCTGTTCAGATGTGCAGGGCTGCGGGGTGGCGCGTACTGGGCGGTCGAAGGCCGAGTTGGTCCTGTCCGGATGAGGAGCGGGGTGCGCTGGAGGAGTGGGTGCGGCGCCGCTCCACGTCGCAGGCGTGGGCCCTGCGGTGCCGAATCATCCTGACCTGCGCGGCGGGTGCGTCGAACAAGGATGTCGCCGCTCGACTCGGCTCGACACCGCATGCGGGGGACCGGTGGTGGGCGCGGTTCGTCGAGCACCCGATCGCAGGCCTGGGCGACATGCCGCGGTCCGGCGGTCCCGGCCCGCTGCCGCCCTGGGCCGTCGGCGCTCGCCCGTCGACCACCACCGTCGTCGACCCTCGTCTGTACGGCCTCCGCCTTTCGACCTACCGTGACAGGGCCTCGGCCGCATCGTCGACTGCGGCTCCGACCCGCCGTCGTCAGTCGTCGTACGGTTTTGCCGTCGTTGTACGCGGTGTCCGCCCACCTCGCCCTGTCGCCAGCCGCCGACCCACGCGGCCGAGGGGGGCGGCCAGCCGTCCCGCCCCCTCGCCGCGCCTCAGGTCGCGGCAGGCCAGCACCACGCGGGCACCATGCCTGGCGAGTTCGAGGGCGGTCGAGACCCCAGCCCGCTGTTCGCACCGGTCACCACGGCGGTGCGCCCGCTCTGGTGGGGTGTGCCGCGTGCCGCCCACTGAGACATCCGTCGTTCTCCCTTCACGGCCGCAGGCCGGCCGTCGGCCCGGTGGAACGCCAACCAGCCTCCCAGTCCGAGCAGGGGGGGGCGGCGGCACGCGGCGTTCTTGCAGCCGGGACGAGGCGGTGGAAGGGTTCGACGGGTGAAGATTCTCGTTGTCGGCGCGAGCGGACTGCTCGGGCAGCACACAGTGACTCAACTCCAGCGGCGGGGCCACGTGACAACCGCCCTGGCACGCACCGACCGGCCCGGAATCGACCACGCCCTCGACGTCTCCGCCGCCTCGGTCGGCGACTGGCGCGAGGTGCTGGCGGGCCATGACGGCGTGGTGTTCGCGGCCGGCCTGGACGATCGCCGTCCGCTGCGCAGGCCCGCCTACCCCACGCTGCGCCGGGCCAACGTCGAGCCGGTCGTCGCGTTGCTGACGGCGGCCCGCCAGGAGGGACTCACCCGGGCGGCCGTTATCGGCTCGTACTTCACCTGCATCCACCGTCACCACCCGACGTGGCACCTCGCGATCCGGCACCCCTACATCCGCAGCCGCGTCGAGCAAGCACAGGAAGGACGGGCGGCAGCCGGGCCGAACCTGCCAGTTGCAGTGCTGGAGGTGCCGTTCGTCTTCGGCGCGGCCATCGGCAGGCGCCCGGACTGGTGCCGCCCGCTGGAGTCATGGGCGCGGTCGCGGTGGCCCCTGTACGCGCCGGACGGCAGCACCGCCGTGACCAGCGCGCGGCACGTCGCCGAGGTGGCGGTCACGGCGCTGGAGCACGCCTCGGGAGAGGACCTCCCGGTGGTGGAGGACAACCTCTCCTGGCAGGACATGATTGCTCGTGTCGCCTCAGCCGTGCACAGGGCGCGCCCCGTGCGCCGCCTGCCTTCTGCCGTATTAAGGACGGCCCTGCACCTGGCAGGCAGCCTCGAATCCCTCACCGGCCATCAGTCGGGCCTCACGCTCGCTCACCTCCCTGACCTCCTGCTGCACGACCTCCACCTCGACCCCGGCCCCGCAGCCGGACTCGGCCTTCCTGGCCGGCCGAACCTGCTCGACACCGCCATCGCCGAGAGCCTGGGGCGCTGAACTCGCCCCGGACGCCCCGGGCATGTCGGCAGTATCGTGCCACTGCCACGCGCCCTGGTGCGGCGGGCTTCCTGTGGGCAGAAGCGGCATCAGCCCGGCAGGAGATCAGGTGGAAGCGGGAGGATGCTCGCGTCACGTTCTCGGGCTGAGTACTGATGAGTCCGGCAGACGGCAAAGTCAGCCTGCACGACGACATCGTGTCCTACGACCGGGAGGTCGGTGAGGGCACGGTGGACAGGGACTTCGACTACCGTAAGGCCGACCTGAAGGCCTGCTGTTGGCTACCTGCACCGATGTGGAAACCTGGCAGGCCGTTCCGCGCCTCAGCACGGTCATCCAGTTCGAGGCCGTTGTGTCCCGGGCCCGGAAGGCCGCCACGGCGAAGACCAGCGCGGCGAAGGCCGGCGCGGACCTCCGTGGCGAGGTCCTGCTCACCCTCGCCCAGCTGTGCCTGGCCAGGAGTCGGGACGGGCTTGGCCGCCGTCAGGGGGTCTTCACAGCGTTGACCATGATGTATCCCATTTTGTTCCGGCACAGGGTCAGGACGCGCGGGTAGAGGGTGTCGAGCCGCGCCATCGCGTCGGTGCCCACCAGCTCGGTGATCTGGGCGCGCCTTGCGGCGAACAGGCGTGGGATGAGGTCGTAGGTGGGCTTGAACTCTCGAGTCATGTCACGGGTGTGGTGGATGGTGAAGCCGGCTTCGTCGAGCATGCGGGAGTAGTCCTCGGGACCGGCGGGAAGGCGGGAGAGGGCGAACGCGGCCTGGAAGAGTTGGACTTCCGCGGGAGTGAAGGGCTCGGCTTCGTAGCAGTCCGCGAGGACGAAGCGGCCGCCGGGCCGCAGCACCCGCCGAACCTCGCGGATCGCCGCGGGGCGGTCGGAGAAGTGCGCGAACGACTCGATGGCCCACGCGGCGTCGAAGGTCTCGGACTCCTGGGGCAGGGCCATGGCGTCCGCCTGTTCGAAGGCGACGCGGTCGGACAGTCCCGCCTTCGAGGCGCGGTCGCGTCCGGCCCGGACCTGAGCGGTGCTGACCGTCACACCGAGCACGCTCGCGCCCGACTCGGCACCGATCCGTACAGTGGGCCGGCCCGTGCCGCAGCCGACATCCAGCATCCGCTGTCCCGGCAGCAGTCCGACCTCGCTGATGAGGCTGTCGGTCCAGGAGTCCTGAGCCCTGGTGAGCTCCTCCCACATCTCGTCGGCTGTCAGCTCCCCCGTCTGCGCCCGTACGCCGTCGGTCCACATGCCAAGATGCATGCTGTCGCCCATGGTCAGGCCATACAGGCCCCCAAAGCGGTCGTACCATTCGCCGACATCCCGGGCCGATGGATTGCCCATGTCCAACTCCTCGCCTCCGTGGGGCCCGCCGGGCGGGGTGGTGCCGCCGGGTCGGCCCGGCCGATCGCTGCCTCCACTACTTCCCCGGAACCGCCGAGCAGTGAAGCCACACGACGGGGCGCACGGAAGCACACAGAACCCATGCGTTGAATCGCCCACATGCGGCAGATCTGCTCCGTAGTCCGTCGGCAGTCCGTCGGCAGACCGTCAGGAAAGAACGAGGCCAAGCGGTGTACGGCCAGCGCCTGACGCTCATGAGCGATCGTCCAGCCTGATTCCTTGCTGACCGAGCCCGCCTCTCCGGCTGCCGCGCCCGTCGGCGTCCCCGCGGCCGGCGAGCCCGTCGCCGCCCCTTGGCCCGGTGCCAGCCCGGTGCCGGCCCGCCGCTGACCGTCGCCCGGGGCAGTGTTCCTGGCCGCGTCCTGTTCCTTGTACTTCGGGCCGTGCTCCTCGTTCTTCGGCTCCGTCCCGGCCGCCAGCGCTCGGCCTTGCGGCCCTGCCGTCGGCCGCCGTACGGCGCCGTCGTGTCCGGCCGCCGCGCGCGGTGTCCGGCCCCCGCGTCGTACCGCCGTCGACGCGGGCGCTCGCCGTCCTGCCGCCGCGCCTTGTTGCCGGTGCTTGCCCGTACGGCCTCCGCCTTCCGACTGGGTGCCGCACGGCCCCGTCATCCTGTCGCCGCGCCGCCTGTCGCCGCGCCGCCCGTCGCCGTCGTCGACCGTCGCTTCGGCGCCGTCCCGCCGCCCCGTCGTCGGCTGTCGCCGGGGGTGTCCGACCGTCCAGGCCACCGGCGCTCGCCCGTCGACCACTACCGCCGTCGACTCCCGTACGGTGTCCCGCTCCGTCGCTCCGTTGCCTGGTCTCCCCGTCGTCGGCCGCCGTCCCGGCGTCCCCGTCACCGCTTCGTCCCGGGCGCCAGCGCTCGTCTGTACGGCCTCCGCCTCCCGGCCGCCTGCGGCAGGGCCCCGGCCGCACCGTCGATCGCGGCTCCGGCCAGTCGTCGACCGTCGTCCGGCCCGTCGCAGGCGCCGCTGTGCCGCTGCGGAGGGCGGTGTCCGGCCGCCGGCGCTCACCCATCGGCCTCCGCCTCCCGGTTGGCCGCTGTACAGTCCCGGTGCTGACGCCGTCGTCGTCCCGCCAGCCGCTCCGTACGGCGCCGCCGTCCCGGCCTACCATCGCCCTGCCCGTTCCTTGGCCTCCTTCCGGCCGCCGGAGCTCATCCGTACGGGCCCTACCGTCTCGCCGCGTCGCCGTCGTCGGGCGCCGCCCTGTGGTCGCTGGCGACGCCGTCCTGCTGGCCGCTCCGTACGGCGCCGTCCCGGCCTCCGACGCCGCGCCGTTCAGCTTCGACGCGCTTGGCCGGGTTCCGGCCGCGCTGCCGTACAGCAGCGCCGCCACGTCCCGCCGCCGGGGGGCGGTGTCCGGCCGTACACCGTCGATCGCCGTATGACCCTGCCGCCGCGCCGCTTCGCCGTCCTGGCCGCGGGTCGGCCCGGTGTCCGCCCCAGTTATTCGGCGCCCCGACGCCGTCGTGCTGCCCAGTCTGGCCCACGTCACCGACCCGCCGGTCACCGTCCGACCGCGTGACCGCCTGGCGTCGCCGGGCCGTCTTGTCCGGATCGAGTTGGCCGCCTGCGCCGTCCCGGCCGTTCGCCGCTGTGCCGTGTCCCGGTCCCGGTCGGCTTGGCGCCGCCACTCGATCCCCGCTCCCGCCGCTGCGGCCGCGATCGGCCCCGGTCCTGGTGCGTTGCCCGGTCCGGTAGTACTCGTCGGCCCGCCTACCGCGGTCCGGTCGCGGGTCCGCCGCGCCTGCCTCACGGTTCCGTTTGGTGTCCGATGCCTCGACCGTGCCCTGGTCCAGGGCCTGCCTGGCCGGTTGCCTCGGCGCTGCTGGCCGCCGTCCCGCTGGGACGGCTGCTTCGTTCTGCCTGCATGTCCACGGGATGGGGCGGTGTGGTCATCTGTGGGGGTGTGTCGTGAATGCG
Source organism: Streptomyces tamarix (assembly GCF_032423885.1). NCBI lineage: Bacteria > Bacillati > Actinomycetota > Actinomycetes > Kitasatosporales > Streptomycetaceae > Streptomyces > Streptomyces tamarix. The sequence goes on along the minus strand of NZ_JAWCTQ010000002.1, from coordinate 94,288 downwards.
GTTGGTGGGACGCCCGCGGCGTCGAGGCGTGCCAGGAGCTGTGCTTCTTGTGGTGCCGTGACGGCGATCCACAGGGCTGTGCCTGTGTCGCCGGCGCTGAAGATTACGCGGTTTCGCCGCCATGCCTCGGCGTGAATGGTGAAGGGCGCCAGGGTCTGGAGCACGTCGAACTGCATGTCGTCTCGGACGTCGATGTCGATTCCCATCAGATCGTCCCCCTTTGAGCGGGTGCCCGCGTCCGTCCTGGTTCGGGCCATCGACAGCGCCCGCTCGTAGGCGGGTATCGCCTCCACGGGCCAGGCTGTGTCGCTGTGGGCGTCGAGGTGGGCGGTCTCGATGTCATCTCGTAGGACACCAAGCGCCTCACGGTGGGCGAGCACCACGTCTGCCGCCCGCAGACCGTTTCGAAGGAACAGCTCTCGATATCGTCCGTCGGCCTTCGTGATCATGCCGGTCAGCCTTTCACGCGTTGACGGTGCCGTCACTTCTGCTGTGGAGTGCCCACCCGTAGCCTGCGATGGCGGGACTGGTTCCGGCCGCGCGCCGTGTCCGCCGGCCGTTGACGTCGTGCCGTGCCGCCGTGCCGCCGGGCCTGCGCCCGGGCAAACGCTCCTCGCCTGTGCCTGCCGGGTCCTCGACGCCGGCATCGCGGTACGGCCGGAGTCTTCCTGCTGGGGATCGGGGGGTGACAAGCGGGATCTGAAGGGTACCTGCGGTCGGGTACGACGCACGCGCTACCTACGGGAGGTACCCATGGGCAAGCTGGGAGACATGGCGAACAAGGCCAAGGAGATGGCGAAGGGCCACCCGGACCAGGCCGACAAGGGCGTGGCCAGCGCCGAACGGGCGGTCGACGAGCGTACGGGTGACAAGTACGACGCCCAGACCGACAAGGGTGCCGACGCGGTGCGCCGTTCCTACGGAAGCGACGGTACGGCGGAGCGCTGACCTCACGCCGACGCCGTCGGCTCCCCGGCAGCAGTGCCGGGGAGCCGACGGCGTCCGGATTCACCGTTGCCCCACACCGCCTGCTCCAGCCCAAGGCCGGCGGGCGCGGCGTGCTTCGCCGGCGGGGGACCTGGCAGGTCCCCCGCGGTGTGCCGGCTGGGTGCCGCCGTGCCGCGGCTCGCCCGGTCCATGACCGGCGCGTCGAGCCATAACGGCGGGCACCCGGCGCTCTTGCCCTCCGCGTCGGCCGACCCGCCCTCGATCCGCTCCCGGCTCGCCCGCCGACACACCGGCCTCTCCGATTGCTGCGCCCGTCGACGCTTCCGCGGCCGGGGGGCCGGCCACTGAGCGCACCCGGTGGTGCGCACCCGGTGCGGTGGTGCGCACCGACGGTGTCCGGCATCCACTCCACCGAGTGGAGTCCACCGGCCGGAACGACATCGTGGGGGAGTACGTGGGCACTGTGACATTGGCTGACCGCGAGCGCGTACGTCCGTGGGTCACGGGCTTCTTCCGCAACTTCTGGACCGGCCGCTCGGTGACGTCTCCTGAGCGGTGACGCTGGGGCGTTCGGTAGGGTTTCGGGGTGCTGACTGTCTGGTCGGTGCCTTCCTGGGGGGATGACGAGACGAGGAACATGCCGGAGCAAGCGAGCCCGCCTGCGATAGCACCGAAGGAACCTCTGGCCGCGTCGGTCGAGGCGGCGCGGATGGCGGCGGTGCGCCGTTACGACATTCTCGACACTCCGCCGGACGGCGCCTACGACCGGGTCGCGGCGCTGGCCGCGCGCCTGTTCGAGGTGCCGGTGGCGACGGTGACGATCGTGGACGAGGACCGGATCTGGTTCAAGGCCACGCACGGCTTGGAGGGTGTCACCGAGATCGGCCGGGATCCGGGGCTGTGCGCCTCGGCGGTCCTGACGGATGACACCACTGTCATCCCCGACACCCTGCTCGATCCGGTCGCCTGCTCCAATCCGCTGGTCGCCGGCCCGATGGGGGTGCGGTTCTACGCCGCCGCTCCGATCATCACCGCCGACGGGTACCGGCTGGGCACGGTCAACGTCCTGGACACCCGCCCCCGCGAGATCAGCGAGGCGGATTCGGCCACGCTCGCGGACCTGGCCGCGGTAGTGCGTGACCAGCTGGAGCTGCGGCTGTCGGCGTTGCGCGTGGTGCGCGCCGAGCAGGAGCGTCGCAAGGTCGAGCAGGACAAGCGCCAGGCGGAGGAAGAGGCCCGACAGCGCGCGGAGCGGGACAAGGCGGCCATCGCCGCGTTCGCCTCCACCCTGCAGCGCACCCTGGTGCCCCCGGCACTGCCCGCGGTACCGGGGCTGGAGTTGGCCTGCCACTACAAGACGGCCTCCCCGCAGGAAGTGGGCGGTGACTTCTACGACGTCTTCCCCGTCGGCGGGGGCCGGTGGGCGTTCTTCCTGGGCGATGTGTGCGGCAAGGGCGCCGAAGCAGCCTCGGTCACCTCACTGACCCGCTACACGCTGCGGGCCGCAGCCCTCGTCGACGCCGAGCCCACGGCCGCGCTCAAGGCCCTGAACGCCGCGCTGCTGCTGGACGCGGCAGTCGGCACCCGCTTCTGCACCGCCGTCTTCGGCCTGCTCGATCCGGCCCGGGACGGCGGTTTCACGGTCACGCTGGCCACCGGCGGCCACCCGCCCGCCTACCACCTGAGCCCCATCGAGGGCGGCGGCGTGCGGGTGGAGGCGGTCCGTGCCAAGGGCGGCATGCTGGTCGGCGCGTTCGCCGAAGCCGCCTTCGCCTCACGTACCCTGCACCTGGCACCCGGCCAGGGATTGCTGCTGTACACTGACGGGCTGACCGAGGCCCGCACCGCCGATGGCCGCATGCTCGCCGACACGGGCCTGATCGACTTTCTGACCCAGCGGCCGGCGCCGGTCAGTGCCGGCTGCCTGATCGACGACACCGTCGCGCTCCTGGACACCCTCCCCGACACCGAACGCGACGACGTGGCACTGCTGGCCCTGTCCGTCCCCACCCCCGATGCCGCTCCCGCGGGCATCACCACCACCGCCCACAGCGCCGCCGCCCCGACCGCCGACACCTCCGTCGGGCAGGAGAACCAACGCCCATGACCGACGCATTCCACATCGACGTCCCGCACACCGACGGCACCCTGGCCGTGATCGCACTGTCCGGTGAGTTCGACATCGCCACCGCCTCCGCCGTGCGGGCCCGCGCCCTGGAACTCATCGCGAACGGCCACCCCGACCTGGTCGCCGACCTGGCGGGCGTCACCTTCTGCGACTCCTCAGGGCTGGGCGCCCTCGTCGGCATCTGGCGCTGCGCCAAGGACGTCGACGGCTCCCTGACCCTGGCGGCCATCCCGGACCGGCTAGGCCGCCTGCTCAGCGTCACCGGGATGGACACCTTCCTGCCCGTCTACCCCAGCGCCGACGCCGCGCTCGCCGCACGCCAAGGCAACCGCACCACCGCCTGAAACCCCTCGCTCGCCAGTCAACAGCCGGCTGGGGCCGACCCGGTCGGACGGCAGCGTGATCCGGTGGGGGTGGTGGGCTCGTACGGCCGTCGGGCCCACCGACACGGTCCGCTCGGCGCCGATGGCGACGTCCGCCTCCGCCGGGGAGGGCCCCTCCCCCGAGTGCCGTCGACAGCCCACCGATGCGCCGCCATAGGAGGCCCGGACGGGCCGGGCCCGTCGCGAAGTCCCCGTCAAGGCGAGTCGGCGAGGCGCCTCCACGCGACGGCCCCCGGGATACGGCAGCGGTCGGCCCACCCCCGGACGCGAGGTGGCGCGGCGCCCGGTGCCCATGGCCGAGCGGGGATGGCCCAAACCGGGTGCGGGGGCAGTCGCAAGCGGAGTTCCGTCGGGTCGGTCGGAACGGGATCGGGTTCGCTCACCGTCCCGGCGGCACCCACCGAGCCGGGCATCGCGCGCCGCCTTCCGCCGTCCGTTCACGGGGCGGTCCCCTCCCGGGGTGCCGTCGGTGACGCGGACGCCCGTGAGGCCGCTCTCGCGCGCTGTCTCGAAATCGCCTCCGGCACCTGTCCGTGGCCCGTGTGCGGAGCAACCTCCGGGAAGCACGGGACCACCGGTAAGCGCTGTTCTCGAAGGGCTGCGGCGGTCGGCGGTCGAGGTACCGGGCCCGTTCGCGGGCCGATGTGGCGGATCGGTGGATTCCGGCCCGTCGCGGCTCAATTGACCACCCCGCCGGCGCACGAGGGGTCTTCACAGGCCCCTCACTCGGTGGCTGTATCCGGAGGTGTCGCGTCCATGGCCGTCGAGGGTGGTGACATGGGGATGAACGCCTTGCCCTGCAAGGCCTGGAGCGGCCAGTTCGGCTTCTCTGGGTGGCTTGAATACGCATCCGCCGCTTATGAGCCAGGGCATCGAACCGGCCAAATCATCAAGGGGCTTGTGAAGGTTCTTGGAGCGCCCGACAGCGGCCATATAGTCGGACCGCACATGCTTGATCACTTGCGGTTGCGGGCGTCCCTCCTGCAGTTCCCGCCGGAGGGGCGTGCTTTCCGCGGACCGCAGGGCTCCATCCGGCACCGTCCGTTCGGTGCCTTCCGGTTCCCACCCTCACAGAAGGAGCTCCGCATGTCCGACAACACCTCCACCCCCGGCTTCGACCTCCAGGACCTGGAGCTGGACCTCAGCGACTTGACCGTCACGTCCATGCGCGACACCGCCGCCCTCCCCGAGGGCGGCGCGTCGTGGGGGTCCTGCTCCTGCCAGGGCTCGTCGTCCTGCGCCCAGCCGCAGCCGGAGACCCCGCTCGCCGCGGGCTGACCGACGCGGGCGCACCTCCCCGTCCACCGCCACCGGCAGACCAAGGAGACATCCATGTCCGACACCACCGGTCTCGCGGGCTTCGACCTCGCGGACCTGGACCTGGGCGAACTCACCGTGACCTCGATGCGCGACACCGTCGCGCTCCCCGAGGGCGGCGCCTCCAACGGAGGCAGTTCCTGCTCCTGCGGATCGTCCTCCTGCGCCACCCCGCAGCTGCCGGACCTCTCGCTCTAGGGACGGCACCCGTGCCGTTCCCGGGCCGCGTCCTCTGACCACGGCCCGGCCGTACGGGACCGACCGCCCCGCCGCCGGGGGGCCCCCCGGGGGGGCCCCCCCGCGGGGGGGCCGGGGCCCGGGGGGGGGCGGGGGGTTGGGGGGGGGGGGGGGGCGCGGCCCGGGGGGGGGGGGGCCGCCCCCCCCCCCCCCGCGGCCGGTGCGGGGTCAGCTACCCGTCGTGGGCCCCCCGCTGCCGAAGCCGCCGCTGGGCGCCCCGCGCCACTTGCGGTCGTCGTCCGACAGGGGGGACGTGTCCGGCTCGGTGTTCTCGTGCTTCAGCTCGTACGGCATCATCCGCCGTTCGCTCTTCGGCACCTCGGCGGGCCTCCGGTGGCCCTCCACCTCGCCCGGCAGCCCGGCGTCCGGCGGCCGGTGCGGCTGCTCCTCGGGGGTCGGGGGCGCCGGCTCCCTGGACCAGATCCGCCGGCCCAGCCAGAACGCGCCGATGAGGAAGCCGACGAGGAGGATGCCCGCCACCAGCGGACCGATCCCGACGATGTGATCCTTCGCGGCGAATTCCGCGCTGTACGTGATGAGAGCGTCCATGGGGCACGCGTACCCCGCCGGGGGCGAACCAGACACCCCGGGCGCGCGGGACGCCCGGGATGCGGCCGTTCGAAACCGTGTTCCGCTCGTACTGTCGTACTGCCGTCAATTCGGATACTCGGCTTTCCCGGCGACAGCACCTTTCGGGTGATCCAGCGCAACCCGGATGGCGCAATGGGGTTGAACAGGGCGACCCAAGACCGGGTCTCGACGAGAAGGATCGCATAATGATCAAGAAGGCTGTGACTACGGTCGGCGTTGCCGCTCTCACCCTCGGCGTGGGGGCTCCGATGGCCTCCGCCGTCGGTGACGACAACACGAACGTGAAGAACTACGGCATCTCCGAGCACATCTACAACATGGACTCGGACGGGTACATGAGCCCGCAGATCGGGCTCATCCAGAACTCGCTCAACGAGCCGTGCATCGCCCTGCCGGGCCAGGCCGACGTCCAGAACCTTCTGCTCAACATCGGCATCCAGGACCTCCTCAAGGACACGCAGGACCAGCAGTGCACGGAGAACTCCACCGCGGTCAAGGGCGACAGCCCCTTCGCGGAGCTCCTGGAGGACGTCCTCTCCGAGAACGGTGCTCCCGTCGCGGAGAACGAGAACTGACGGAGCTCCCACCGGTGAGGGTGGGGAGGGGCCCCGTGTCCGCCGTGGCGGACGCGGGGCCCCTCGCCGTGCGCGCGGGGAGCGTGCCGAAACGTTCCTGTGGAGACGTGAAACATTCCCGGGGGGCCACCGCGTCAGTGGGGTGAACGAGGACAGCGGTGCGAAGGGGAGGGCATGAGAAGGTCCCGTACGGACGAGTTCCTGGAGTTCGCCGCCGCACGGTCCGGGCACCTCTTCCGGTCGGCCTGCCTGCTCACCAGCGGGGACACCCACCTCGCCGAGGACCTGGTGCAGGAGACGCTGGGCCGGATGTACGCGCTGTGGGGGCGCACCGGCCTGATGGGCCGGGCGGCGGCCCGGATCGACAACCCGGCCGGGTACGCCCAGACCGTCCTCGTCCGCGCCTTCCTGAGCCACCGGCGGCGCCGCTCGGCCGACGAGCGGCCGCTCGGCGAACTGCCCGACAGCGCCCACGCCCGCACCCCCGGGGACGACCCGGCACTCCGGGTCGCGCTGCTCGGCGCCCTCGCCGAGCTGGCCCCCAAGGACCGCGCGGTGATCGTGCTGCGCTACTGGGAGGACCGCAGCATCGAGGAGACCGCCCGCGCCATGCAGGTCAGCTCCGCCGCCGTGCGCACCCGGTCGGTGCGCGCGCTGGCGCGGCTCCGGGAGCGGCTCGGCGGCGGCATCGCCGAGTACGCCGCCCGCTGACCCGTTCGACGCACAGCCACGTAGACCACGGACCACGGACTGGATGGAGATTCGACATGCCTGCCGAAGAGAACTTCGAGGGCGAATTCGCCCTCGCCCTGCGCCGCACCGGCGACGGGTTCACGGCGGACGACGGGGACGGCCTGGTGGCCGGGGGACTGGCGCGCGGGCGGCGCCGCGTGGTGCGCCGCCGGGTCGGAACGGTCACCGGGAGCGTGCTGGCGCTCGCCCTGGTCGGGGTCGGGGGCGCGTACGCGACGGACACCCTCGGCGGCGGGGCGGAACCCGCCTCGGTCGCCGCGGCGCCGCCCGCCGTCGCGGGGAAGCCCTCCGCGGCGCCCGTCGACGCCGACGCGCTGCTCGGGATCTTCCGTGGGCTGCTCCCCGCGGAAGGACGGCTGGAGGACGCCCAGGCCCGCGGAACCGCCGACCCGTTCGGGCCGATGGCGAGCGGCGTCTACGACGACGGCCAGGGCAAGGCGGCCGTGAGCATCGGCTTCTTCCACGCGTCCCCCGGCGACGAGGGCTTCACCCAGTGCCCGGACAAGGCGCTCAACGCGTACGACGCCTGCACCACGGAGGACCTGCCCGGCGGCCGGCTGATGATCTACCAGGGCTACGAGTACCCGGACCGCCGCGAGGACACGAAGAACTGGCGGGCCACCCTCCAGAGCGATGACGGCCTGGTCCTCGACCTCAACACGTGGAACGCGCCCGCGCAGAAGGGCGCCGCCGTCTCCCGCACCGACCCGCCGTTCCCGCCCGCCGAGATGAAGCGGATCGTCACCCACACGGCGTGGGCGCCCGTCCTGGAGGCCGTCCGGCACCAGGAGGAAGGGAAGCCCGAGGACGGCGCGTCCGGCTCCCCGGGGAAGTCCGGGCAGGCGCCGGGGCGTGACGGCTCCGCGACGGCCGCGTTCAACGGCGCGGCCGTGCGGCCCACGCTGCTCTCCCTGCTGCCCAAGGAGCTCACCGTCTCCGACAAGGGCGGCCAGGACGAGTACGCGTACGCCGTCGTCGACGACGGCGAGGGCAAGAGCCTCGTCCAGGTCAACGCCCAGCCCGACATGCGCGACGTCGAGGGCGAGCTGTTCCCGGAGGGCGCGTACGAGACGCTGCCCGACGGCACCAAGGTCACCGTCCGACAGCAGCCGGGGGAGAAGGGCGGCGAGGGCGTCGTCATGTGGACCGTCGACACGATCCGCCCCGGCGGCTACCGGGTCGTCGTGTCCGCGTTCAACACCGGCGTCCAGCACGAGCCCGCCACGCGCGCGGAGCCCGCGCTCTCCCTCGACCAGCTCAAGGCCCTCGCGACCAGCGAGAAGTGGCTGAAGCTGATGAAGAAGTAGCGTCCCTCGGGCCGCGCCGAGGCCCGCAGTGCCGTCCCGGGGTGCGCCGGGCCGCGCCGAGCATCCCGCATCATGCCGGGGAGCGCCGGGCCGCGTCGGCTGCGCCGGGCCGCACGGGCCGTATTGGGGCGCGCCGAGGCATGTCTCGCGTCGTGCCGGGTCACGCCGGGCCGCGCCGAGGCCCGCAGTGTCGTCCCGGGGTGCGCCGCGTCGCGCCGGGGCGCGCCGGGACCGGTCACTTCGCATCGGAGTACCGCTCCACCACCGCCGTCGTGAACGGGAACCGCACCGGCGTGTCCCCGAAGGCGATCCGCCCGGCCAGGTCACCGGCCGCGCGGATCGCCGCGGCGACCGCCTCCGCCTCCTCGGCCGGGCAGTGCACGATCACCTCGTCGTGCTGGAAGAACACCAGCTCGGCCCGCATCCCCGCGATCGCCCGCCGCAGCGCGGCCAGCATCAGCAGCGCCCAGTCGGCGGCGCTGCCCTGCACCACGAAGTTCCGCGTGAACCGGCCGCGCGCGCGGGCGTCCGCGCCCGCACCCGCCGGGGCCCGGTCGCCGTCCTGCGGGAGGCCCGCCTCCTCGGCCTCGCCGGCGCCCGCGGCGCGCGGGCTCGTCCGGCCCAGCCACGTACGGACCAACCGGCCCTCCTCGCCCGCGCGGGCCGCGTCGTCGACGTACGCCACCGCGCGCGGGAACCGCCGCCGCAACGCAGCCAGGTTCTTCAGGCCGTCCCCGCTGGTCTGCCCGTAGATCGCGCCGAGCAGCGCCAGCTTGGCGTGGTCGCGGCTGCCCGAGAACGCCCGGTCCGACAGGCGCGCGTACAGGTCGCCGTCGTGTCCCGCCACCTCCATCAGCCCCGGGTCGCGGGAGACCGCCGCCAGCACGCGCGGCTCCAACTGGTCGGCGTCCGCGACGACGAGCCGCCACCCCTCGTCGGCGACGACCGCCCGCCGGATCACCTTCGGGATCTGCAGCGCCCCGCCGCCGTTGGTCGTCCACCGCCCGCTGACCGTGCCGCCCGGCACGTACTCGGGTCGGAACCGGCCGTCGCGCACCCAGTCCTGCAACCAGCCCCAGCCGTGCGCCGTCCAGATCCGGTACAGCGTCTTGTACGCGAGGAGCGGTTCCACCGCCGGGTGGTCGACCTCCGCCAGCTCCCAGCGGCGCGTCGACCGGATCTTGATCCCGGCCTCCGCGAACGCCTTCACCACGTCCGCGGGCAGGTCCGGCCGCACCGGCCGCCCGAACGCCGCCGACACCTCGGCCGCCAGCTCCGCCAGCCGGCGCGGCTCGCCCCCGCCCGCGTACCGCTCGCCCAGCAGCTCGTGCAGCACCTCCCGGTGCACGTCCGCCCGCCACGGCAGGCCGGCCCGGTGCATCTCGGAGGCCACCAGCATCCCCGCCGACTCGGCCGCCGTCAGCAGCCGCATCCGGTCCGGGTGCTCGGCGGCGCCGTGCCTGCGCTGCTGCTCCGCGTACACCTCCAGCAGGCCCTCGAACGGGACCTCCGGGCCGCCGGGGTCCGCGTCGAACAGCGGGGACTGCGCGCCCGGCTCGGCCGCCCGGGTGGGTCGGTCGGGCGGCACCGGGCGGTGGTGCAGCCGTGCCCAGGCGGCCGCCGCCGACCGGGGCTCGCCCAGCCGTCCCTCGTGGCCGAGGAGCAACTGCTCGGCGGCCTCGATGTCGTAGCACCGCTCGACGCGCACGCCCGCGGCGAGGAGCCGCGGATGGAGGTCGGCCGTGGACCGCCACACCCACCGGCCGACCTCCGGCCGCGACCGCACCGCCGCCACCAGGTCGGGCTCGGTGACGACGGGACCGGCGGGCAAACCGTCCCGGCCGAGGGGGACGAGCCTCGCACCGCCGCCCTCGACACCGTCCAGCGCCCACCGCTCGCTCACGGGAGCGAGTCTGGCACCCGCCACTGACAATCCCCCGCAGCCCGCGTCGGTCCCGGCCCGTCGCCGGGGCGCTCCTGCTCCCGCTCACGGGCACGGCGGGCACGGCGGGCACGGCGGATGCGGCGGGGACCCGAGGGAGCCCGGAGGGCCGAGAGCCCGAGGACCCGGAGGCCCGGGACCCACGGACCCGCAGGCCCGGAGCCCCGGGGCGCGACGGGCCGAGGTACGGCGGATCGGGGTGCGGCGGGGCCGGGGTGCGGCGGGGCCGGTCCTCACGGTTCGAGGGACCGGACCACCCGCGCCGGGCCGCCGACCGCGAGCACCCCGGCCGGCAGGTCCCGGGTGACGACGGAACCGGCGCCGACCACCGTGTCGGCACCGATCGTCACCCCCGGGCAGACGATCACCCCGCCGCCCAGCCAGACGTCGTCCCCGATCGTGATCGGCGCGGCCCGCTCCCAGCCGGCCCGCCGCCGCCCGGCGTCCAGCTCGTGCTCCGACGTGAGGAGCTGCACGTTCGGGCCGATCTGGACGTCGGCGCCGACCGTGATGGGGGCGCAGTCCAGGAAGACGGCGTTGACGTTGACGAACGTTCGGTCGCCGATGCTGACGTGGTACCCGAAGTCGCAGTGGAACGGCGGCCTGATCCGCACGCCCTCCCCGACCGCGCCGAGCAGTTCCCGCAGGATCCGCATCCGCTCCTCCGCCGGGGCGGGCGGCAGCGCGTTGTGGGCGGCGCACAGCGCGATCCGCCGTTCGGTGTCGGCGGCCAGTTCGGGGTCGTCGGGCAGGTACCACTCCCCGGCCAGCATCCTCCGCTTGTTCTCCCCCACGGCCCGCTCCCTCCGCCTCCGCCGCCCCGCTCTCGGGGGCCTGGCTCCCGGGGAGCCCTACCCCACCGCGCGCGCGTACACGTCCACCGCCGGGCGCGGCTCCCGGCCGAGCAGCCCGCGCAGGTGGCCGCGGGGCACGCCGGTGCCGTCCAGGAAGCCGTGGGCTATCGCCGAGTACGTGCCGAGGAGCATCGGCACCTGGAACGGCGCCGCTCCCGACGCCGCGATCGCCGCCCGGGCCGCGGCGAGCCCGTCACCCGGCTCGTACGTCCCCGACACCGCCGCCGCCAGGTCGGCGCCGCCCAGCGGGACCTCCCCGACCAGCTCGTACACCCGGCCGGTGTGCGGCGCCGGGTCGACGGCCACCCGGAACGCCGCCTCGGCCAGGTCCGCCCGAGCCACCGCCGCGAGGGCGCCCCCGCCGAGGGGCGCCGTGATCCGGCCGTCGGCGTCCGGCCCGGCGAGCGCCGCCAGCAACTCGGCGTACAGGCCGTTGCGCAGCACCGTCCACGCCGTCGGCGAGGCGCGCAGCCGCCGTTCGGTCCAGCGGTGGGGGAGGGCGTACGGCAGGTGGTCGCCGTCCCCGGAGAGGCTGGTGTAGACGACGTGCCGCACCCCGGCCTCCTCCGCCGCGTCGATCGCCGCCCCGTGGCGGGCCGTGACGACGTCGTCCTCGCCGTAGCCTGCGGAGACGAGCAGCAGGGTGTCCACCCCCGCGAAGGCGCCGGGCAGCGATCCCGGGTCGTCGAAGTCCACCCGGCGCGCTCCGGGCCGGCCGTCCGGCGAGCGGGTGCCGAGCAGGACGTCGTCGCGGCCCGCGGCGTGCCCGGCGACCAGCCCGCCGAGCCCGCCCGAGACACCGGTGATCAACAGCATGGGAATGCCCCCCGTTCCGTGGACGTGTGCGCTGCGACCATGGTGGTCGTGGTGGCGGCGTATGCATAAGGAGGCACTTTCATGTCCGTGGGGCACACGGAGGTAACCGGCGGGGATGCACCCGCCGGGTTGAGCTGCGCGGAGGACTGCGGCGTACGCGACGTGCAGGACCGGCTCGGCGACAAGTGGACGGTGCACGTCGTCGTCGAACTGGCCGGGGGCGTGCGGCGCTTCAGGGAGCTCCAGCGGCTCGTCCCGGGCATCTCGCAGCGCATGCTCACCCTCACGCTGCGCCGCCTCGAACGCGACGGCCTGGTCACGCGGACCGTGCGCCCCACCGTGCCGCCGCAGGTCGCGTACGAGCTGACCGCGTCCGGGCGCGACCTGACGGGGCTGGTCAAGGCGCTCGTCGACTGGTCCCTCGCCCACCGCGAGGCCATCGCGGACGCCCGCCGCGCCTACGACGAGCGGGAGCGGACGTGAACGCCGGGCCGGGCGGCGGGTCGACCGTCGAACGGGCCCTCGGCGCCGCCCTGTACGCGGACGGCACCGCCGCCCTCGACACCGCCGCGTCGCTGCTCGCCGCCGACCCGTCCGCCGACGCGGAGTTGGCGCGGCGCGGCGAGGAACTGCTGCGCCGGGCCTGGGCGCGCGGCTGGCAGCCCGCCGACGTGGTGCGGCTCGTCCGCCGGGACCTGGAGGCGCACCACGTGCGGCTCGTGTCCGCGCTGGTCGCCGCCGAGTCCGCCGGGTACGCGCACGTGCCGCCGCGCTGGCGGGACCAGCTCGCCGCGCTGGACACCGAGCCCTGGCGGGCCGACCGGTTCTCGTACGCGACGGCCGTACTGGAGCTGTACCGCCTGCTGGCCCGGCTGCCCGCCCTGGAGCCGGTCGCCCCGCCGCCGGGCACCGCCCCGCTGACGGCGCCGGTCGCGGGCGAGCCGCGCACGCTGGCCCGGATCCGCGCCCTGCTGGCCAAGGCGGAGGCGACGGACTACCCGGAGGAGGCGGAGGCGCTGACGGCGAAGGCCCAGGAGCTGATGGCCCGCCACAGCCTGGACGAGGCGGCCCTCGCCGCCCGCGCGCACGGCGGTCCCGCCCCGGACGAGCCGTCGGCCGTACGGATCGGCGTGGAGCCCCCGTACGAGACGGCGAAGGCGATCCTGCTGGACGCGGTCGCCGGCGCGAACCGCTGCCGCGCCGTGTGGAACGAGGAGTTCGACTTCTCGACCGTCGTCGGCTACGAGGCGGACCTGGAGGCGGTGGAGCTGCTGTACACCTCGCTGCTGGTGCAGGGGCAGGCCGCGATGGCGAAGGCGGAGGCGGCGCAGCGGGCGGGGGGCCGGAAGCGGACGAAGACGTTCCGGCAGTCGTTCCTGCTGGCGTACGCGCAGCGGCTCGGCGACCGCCTGTCGGCCACGTCCCGCAGGGTCACCGCCGGGGAGCCGACGCTGCTGCCGGTCCTGGCGGCGCGGGACGTGGCGGTGACCGCCCGTACGGACCGGATGTTCCCGGGCGCCACGACGACCCGGGTCAGGGGCGCCACGGACCCGGCCGGCTGGGACCACGGCAGGGCCGCGGCGGACCGGGCCGACACGGGCCGCGCGGCGCCCTGAGCCGTACGCCCCGCAGCCGTCGCGGTCGAGGGGCGGCGGTGGTCGCGGGGCGGTGGTCGTCCTACGACCGTGGTGGTCCTACGGCTGCGGCGGCAGCGACGGCAGGGGCGGGATGGACGGCAGGTTCGTGGGCAGGCCGCTGACGGCCGGCTTGGAGAGCGTGTCGGTCTTGCCGGAGTCCCAGGCGACGACCAGCCGCTCGCCGTCGGCGGAGCGGATCGTGCCCGACGCGCGGTCGGTGTCGCCGTCCTTGCAGGTGAGGGCGAGCGTCAGGGCGTCGCCCTCCTTCGCGGTGCCCTGGCAGACGTGCGCCTCGCTGATCACCACGGCCTGGCCGCCCTTGTTGACCGTCAGCGTGACCGGCTTGCCGTCCGTCGTCCCCAGCCAGGTGCCCTCGGCATCGGCGAGGGCCACCCCGGCGGCCTTCGAGGTGCCGGCGGACGGTGCGGCCGAGCCGCCTGAGCCGCCCGTCGCCGCGCTCTCGTCGTTCGAGCCGCAGGCGGTCAGCGCGACGGCCGAGACCAACACGGCCGCGACGGCCGCACCCTTCCGTACCAGCTTCTGCACGATCAAGTCCCCCTAGTCGGATGATCAGTTCGCGCCAAGCTACCAGGAAGGGCTCACAGCGCCATCGGGACGACGTGCGCCCGCCGGGCGGGGATCCGGCGTGCGCCTGCTCCCGCGGACGCGGCCGCGAGATGCCGGACGTCCGCACGCGGCCGCGGGGTCGGCGCCCGCGGCGTCCCGGTCGCGAACCCGCGTGGCGCCGGCGTCGCGCGGCCGGTGACGCGATTCGGCCCGAACGGCCGGGCGTTCCGCCCCCAGGGTGCCCGGTCGGCGGATGAGCTCCTTGAGTTCGGCGCGACGGGCGGCGTACCGCTCGACGACGGCCCTGTGCCGGCCGCCCCGCCGCCGATGCCCTCCTTCGCCGTCAGGCCCTCACCCCCCCCGCGCGGACGCGGGCGACGGCCGCTCCGCCGCCGATCGCGTCGACGGTCCTGATGCCGCGGGCGCCGAGGGCGAGTCGCACGTACCGGCCCTCGCCGGGGAGCCGGTGGTGCCCGTGCCGGACGGTGGGGCCGAAGCGGCGGGACGCGTACCGACGGTACGTGTACCGGCGGGGGCGGGGGCAGGGTGCGGTCGCCGAAGCCCGGCGGGCGCCGGTCGGCCGGGCGCCGGTCGGCCGGCAGCGGGCGGAGAAGAGTGACCCACCTCTCGGGAAACTCTCTTGGTAATGGAAACCATTTCCATTTACTCTGTCCCCATGGCCCGCAACGAACTACGCCCGATCATCAAGCTCCGGTCCACCGCCGGAACCGGCTACACCTACGTGACCCGCAAGAACCGCCGGAACGACCCCGACCGCCTCACCCTGCGCAAGTACGACCCGGTCGTCGGCCGGCACGTCGACTTCCGAGAGGAGCGCTGACCGCCGTGAAGCCCGGAATCCACCCCGCGTACGGACCTGTCGTCTTCCGCGACAAGGCGGGCGGCTTCGCCTTCCTCACCCGGTCCACCATGACCAGTGACAAGACCGTGGAATGGGAGGACGGCCGCACCTACCCCGTCGTCGACGTCGAGATCTCCTCGGCGAGCCACCCCTTCTACACCGGCCAGGCGCGCGTCCTCGACACGGCCGGGCGCGTGGAGAGGTTCGAGCGCCGCTACGGCGCGGCCGGGGCCGCCGGGCGGCCCGAGGCCCGCTGATGCCGTCCGTCCCCCTCTCCGTCGCCCTCGTCGGCGGACTCCACTCCGACGCCCGCCGCGCCGCCGTCGACCGGCTGCTCGCCTCCGTGCCGGGCAGTGTCGCGCTCCACCACGACCTGTCCGCCGCCGTCGAGCGCGGCACGGTCGTCCGGACGGTCCGCGACGCGAGCGGCGTGCTCTCCACCGGCGAGGCACCGCTCGTCAACGACTGCGCCTGCTGCACGCTCCGCGAGGACCTGGTGCCCGAGCTGGGGCGGCTCGCCGACGCCGGCCTGACCCGGCTGGCCGTCGTGGAGCTGTGGGACTCGGTCGAGCCCCGGGCGACGGCCGAGGCCGTGGCCGCCGCCGGGCTCGACCTGACGGGGGTCGCCACCGCCGTGGACCCCGCGCTGGTCCTCCCGTACCTGGGCAACGGCGACGACCTGGCGGACGCCGGACTCGCGTCCGCCGCCACGGACCGGCGGACGATCGCCGACACCTGGGCCCGGCAGGTGGAGTACGCGCCGGTGCTCGCCGTCCTGGACGGCCCGGACGCCGGCGACGAGGACCGCGCGCTGCTCTCCCAGCTCCACCCGACGGCCCGCCGGGTCGCCGTGCCGGACGGGGACCTGGCCACGGCCCTCCTGGCCGGGTTCGACGTGGGGGCCGCGGCCGCCGCCCAGCACCCGGCCTGCGCGCTGCTCCCGCAGGAGGCGGACGCGGCCGGCGTGGGCACGTACGTGTGGCGCGCCCGCCGGCCCTTCCACCCCGGGCGGCTGTACGCGGCGCTGGAGGACCTGGCCTGCGCCGCCGCCCGCAGCCGCGGCCGCTTCTGGCTCGCGGACCGGCCCGACACGCTGCTCGCCTGGGACGCGGCGGGCGGCGCCCTGTGCGTGGAGAGCGCCGGCCCGTGGCTGGCCGCGCTGCCGGACGCCGCCTGGGAGATGGTGCCGGCGGTGCGCCGGGCCGCCGCCGCGCTGGACTGGGAACCGGAGTTCGGCGACCGCTGCCAGCACCTCGTCTTCACCTCGCCCGGCCTGGACCGCGAGGGGCTCGCCGAGCTGCTCGGCTCCTGCCTGCTCACCGACGCGGAGTACGCCGCCGGCCGTACGGCCTGGAAGCGGCTCCCGTCCGCCTTCGACACGCTCCTGGAGGTCTGACCCCGTGCCCCCGCGCCGCTCTGCCGACCGCAAGCCGACCAAGGCCCGCCCCAACCCGCTGGACCGGGAAGGGATCACGTACATCGACTACAAGGACACCGACCTGCTGCGGAAGTTCGTCTCCGACCGCGGCAAGATCCGCAGCCGCCGGGTGACCCGCGTCTCGGCCCAGCAGCAGCGGCAACTGGCCAGGGCCGTGAAGAACGCCCGCGAGATGGCGCTGCTGCCGTACGCCTCGGCGGCCCGCTGACGCACCGCCGTTCCTCAAGGGGGCTCCCCCGCGCTCCGCGCGCGTGGGGGGCCTTTTTCCGTGTGCCGGGGGAAAGAGGGAGCCTCACGGGCCCGGTACGCGTCTCAGTAGTCGAAGGAACACCCGGCGTGCACGTGCATCTGCTCATGCATGTGCAGGTGAACGCAGCTATGATCCCAGATAGTTGACACCTGCAACATCACTCACTCATGTAACTCATGTGACTCGGGGAGCGTCCTGTGCACCACGTGTTGAACGTGTACAACGGCATGGCGGCCACGGAGCTTCACGGGGTCGTCTGGCAGAAGAGCCGGCACAGCAATTCACAAGGCTCGTGCGTCGAATTCGCCAAGCTCCCCGGCGGGAATGTGGCGGTACGCAACTCGCGGTTCCCCGACGGGCCCGCCCTGGTCTACACCCCCGCGGAGATCGAGGCAATGCTCCTGGGCGTCAAGGACGGGGAGTTCGACCACCTCGTCGGCGGCTGACGGCCCGCCCCCGCGCCGGGCACGGAAAAAGGGGCTCCGCGAACGGAGCCCCTTTTCATCGGCGGCGAGTCCCCCGTGGCCTCGGGCCGACGTCTCTTCCGGTGCGGAGCACCGGCCCCGGCTACGGTTGGTCGGCGAGCCGGAACAGCGCCCAGACGACCTTCCCGTGCAGCGTCCCCGCCAGCGGGTGCCACCCCCAGCTGTCGCTGAACGACTCGACCAGGAACAGCCCGCGCCCCGACTCCGCCGAGAAGTCCTCGCCGGAGGTGCGCGCCGCGGGCGTGTCCGGGCTGGGGTCGCGCACCGCGCACACGAGCCGGCCCGCCCAGCGCATCAGGTGCAGCCGCACGGGCGGGTCGAGCGGGTGCTCGCGCGGGGTGTCGGCGGGCAGCGCGTGCCGCAGGGCGTTGGTGACGAGTTCGGAGACGACGAGTGCGACGTCGTCGAACCGGTCGCTGAGGTTCCACTGCGCGAGGGTCGTGCTTGTGAACTGGCGGGCGCCGCGCACCGCTTCGTACCGGGCGGGCAGGGCGCACGAGGCCGAGCTCGACAGGGACGCGGCGTCGATCGGGGGAAGCCCCTGCCTTAACGGCTCGAGCATGGTCGATCCATTCGTCCCCATGCGAGGCACTCCCCGGATTCGCGGCTGTGGTGCTACAACACGAACGACTACGCAGGTGCGCGGGGACCATGGTTCCGAAAGGGAGGGGCAGATGCAAGGGCAGATGCACGTGCACGCGCCCGAGGTGTCCTGCCCCGTGGCGGTTCTTGGCCATATCTTCCCCGGGTCGTTCCGGCGGCTGTGGCCGAAGTGGTCGCCGTTCTGTAATCGTTCGCGTACGGGGTGAAGCGTTTTGGTGGCAGAATCCGCTTCCTCGGGGCTCGGGGGTGCTCCGTCGTACACATCAGCGATGGGGAGGGTTGGAGACGTGACCGCGACTGAATCCGGCGGTTCCGTGGTGCGGCGCATCCTGCTGGGCTCTCAGCTGAGGAGGCTGCGCGAGTCGCGCGGCATCACCCGGGAGGCCGCCGGCTACTCGATCCGGGCGTCCGAATCCAAGATCAGCCGGCTGGAGTTGGGAAGGGTGAGCTTCAAGGCACGGGACGTGGAGGATCTGCTCACGCTCTACGGCGTGACCGACGAGAAGGAGCGCGAGGCGCTGCTGGGCCTCGTCCGGGAGGCCAACCTCGCGGGCTGGTGGCACAGTTACGGCGACGTGCTGCCCGGATGGTTCCAGACGTACATCGGGCTTGAGGGCGCCGCCTCGCTCATCCGCATCTACGAGGTCCAGTTCGTCCACGGCCTGCTGCAGACCGAGGCGTACGCGCACGCGGTCGTCGCCCGCGGGATGTGCTCCACCGCCTCGGCCGCCGAGATCGACCGCCGCGTCGCGCTGCGCCTGGAGCGGCAGAAGGTCCTCGTGTCCGAGCGCGCTCCGCGGTTTCACGCCGTTCTCGACGAGGCCGCGCTGCGCCGCCCGTACGGCGACCGGTCCGTCATGCGCGACCAGTTGAAGCACCTGATCGAGATGTCGGAACGGCCCAACGTCACGCTCCAGGTGATGCCGTTCAGCTTCGGCGGGCACTCCGGCGAGAGCGGCGCCTTCACCATGCTGCGGTTTCCCGAGTCCGACCTCTCGGACATCGTCTACCTGGAACAGCTGACGGGCGCCCTCTACATCGACAAGCGCGACGAGGTCGCCCAGTACGAGCGGGCCATGGAGAGGCTCCACGCGGACAGCCCCGGCCCGGAGGAAAGTCGGGATCTCCTCAGAGGACTCCTGCAACTCATTTGATACGTAAGTAGTATGACGTCCCGTCATAGATGCCCGGGAGCGGCCCTGCGGGCCACGCGGCTTCGGAAGGGATGTCATGTCCTACTTCAAAGATCTGGCCCTGCAGTACATCGACGGTGAATGGCGGGCCGGTGGCGGCTCGTGGGACATCATCGACTTCAACCCGTACAACGAGGAGAAGCTCGCCTCCATAACCGTCGCCACCGTCGACGAGGTGGACCAGGCCTACCGCGCCGCCGAGCGGGCGCAGGCCGGGTGGGCCGCGACCAACCCGTACACGCGGCGCGGCGTCTTCGAGCGCGCCCTGCGGATCATCGAGGACCGCGAGGACGAGCTGATCGAGGCGATCGTCGCGGAGCTCGGCGGCACGCGCGGCAAGGCCGCCTTCGAGCTCCACCTCGCCCGCGAGTTCATGCGCGAGGCGATCCACCTGTCGCTGCGGCCCGAGGGCCGGATCCTCCCGTCGCCCATCGACGGCAAGGAGAACCGCCTCTACCGGCTGCCGGTCGGCGTCGTCGGCGTGATCAGCCCGTTCAACTTCCCCTTCCTGCTCTCGCTGAAGTCCGTCGCCCCGGCGCTGGCCCTGGGCAACGCGGTGGTGCTCAAGCCGCACCAGAACACCCCGATCCTCGGCGGCACCATGCTGGCCAAGGTCTTCGAGGACGCGGGCCTGCCGCCCGGCGTCCTCAACGTCGTCGTCACCGACATCGCGGAGATCGGCGACGCGCTGCTGGAGCACCCGATCCCGAGGGTCATCTCCTTCACCGGCTCCGACCGCGTCGGCAGGCACGTCGCCACGGTGTGCGCCAACCACTTCAAGCGGGCCGTCCTGGAGTGCGGCGGCAACAGCGCGCTCGTCGTCCTCGACGACGCGGACATCGACTACGCCGTCGACGCGGCCGTCTTCAGCCGCTTCATCCACCAGGGCCAGGCGTGCATGGCCGCCAACCGCGTCCTGGTCGACCGGTCCGTCCTCGACGAGTTCACCGAGAAGTTCGTCGCGAAGGTGCGGACCCTGAAGACGGGCGACCCGTCCGAGCCCGAGACCCACATCGGCCCGCTCATCAACTCCTCGCAGGTCGAGTCGGTCATGAGTGCCATCCAGCAGACCGTCGCGGCCGGCGCCAAGGTGCTGGTGGGCGGCGTCTCGGAGGGCAACGTCGTCGCGCCGACCGTCCTGTCCGACATCCCGGCCGACGCCCCCGTCCTCACCCAGGAGATATTCGGCCCGGTCGCCCTCCTCATCCCGTTCGACGGTGAGGACGAGGCCGTCCGCATCACCAACGACACCCCGTACGGGCTGAGCGGCGGCGTCCACACCCGCGACGTCGAGCGCGGCGTGCGGTTCGCCCAGCGCGTCCACACGGGCATGATCCACGTCAACGACGGCATCATCCACGACGAGCCGATCGTGCCCTTCGGCGGCGAGAAGCACTCCGGCGTCGGGCGGCTCAACGGCGACGCGACCGTCGAGGCGTTCACCACGCAGAAGTGGATCTCCGTCCAGCACGCGCGCAGCACCTTCCCCATCTGACCCGGCCCGCACCCCCATCGAGGACAGGACCTGACCGCGATGGTCCCTAGCGTGAGGAGGTCAGGTCAGGGCACAACCCCACCGGAAAGGCGGTCCCTTCATGGTCGCTCTTGTCCCCGCCGAGGCGCACGGCGATGAGCGCGGCGCGCTGCTCTCCTTCATCGAGGCGCAGCGCGCCGCCCTCCGCCGCGCGGTCCTCGGACTGACCGAGGAGCAGGCGGCGAGCCGCCCCACCGCCAGCGAACTGTCGCTGTCGGGGCTGCTCAAGCACGCGGCGGAGGCCGAGCTCAACTGGCTGCGCCTCGCCCAGCAGCGCCCCAACGACAGGAGGCGCAGCCCGGAGACCTGGGCCGAGGGCTTCCGGCTGTCCGGCGACGAGACCATCCCCGGCGTGCTCGCCTTCTGGGACGGGGTCGTCAAGGAGCTGGAGGATTTCATCCGCACGGTGCCCAGCCTGGACGACACCTTCCCGCTGCCCGAGGCGCCCTGGTTCCCCAAGGACGGCCGGGTCTCCGTGCGGTGGATGGCACTGCACCTGGTGCAGGAGTTCGGCCGGCACGCCGGGCACGCCGACATCATCCGCGAGTGCCTGGACGGCAGGACCTCCTTCGAGCTGATCGAGATGGAGGCCGGCCGGGAGGCGTAGCGGACCGCCCGGGCCCGGGACGCCGAAGGCCCGCGCCGGTGGCCTGCGCCGACGGCTCGCGTCGACGGCCCGTGTCGGAGGCCGGTCGTGCTCGGCCCGGGGCCCCGCACTCCCGGGCCCCTCGGCCCTGGCGCGGCGCGTTCTCCCGGCGCGGACGCGTCCTTGCCCGTACCCTAGTCAAAATTGACGTCACGGTACGGAGGGCAGGGACGCGAATGTCGGCGATCCGGCTGCTGGTGCTCGGCGCCGTGCGCCAGCACGGGCGGGCACACGGCTACCAGGTGCGCAACGACCTGGAGTACTGGGGCGCCCACGAGTGGTCCAACGCCAAACCGGGCTCGATCTACCACGCCCTGAAGCAGATGGCGAAGCAGGGCCTGCTGCGCGCCCACGAGACCGCGCCCAGCACCGCCGGCGGCCCGCCCCGCACCGAGTACGAGATCACCGAACAGGGCACCGAGGAGTACTTCGCCCTGCTCCGCCAGGCCCTCACGGCGCACGACCAGAAGCCCGACAGCCTCACCGCCGCCCTCGGCTTCCTCGTCGACCTGCCGCGCGCGGAGGCGGTCGGCCTGCTCCGGCAGCGGGTCGCGGGCCTGGAGCGCTGGCGGGCCACCGTCACCGAGCACTACACGCCGGAGGGCGGCCCCGAGCAACTGGGCCACATCGGGGAGATCATGAACCTCTGGCTCCACCAGGCCGACGCGGGCGCCGCCTGGACCCGCGGCCTCATCGAGCGGGTCGAGGGCGGCGCGTACACCTTCGCCGGCGAGGGCGACCCGTTCGTCGGCGTCCTCGCGGACGGCCAGGAGAACCCGTACGCGACGGGCTCCCGGCACCCCGGCGACCAGGGCTGACGCCCTCCTCGGAAAAGCCGCTTGCACCTCACGCGGCGTGAGGAACCAGGCTGGGGGCGTACCGAAGGAAGGAGCGGGGGGACGATGAGCTACTCCGTCGGACAGGTCGCCCGTCTCGCCGGGACCACGGTGCGGACCCTGCACCACTACGACGAGATCGGGCTGCTCTCCCCGAGCGGCCGCAGCCACGCCGGACACCGGCGCTACGAGGACGACGACCTCGACCGGCTGCAGCAGATCCTGTTCTACCGGGAGCTCGGCTTCCCGCTCGACCAGGTCGCGGCCCTCCTCGACGACCCGGACACGGACCCGCAGGAGCACCTGCGGCGCCAGCACCGGCTGCTGACCGCCCGGATCGTCGAACTGCAGAGGATGGCCGAGGCCGTCGAGAACGCCATGGAGGCGAAGAAGATGGGCATCAACCTCACCCCCGAGGAGAAGTTCGAGGTCTTCGGGGACAAGGACCCCGAGCAGTACGCCGACGAGGCCGAGCAGCGCTGGGGCGGCACCGAGGCGTACCGCGAGTCCCAGCGCCGCGCCGCCCGCTACGCCAAGGAGGACTGGCAGCGCATCCAGGACGAGGCGAAGGACTGGGGCGAGCGCTACACGGCGCTGATGGAGGAGGGCGAGGAGCCGTCCGGCGAGCGCGCCGTGGCCATGGCGGAGGAGCACCGGCAGCACATCTGCCGCTGGTTCTATGACTGCCCCTACGAGATGCACCGCTGCCTGGGCGACATGTACGTCGCGGACGAGCGCTTCAAGGCGTTCTACGACAGCATGCGCCCCGGCCTCGCCGAGCACGTGCGGGACGCGATCCACGCGAACGCCGACCGCCACGCGTAACGGCGGCCCGCGCCGCCCCGCGCGGGACACCCATGAGGTCCGGGACCTCCCCGATGACCGTGCGGGAGCACCGCCCCGCGCGCGGGACACCCGGGGCCCGGGGTCCGGGCGGCCCCGCGGCGGAGCGCCGCCCCCGGGCGGGGCACCCGCGGGGCACCCGGGACCGGGGCGGGGTGCCGGGCAGTGGAGGGGCTGCCGGAGGCCCACGGGCCCCGGGCGGCCCCTCCGCCCCGCCCACCGGCCACGCGGAGTGACCGGAAGGGGCGGTATCCGGTCGTCCGGTTCGCTGCGCCGCCCGGGCCGCGCGCGCGGAGGGTCGGTGGAACCGAGGGCACGCCGGGAGCGTTGATACGTTTGGGCAGCCGTCCCCCGCCCATCGACCCAGGAGCCCGGAACCCGTGATGACCCTTGCGCTTGGCCCGGAGTGGCTCAGCCCGGACTACCTGATCTCCGAGTACGGCCTGCCCGGCATTCTGCTCATCGTCTTCGCCGAATCGGGGTTCTTCGCCTTCCTGCCGGGTGACTCGCTGCTGTTCACGGCGGGCCTGCTGGTCGCCGAGGGCAACTACATCCAGCAGCCGCTGTGGCTGGTCTGCACACTGATCGTGATCGCCGCGATCACCGGTGACCAGGTCGGCTACGCCATAGGCCGGTTCTTCGGCCCGAAGCTGTTCAGCCGCCCGAACTCCAAGGTCTTCAAGCAGGAGAACCTGGACAAGGCGCACGAGTTCGTCGAGAAGTACGGGCCGAAGGCGATCGTGCTGGCCCGTTTCGTGCCGATCGTGCGGACGTTCGCGCCGATCGTCGCGGGCGCCGGCCGGATGAAGTACCGGACGTTCATCGCGTACAACGTCGTCGGCGGCGTGCTCTGGGGCGCCGGCATCACCGTCGCCGGGTTCTTCCTGGGTCAGATCGGCTTCATCAAGGAGAACATCGAGGCGATCCTCGTCCTGATCGTCCTGCTGTCGGTGATCCCGATCATCATCGAGTTCGTGCGCGGACGCTCGAAGGCGAAGAAGGCCGCCGCGCTGTCCGGCGCGGCGTTCCCGGCCGACCCCGCCGCGCCCGTGCAGCGCGGCCGCCACGCCAGGCGCTGACCACCGCGCCCGGGGGCACCGGGCGCCGCACCGGCCACGCGCGGCCGGCCGGGGGACCGGCCGGTCGCGCGCCGTCAGAAGCCCCTCGTGCGCTTGGCCGCGCGGCGGGTCGCCGCCGTCGCCGGCGCCCGCAGGAACATCCGGGCCAGCTCGCCGCCCAGGTTCACGCCGATCGCGATGGCCAGCGCCAGCGCCGCCGCGCGCGCCAGCGACGCGAAACCGGCGTCCATGTTGTTCTGCGCGATGTTGAGGACGCCGTAGTACATCGCGGAACCGGGCAGCAGCGGCCCGATCGCCGCCGTCACGTACGGCAGCGACGTCGACCGCTCGTACCGCGCCATCAGCTGCCCGAACAGGCCCACCAGCCCGGCCGCCAGCGCCGTCGCCAGCATCGCCGACCCCCCGGCCGTCACCGCGACCGCCCCGAACACGACCCAGGCCACCGCGCCGTTCACCATCACGAACACCACCGTGGAACGTTCCTGCTGGAGCAGGACCGCGAAGGTCAGCGACAGCGCCATCGCCGCGAGGATCGACACCACCGGCCGCTCCGCCGGCGCGAGGGTCCCCTCCGGGCTCAGCTCCGCGCCCACCTGCACGCCCACGTACAGCGTCGTCAGCACGCCCACCACGATCGCGACGAAGAAGTACACGACCTCCAGCAACCGCGCCGACGCGGTGATGTAGAAGCCCGTCAGGCCGTCCTGCACGGCCGCGACCAGCGCCCGCCCCGGGATCAGCGCGAACAGCCCGCCCGTGATCACCGCCGACGGCCGTAGCCCCGCGTGGAGCAGGCTCACCACCACGCCCAGCGCCGCGGGCGGCACCGCCGCCACCGCGAACTGGTAGAACTCCGGCAGCCCCCGCCCCGCCGCCAGCCACGCCAGCCGGTCGCCGAGCATCGCCCCCGCGGCCGCGATCAGGAACACCGTCACATCGCCGCCCAGCAGCACCGACGCCGCACCGGCCAGACCGCCCGCCGCCAGGGTCAGCACCCAGCCGGGGTACGGGTGCCGGTTGCGGCGGATCAGCGCCAGCCGCCGGTACGCGTCCTCCAGGGTGACGTCGACGTCCTCGGTGTTGATGTCCGTGACGAGCTGGTACACGGCCGTCAGCCGCGTGTAGTCGGTGCCGCGGCGCCGCACGATCCGGCTCGCCGTCACGGGGTCGTCCACCAGCGACGGCTGGTACGTGACCGACAGGAGCGTGAACGTGACCGTCGGCTCGCAGCGGTCCATCCCGTACGAGCGGCAGATCGCGAACATGGCCGCCTCGACGTCCTCGGCGCCCTCGCCCCCCGCCAACAGCAGCTCGCCGATGCGCAGCGTCAGGTCCAGCACGCGGGGCACGGCCGGGCCGGCGCCCTCCTCGTGCCGCTGCGCCGGCTCGGTCAGCGGACGCTCGCCCACCGGCATCCGCAGCATGGTCCGCATCCGGTCCTGCCACGGCGCGTCCTTCGACAGCCGGACCGCCGGCAGGCCCTGCGCGGGCGTGTACGCCGGGTGGGCCAGCCGCGCGTCGAACGTGGACGGCGGCGCGAACGCGGACCTCTCCGGCTCCCCGGACGGCTCCGCCGCGAACCCCTCCGGGACGGCGAACTCCGAACTCGGGTGGTCGTCCTCGGGCGGGCCCGGCGGCTCCACACCGGCAGGCGGGGTGAAGGCGCTGCGCGCCTCGTCCGGCTGCGGTTTGCGGTCCTCCTCCGGACCGTGCGGCTCCGCCACCACTGTGCCTGCCCACTCCCGCTGATCGTTCGTCGCGTCGTCTCCGCCTGCCCGGGGCGCCGTGCCGTACTCCCGGTGCCGCACGCCTCCACGCGCGCGTGGCGTGCCCGTTCCGCCCAGTATGGGCGTCCTTGCCCCGCCCGCACAGCACGGCGGGCGGCGCACCCGTGACGCTCGGGGTGCGCCGCCCGCCGGCGGAACGCGGTGAGGGGGCTGCCTCAGTGGGCGCCGCCCTGCTCCTTCAGGCGCTTGATGGACGCCTCGATCTCGGCCTCCGCCTCGGCACGGCCGACCCAGTCGGCGCCCTCGACGGACTTGCCCGGCTCCAGGTCCTTGTAGACCTCGAAGAAGTGCTGGATCTCCAGGCGGTCGAACTCGGACACGTGGTGGATGTCGCGCAGGTGCTCCATGCGCGGGTCCGACGCCGGGACGCACAGCAGCTTGTCGTCGCCGCCGGCCTCGTCGGTCATGCGGAACATGCCGATCGCGCGGCACCTCACCAGAACACCGGGGAAGGTCGGCTCGTCCAGGATGACCAGCGCGTCCAGCGGGTCGCCGTCCTCACCCAGGGTGCCCTCGACGAAGCCGTAGTCCGCCGGGTACACGGTCGAGGTGAACAGGTGGCGGTCGAGACGGATGCGACCGGTCTCGTGGTCCACCTCGTACTTGTTCCGCGAACCCTTCGGGATCTCGATGCAGACGTCGAACTCCACGGGTGGCTCCTCCAAGATCAACACAATGTCGGGTCACTGGACCGCCGTGATCACCGGGGTGCCGTGCTCGTGGCCCAGCTCAGTGGTTAAGTGTCCCTCACGCAACCGAGTGCTCGCGAAAGGGGCTGGTCAGCCGTGCTGGAGCGGAACGTGCTGCGGCTGGCCGCGGGCTCCGCCGCCGTCGGCGTCGCCCTGGCCGCCACGGTGGCGGGTCTCGCCGGTCCCTGGGACGGGGGTCAGCGTACGGCCGAACGCGACCGCGCCGCTGCCCGGGCCGCCACAGGTGGCGCACATCACGGCCGGGGCGCCGGGCCGGGCCCCTCCGTCGGCCGCGCGCCCGCGCCCGCGCCGAGCGCCCCCGCGGTCCTCACGCCCCTGGCGGCGCCCGCCCGCGTCCAGGACGCCCCCGCGCCCGCCCTCGCCGGGGCGCTCGACCCGCTGTTCCGCGACCCCGGCCTCGGCGCCCCGCGCACGGCGGCCGTCGTGGACGTGGCGACCGGCCGCCGGCTGTACGGGCACGGGGTGGCGGCCCCCATGCCCCCGGCCTCCACCATCAAGATCGCCACCACGGCGGCGGCCCTCTCGGCGCTGGGCCCCGACCACCGCCTCACCACCACCGTCGTCGCGTCGCGGGACGCCCGCACGGTCACCCTCGTCGGCGGCGGCGACCCGACGCTCGACGAGAGCCGCCTGAAGGCCCTGGCGGCGGCCACCGCGAAGGCCCTGCGCGCGCGGGGCGCGGCGCCCACGGCCCTGACGTACGACACCTCCCTGTACACGGGCCCGGTGCGGCACCGGATCGGCGTCAACGACAACATCGCCCCCGTCACGGCGCTCATGACCCGCTCCGCACGCCTCGACGACTCCACCTCCGGCCCGGCCCCGCGCGCGGGGGACCCGGCGGGGGAGACGGCGCGCGCCTTCGCGGAGCTGCTCGCGGCGCGGGGCGTCACGGTGTCCCCGGCTCCCCGGCCCGGCCGCGCCCCGCACCGGCCCCTGCGGCTCGCGGCGACGCACTCGGCCCCCCTGTCCACCCTGGTGGAGCGCACGCTGACGCACAGCGACAACGACCTGGCGGAGGCGCTGGCCCGGGCGACCGCCCGCGCGACCCGCCACCCCGCCGGCTTCGACGGCGCCGGGCGGGCGGTGCGGGCGCAACTGCGGGGGCTCGGCGTGCCGCTGGACGGCGCCGTCATCAGGGACGGCAGTGGCCTCGACCGCCGCAACCGCCTCTCCGCGCGCCTCCTCACCGCGCTCCTGGCCCGCGCCGCCGACCCCGCCCACCCCGAGCTGCGCCCCGTCCTGACGGGCCTCCCGGTGGGCGGCTTCAGCGGCACCCTGGAGGACCGCTACACGGACGGTTCCCCGGCGGCGGGCCTCATCCGCGCGAAGACGGGCACCCTGACGGGCGTGAACGCCCTGGCGGGCACGGCGGTGACCCACGACGGCCGCCTCCTGGCCTTCGCCTTCCTGGCGTCGAACACCCCGTCCCCGTACGAGGCCCAGCCGGCCCTGGACGCCCTCGCCACCGCCCTGACCGCCGCCCGGCCACGGCCCTGACCGCCGCCCGGCCCGCGGCGGCCCCCGCGTCCCGGCCCGCGCCCGCCGTCCCGGCCGCGCCCGCCCGCGTACGGTCCGCGTACGCCCGCGGGGTCACCCTTGTGGCGCGGAGCACGTACGGTTGACGCATGACGAGCATCGGTGGTGCCGAGATGGTCGACTGGAATCTCGCGGTGGCGACCGCGACCCGATTCGTGCGGCCCGGGCCCGAGGTGAGCCGCGACGAGGCCCGGGAGGTCGTCGCCGAGCTGCGGCGGCACGCCAAGGCCTCGGAGGAGCACGTCCGAGGGTTCACCCGCATGGTCCCGGAGGGGCACGAGCCCGAGGACACCCCCGTCCTCGTCGTCGACCGGGCCGGATGGATCCGGGCGAACGTGGCGGGCTTCCGCGAACTCCTCAAGCCCCTGCTGGACAAGATGGCGGAGCGCCGCCCCGGCGGCCCCGGCGGCGCCGTCCTCGGCGCGGTCGGCGGCAAGGTGACCGGCGTGGAGCTGGGCATGCTCCTCTCCTTCCTCGCCTCCCGCGTCCTCGGCCAGTACGAGACCTTCGCCCCCGCCACCCGCGAACTGCCCGCCGGGGAGAACGGCGGCGGCCGGCTCCTCCTCGTCGCGCCCAACATCGTCCACGTCGAGCGGGAGCTCGCCGTCGCCCCGCACGACTTCCGCCTGTGGGTGAGCCTCCACGAGGAGACGCACCGCACGCAGTTCACCGCCGTGCCGTGGCTGCGCGACCACCTGCGGAGCGAGATCCAGGCGTTCCTCGGCGCGACCGAGGTCGACCCGATGACCGTGCTGGAACGTCTCCGCGAGGCCGTCCAGACCTTCGCCGGCGCCCGGCCGGAGGCCGAGGAGGACGACGGCGGCCGTTCCCTCGTCGAGCTGGTCCAGACCCCGGAGCAGCGGGAGATCCTGGGCCGCCTCACGGCCGTCATGTCGCTCCTCGAAGGCCACGCCGACTACGTCATGGACGGCGTCGGCCCGCAGGTCGTGCCGTCCGTCGCGGAGATCCGCGAGAAGTTCCAGCAGCGCCGCGCGCGCGGGGCGTCCCGCCTCGACGCGGCGCTGCGCAAGCTGCTCGGACTGGACGCCAAGCTCCGTCAGTACCGCGACGGCGAGCGGTTCGTCCGGGCCGTCGTCGACGAGGTCGGCATGGCGGGCTTCAACCGGGTGTGGACCTCCCCGAACACGCTGCCCACGAAGGCCGAGATCGCCAGGCCGGCGGAGTGGGTGGCGAGGGTGCACCGCAAGGGGGAGTGAGGAAGCGGAACCGGTGTCCCCGGAACGGAGCCGCTCCAATCACCCATCCGAGGGACCGTGGGCGACGGATAGGCGTGCGATGCTCGGGTAACGGCTGTGTTCTGTCACCATCGACGCACGCTGAGTGACGGCCTGAGTGACCGAACCCTCCGTTCCGACCGTTAAGACTCCGACCGAGGCACCCCCCAACTTCCACGAAGGGCACCGGACATGGGTCCCCATCCTGCGGTCGCGGCGATACGCCTGGCGGTTCGCCGCGTACTCCACGACGTACTCAACGAGGTCTCCCGGAACACCGCCGCCCGCCCCGCGGCGGCAGCTCCCGCGCACCCGGACGCCAGCGGCCCCGAGCGGGCCGCGCGCGCCGGCACCGACCGCGCCGGCGAGCCGCCGCTCGTGCTGGTCGCCTGCTCCGGCGGCGCCGACTCCATGGCGCTGGCCTCCGCCCTCGCCTTCGAGGCGCGCAAGCTGGCCGTCCGCGCCGGCGGCATCACCATCGACCACGGCCTCCAGCCCGGCTCCGACCTGCGCGCCGCCGAGGTCGCCTCCCGGCTCAGCGCCCTGCGGCTCGACCCGGTCGAGGCCATCACGGTGACCGTCGGCCGCGAGGGCGGGCCCGAGGCGGCCGCCCGCGACGCCCGGTACGCCGCCCTGGACGAGGCCGCCGAGCGCCTGGGCGCCGCCGCCGTCCTGCTCGGCCACACCCGCGACGACCAGGCCGAGACCGTGCTCCTCGGCCTCGCCCGCGGCTCCGGCATCCGCTCCCTGTCCGGCATGGCCGCCGTCTCCGGCGCCGCCGGCCGCTACCGCCGCCCCTTCCTGCACCTCGACCGCCAGACCGCCCGCAAGGCGTGCCTGGTCCAGTCCCTGCCCGTCTGGGACGACCCGATGAACGCCGACCCGGCGTACACGCGGTCCCGGCTGCGCCACGAGGGCCTGCCCGCCCTGGAGAAGTCGCTCGGCAAGGGCGTCGTGGAGGCCCTCGCCCGTACCGCGCAGCTCTGCCGCGACGACGCCGACGCCCTGGACCGCTGGGCCGCCGAGGCCGACGCCACCGTCCGCGACGAGGCCGGCCTGCTGGAGTGCGCCAAGCTGTACGCCCTGCCGCCCGCCGTGCGCCGCCGCGTCCTGCGCCGCGCGGCCATCGCCGAGGGCGCCCCGGCCGGGTCGCTGTTCGCCCGGCACGTCGAGGAGCTGGACCGGCTGATCACGGGCTGGCGGGGCCAGGGCGCCATCAACCTGCCCGGCCGCGTCGTCGCCCGGCGCCAGGGTGGCAGACTGGTCATCCGGCAAGGCTGACCGAAAACCGGCCGAGGCATCGGTCAGGAGGCCGTCCAGGCCGGTCCAGGCTGGCGCAGGCTGCAACGAAAGTGACCCGGGTGAACCAGAACGACATGGGTGCCGACCTCAAGTCGGTGCTCATCACCAAGGAAGAGATCGACGCCAAGCTGGCCGAGCTGGCGTCGAAGATCGACGCGGAGTACGCGGGCAAGGACCTGCTCATCGTCGGCGTCCTCAAGGGCGCCGTGATGGTGATGGCGGACCTGGCGCGCGCCCTGTCCACCCCCGTCACCATGGACTGGATGGCCGTCTCCTCGTACGGGGCGGGCACCCAGTCCTCGGGCGTCGTCCGGATCCTCAAGGACCTGGACACCGACATCAAGGGCAAGCACGTCCTGATCGTCGAGGACATCATCGACTCCGGGCTGACCCTGTCCTGGCTGCTCTCCAACCTCGGCTCGCGCGAGCCGGCCTCCCTGGAGGTCTGCACGCTGCTGCGCAAGCCCGAGGCGGCGAAGGTGGCGATCGACGTGAAGTGGATCGGCTTCGACATCCCCAACGAGTTCGTCGTGGGGTACGGGCTGGACTACGCCGAGAAGTACCGCAACCTCCCGTTCGTCGGGACGCTCGCGCCGCACGTCTACGGCGGCTGACGGCCCGGGGCCGCGGCGACCCGGGAACCCTGGCCGCCTCCTCCGCGTTGGACGTGGGGAAGGCGGCCACGGGCGACAATGCTGGGGTACCGTCCGAAGAACAGCTTTTTTCCACACCCGTGCTGACCCAGACGCCAGCACGTAGTCTCACACTCTCACAGCAGCATTTACCTACGGGCAGGAGGGACGGGGCGTCATCGCTCCGTATGGATGGACGTGAAGCGATACTTCCGTGGGCCGGTCATGTGGATCGTGCTGGCCGTCCTCGCCGTGGTCGTGTTGATGCAGGTCGTCGGCTCGTCGGGCGGCTACAAGACGGTGGACACCGGCAAGGTCGTCCAGGCGATCGCCAAGAACCAGGTCGACCAGGTCAAGCTGACCACCGGCGACGAACAGATGATCAAGGCCGACCTGAAGGACGGCCAGAAGATCGACGGCAGCGACAAGATCCAGGCGAGCTACATCGGGACCCAGGGTTCCGACCTCGCCGCGACGCTGCAGCAGAAGTACGAGGCCGGTGAGATCGAGGACGGCTACACGATCTCGCCGACGAAGCAGAGCGCCTTCGTCTCCGTGCTGCTCTCGCTGCTGCCCTTCGTCCTGATCGTCCTGGTCTTCCTCTTCCTGATGAACCAGATGCAGGGCGGCGGCTCCCGCGTCATGAACTTCGGGAAGTCCAAGGCCAAGCTGATCACCAAGGACACCCCCAAGACGACGTTCGCCGACGTCGCCGGCTCGGACGAGGCCGTCGAGGAGCTCCACGAGATCAAGGAGTTCCTCCAGGAGCCCGCCAAGTTCCAGGCCGTCGGCGCCAAGATCCCCAAGGGTGTGCTGCTCTACGGCCCGCCCGGAACGGGCAAGACGCTCCTGGCGCGCGCCGTCGCCGGCGAGGCGGGCGTCCCCTTCTACTCGATCTCCGGCTCCGACTTCGTCGAGATGTTCGTGGGTGTCGGCGCCTCCCGCGTCCGCGACCTCTTCGAGCAGGCCAAGGCGAACGCCCCGGCGATCGTCTTCGTCGACGAGATCGACGCCGTCGGCCGGCACCGCGGCGCGGGCCTCGGCGGCGGCCACGACGAGCGCGAGCAGACCCTGAACCAGCTGCTCGTCGAGATGGACGGCTTCGACGTCAAGGGCGGCGTCATCCTGATCGCCGCCACGAACCGCCCGGACATCCTCGACCCGGCCCTCCTGCGCCCCGGCCGCTTCGACCGCCAGATCGCGGTCGACCGCCCGGACATGCAGGGCCGTCTGGAGATCCTCAAGGTCCACCAGAAGGGGAAGCCGGTCGCGCCCGACGTCGACCTGGCCGCCGTCGCCCGCCGTACGCCGGGCTTCACCGGCGCCGACCTGTCGAACGTGCTGAACGAGGCGGCGCTCCTCACGGCGCGCAGCGACAAGAAGCTCATCGACAACCACATGCTGGACGAGGCGATCGACCGCGTGGTCGCGGGCCCGCAGAAGCGGACCCGGATCATGTCGGACAAGGAGAAGAAGATCACCGCGTACCACGAGGCCGGTCACGCCCTCGTCGCCGCGGCGTCCCCGAACTCCGACCCCGTCCACAAGATCACCATCCTGTCCCGCGGCCGTGCCCTGGGCTACACGATGGTCCTGCCGGACGAGGACAAGTACTCGACCACGCGCAACGAGATGCTCGACCAGCTCGCGTACATGCTGGGCGGGCGCGCCGCCGAGGAGCTGGTCTTCCACGACCCGACCACGGGCGCGGCCAACGACATCGAGAAGGCCACGGCCACGGCCCGCGCGATGGTCACGCAGTACGGCATGACCGAGCGACTCGGCGCGATCAAGTTCGGCGGCGACAACACCGAGCCGTTCCTCGGCCGCGAGATGGCGCACCAGCGTGACTACTCCGAAGAGGTCGCCGCGCTGGTCGACGAGGAGGTCAAGAAGCTCATCGAGACGGCGCACAACGAGGCGTGGGAGATCCTCGTCGAGAACCGCGACGTCCTCGACAACCTGGTCCTCCAGCTCCTGGAGAAGGAGACTCTCGGCAAGGAGGAGATCGCCGAGATCTTCGCCCCGATCGTGAAGCGCCCGCCGCGCCCGGCGTGGACCGGCTCCTCGCGGCGTACGCCGTCGACGCGGCCGCCGGTGCTCTCCCCGAAGGAGCTGGCGCTGACCAACGGCGCCACCCCGTCGACGGCCACCACGGCCACGCCGGTGGAGACCACGAAGGCCACCGACGCGGTCCCGGAGGACCGTCCGGAGTCCTGACCCCGGATCCCACCCGGAATGGATGCCGCGCCCCCCAGGTTCTAGCCTGTGGGGGCGCGGCGTTCGCGCACTCAGGGAAGACGGAACGAGGCACACATGACCGACGCGGTGACGCTGGACGGCGAGGGCACGATCGGCGAGTTCGACGAGAAGCGCGCCGAGAACGCCGTGCGCGAACTCCTCATCGCGATCGGTGAGAACCCGGACCGGGAGGGACTGCGGGAGACGCCGGCCCGGGTCGCGCGGGCCTACCGGGAGATATTCGCCGGCCTGTGGCAGGAGCCGGAGGACGTGCTGACCACGACCTTCGACCTCGGCCACGACGAGATGGTGCTGGTCAAGGACATCGAGGTCTTCTCGACCTGCGAGCACCACCTGGTGCCCTTCCGCGGCGTGGCCCACGTCGGCTACATCCCCTCGACCTCCGGCAAGATCACCGGCCTGTCGAAGCTGGCCCGGCTGGTGGACGTGTACGCGCGCCGCCCCCAGGTGCAGGAGCGGCTGACCACGCAGATCGCCGACTCGCTGATGAAGATCCTCGAACCGCGCGGCGTGATCGTGGTCATCGAGTGCGAGCACATGTGCATGTCCATGCGCGGGATCCGCAAGCCCGGCGCCAAGACCCTCACGTCGGCCGTGCGCGGCCAGCTCCGGGACGTGGCGACCCGCGCCGAGGCGATGAGCCTCATCATGGCGAACTAGCGGCGCACGGCCGCGCGCGGAGCCACGCGGGGCGTAGGCGGGCGTGGACGGCCCGGCGGGGGCGGTGCCCCGGCGGGGGCGGTCACGCCGTCGTCGGGGAGGCGCCCGGGGGCTCGTCGTCCTCGGGGAGCCGGCACACCCGCTCCAGGAACAGGGCCGCCGCGACCACCGCGATGCCGGCCAGGACGGCGAAGCCCGCGTAGAGGGCCTGGTCGCGGCGGGCCGGGACGTCCAGGGAGCCCAGCAGGAAGACCCCGGTCCCCCCGTACATTCCGCTCACCGCGGCCGTGACCAGCGCGCTGGCCTGGCCGAAGACCACCGCGCGGGCCGCCAGCAGCGGCTCCACGCCCTTCGCGCCGGGGCGGCGCTCCCGCTGCGCCTTCAGGCGGGAGCGCAGGGACAGCGCCGTCGCCGCGAGGACCGCCGCGATCGCGGCCAGCACGATCGGCGCGGCCAGCGGGACGCTCGGCAGCGTGCCGAACGCGTCCCACAGCCGGGCGCCGCCCCAGGAGAGGACTCCGGCCACCACGAAGAGTCCGGCCAGTACCTTGACCCTCAGTTGCTTCACCGGTGTCCTTCGCGTCTGTCGGTGCCGTTGCCTGCCGTTCCGTACGGGCAACGGTCAGTCGGGGAGGCGGAGTTCCAGGTCGCCGCGGACGGTGACGCCCTCCTGGGCGACACCGGCCAACAGGTCCGCGACCCGGCCCGCCCCCGGGAGCTGGGCCTCCGGCTCCACGTCCAGCCACGGGCGCAGCACGAAGGCCCGCTGGTGGGCGCGCGGGTGGGGCAGGGTGAGGGCCGGGTCGTCGGAGACCTCGTCCGCGTACGTCACGATGTCCACGTCGACGGTCCGGGCGCCCCACCGCTCCGTGCGCACGCGGTCGAAGGCCTCCTCCACGGCGTGCGCCCGCTCCAGCAGCGACGAGGGGGGCAGCGTGGTCTTCACCACCACCACGGCGTTCAGGTACGGGGGCTGGGCGTCCGGCTCGACGCCCCAGGGCTCCGTCTCGTAGACCGGCGACACGGCCTTGACCCGCACGCCGGGCGTGTCCTCCAGGGCGTCGATGGCGCCCTGGAGGTTCTCCAGGCGGTTGCCGAGGTTGCCGCCGAGGGAGAGGACGGCCAGCCTCGGGTTGGTCAGCGTCGTGTCGGCGGCGTCGACCTGCTCCGTCACGGAGGCGGGCACCGGCTGTACCGTCGGGTCGCTGGGCGTGCGGTTCATACGCGGCTCCGGGTGATCGTGATGGTCACGTCGTCGAACGGGACGGTGATCGGGGCGTCCGGCTTGTGCACGCACACCTCGACCTCCTGGACACCCTCGTGCTTGAGGCACCGCTGGGCGATGCGCTCGGCCAGCGTCTCGATCAGGTCGACCGGCTCTCCCCGCACCACGTCGACGACCTCCTCGGCGACGATGCCGTAGTGGACGGTCTTGGTCAGGTCGTCCTCCGCGGCGGCGGGCCGGGTGTCGAGGCCCAGTACCACGTCCACGATGAACGTCTGGCCCTCCTCCCGCTCCTTGGGGAAGACGCCGTGGTGCCCGCGGGCCTTGAGGCCGCGCAGTGCGACACGATCCACGCGAATCACTCCTGCTGTCGTAGGTCTGGGCGGCTCCCGGCCGGGTGCGGTCGGTCCGGTCGCAGCCCCTCGAATCTA
The DNA here is from genome assembly GCF_032423885.1 of Streptomyces tamarix. Lineage (NCBI taxonomy): Bacteria > Bacillati > Actinomycetota > Actinomycetes > Kitasatosporales > Streptomycetaceae > Streptomyces > Streptomyces tamarix. Next base: position 58,681 of record NZ_JAWCTQ010000002.1, on the reverse strand, counting down.
CCCGCGGCCACCGACACGGCCCGCACACGGTCCCGCCGGCGGTTTCCCCACGGCCCGTCTACCCGCTCGGAGCGCTCACACCGCGCTCTCGTCGTCCTCCTCGTCGTCGGATTCCGCCAGGACGGGCGAGCCGTGGTGGGACCAGACCTTCCAGCCGTCCGGGGTGCGGCGGAACACGTTCGTCGCGACGACCAGCTGCCCGACCAGCGGGCCCAGCTCGGCGCCGTCCTCGGCGGGGCCGCCGCTGAGGATGTTCTCCGTGCAGGTCACCACCGCCGTGTCCGCCGCGACCGACACCTTCACATCGGTCAGGAAGAACTGGATGTACTCGGTGTTCGCCATGATCAGCGCGTACGAGCGGAGGACCTCGCCCCGGCCCGACAGCACCGGCCAGCCCGGGTGGACGCAGGAGATCCCGCCGTGCCGCTCGTCCAGCCACAGGTCGGCGACCGCTTCAAAGTCGCCCTGCTCCACCGCCTCGTAGAAGGCGGTGTTGGCCCGTTCGACCGCCTCGGTGTCCGTGCGGGCGCCGCTCACGAGGCGGCGCCCTCGACGGCGCGGGCCACGCGGACCGCGTCCGCCGTCGCGCGCACCTCGTGGACGCGTACGGCCCAGGCGCCCTCGTGGGCGGCGATCGCGGAGACCGCGGCCGTCGCGGCGTCCCGCTCCCGCGCCGGCGGCGGGGCGTGCCCCTCCCCGGCCAGTACGCGGCCCAGGAACCGCTTCCGGGAGGCGGCGACCAGCAGGGGGCGCCCGAGGGCCCGCAGCTCCGCCAGGTGCGCCACGAGGGCCAGGTCGTGCTCGGCCTGCTTGGCGAAGCCCAGACCGGGGTCGACGATGAGCCGTTCGGGGGCGACGCCGCCCGCGACGACGGCCTCCACGCGCGCGTGGACCTCCGCGACGACCTCGGCGACCACGTCGTCGTAGACGGCGAGGCCGTTCATGCCCTCGCTGAAGCCGCGCCAGTGCATCACGACGAACGGCACTTCGGCGGCGGCGACGGACGGGACCATGTCCGGGTCGGCCAGGCCGCCGCTGACGTCGTTGACGAGCACGGCGCCCGCCTCCACGGCCCGGCGGGCGACCGACGCGCGCATCGTGTCGACGGAAACGGTGACCCCTTCCGAGGCCAGGCCCCGTACGACCGGCACGACCCGCCGCAGCTCCTCGTCCTCGTCCACCCGGCTGGCGCCCGGGCGCGTCGACTCCCCGCCGACGTCCACCAGGTCCGCGCCCTGGGCGACCAGCTCCAGGCCGTGCTTGACGGCGGCGGTGGTGTCGAACCAGCGCCCGCCGTCGGAGAAGGAGTCGGGCGTCACGTTGACGACGCCCATGACCGCGCAGCGGTCCCACTCCGGCAGCCCCTGGACCGTACCCCGTCCGCGCAACGTACTCATGCCCCCAGCCTAGGCCCGCGCGGGGGACGGGGTGCCGACCGGGCCGGGCCCCCGGGTCCGGCCGGGTGGCGGCCCGCCCCGGGCGCGGGCGGGGCCTCAGGCCGCGCGCACGCCCTGCCCGGGCGCGACGTGGGCGCAGGGGCGGGCCGGGCGGGCGGCGCGGCGGCGGAACGGGCGGGGCGGGGCCACGTTCACGAAGCCCTCGGCCTGCATCGCGGCGAAGCCGATGCGGGGCAGGTCGCGCGTGGTGCGGTACACGACGAAGCGGGGCTCCCAGCGCGGCTGGAACTTCGCGTTGAACTTGTACAGCGACTCGATCTGGAACCAGCGGGACAGGAAGACCAGCAGCCCGCGCCACACCCGCAGGACCGGGCCCGCGCCCAGCCTCTCGCCGCGGGCCAGCGCCGAGCGGAACATCGCGAAGTTCAGCGACACCCGTGCCACGCCCAGCCGCGGGGCCGCCTGGAGGGCGGCGACGATCAGCAGTTCGTTCATGCCGGGGTCGGCGGACCGGTCGCGGCGCATCAGCTCCAGGGACATGCCGTCCGGCCCCCACGGCACGAAGTGGATGATCGCCTTCAGGTCGCCGTACGGGGACGTGTCCGCCGTGTCGTCCGCCTTGTGGGCGGTCGCGACGACCGCGTCGCCGTCCGCCGGGTCCCCGATGCGGCCCAGGGCCATGGAGAAGCCGCGCTCGGTGTCGGTGCCCCGCCAGTCGGCGGCGGCCCGCCGGATGCGTTCCAGCTCGCCGTCCGGCAGGTCACGGGCGCGCCGCACCCGGGTCTCGTAGCCATTGCGCTCGATGCGCTTGACCATCTGGCGCACGTTCCGCATGGCGCGCCCGGACAGGGAGAAATCCGCGACCTCCACCACCGCCTCGTCGCCCAGCTCCAGCGCGTCCAGGCCGGTCTCGCGGGTCCAGACCTGGCCGCCGGTCTCGGAGCAGCCCATGACGGCGGGCGTCCAGGAGTGCGCCTTGGCCTCGTCCATGAACCGCTCGATGGCGCCCGGCCAGGCCTCCACGTCCCCGATCGGGTCGCCGCTGGCCAGCATCACCCCGGAGACGACGCGGTACGTGACGGCGGCCTTGCCGCTCGGGGAGAAGACGACCGCCTTGTCGCGGCGGAGCGCGAAGTGGCCCAGCGAGTCCCGCCCGCCGTGCCTGGCGAGCAGCTCCCGCAGCCGGGCCTCGTCGTCCCCGGTGAGCCGGGCGACCGGGTGCTCGGGGCGGAACGCCAGGTAGACGGTGGTGACGGCGGTGAGCAGGCCGAGCGCGCCGAGCGAGTACCCGACCGTCCAGGAGACGCCGCCGCCGTACGCGACGGGTCCCTCGACGCCGAACAGGCCGAGCAGGACGTGCTCCAGGCGGTCGCTGAGGCCGGGGTCGCCGACGATCCGGCCGGGGTGGGCGCTCACGACGACCAGGCCGAGGCCCAACGATCCGGCGCCCATGAGGACGAAGTTGGCCAGTGCCCGCCAGCGGCTGCGCGGGTCCGGCAGTGCCGCGAACTCCCCGCGGTGGCGCAGCAGCAGCGCCAGCAGGGCCAGCGACAGCAGTACGCCGACCACGGAGTGGCGGTACAGGAACTGCGCCACCGCCCCCGCCGGGAGCAGGATCACCGCGGCCCGCCAGGCACGGCGCTTGCGGCGCTTCAATCCGTGTGCGAGCAGGAGCAGCAGGACGCCGACGCTGAGCGACAGCGCGGCGGACAGCGGGCCGAGCGTGCCCGGCAGGACCCCCACCAGGTCGTGGAACCGGCTCGCCCGGAAACGGGGGAACACCCCGGCGGCGATGTCGACCAGGCCGGTGAACGTGCAGGCCGTGCCGACGAGCGAGGGCACCTTCTCGGCACGCGGTCCGCGCAGGACCCGGCGCACCCGAGCCGGAACCGATGCCGACTTATCCCCATCTACCGTGACAGACATGGCTTCCTGTGGCTCTGCGAGAGATTGACGCGTCCCCGTGGCCCGGACGGTGCCGGGGCCGGACAACCGGACGATGTGCGCCCTCTAGGACGGCACGCCCGCGTGGAGGGTTCACTCGCGCCCCCGGAAAATCTCGACGAAGAAGAAGGCTTGGACGACGCATGGGTCTCACCAGCAACAAGGTCCTGGCACTGGCCGTCCTCGTGGCCGTCGCGCTGTTCGCGGCCACGGTGTGGCTGTGGCCGCGGCTCGCCCGGCGGTCCTGGCGCGCCGTGCTCGGCAGGGCCGGCCTGCTCCTGGCGACCCAACTGTCGCTCTTCGCGGCCGTGGGCCTCGCCGCGAACGGCCATTTCCTCTTCTACGGCTCCTGGGCGGACCTCCTGGGCCGGGAGCAGGAACCGGGCGTGGTCGTCGACCACCCGGCGGGCACCGGCCGCGTCAGGGTCGTGGAGACGCGCCCGACGGACGTGCCGGGCGGCCACCGCCCGCAGGTCGGCGGCCAGATCCAGAAGGTCGTCATCCCGGGCGGGAAGTCGGGCATCGACAGCCCCGCGTACGTCTACCTGCCGCCGGAGTACTTCCAGCCCGCCCACGCGGGGCGCGTCTTCCCCGCCGCCGTCGTCCTCACCGGCTACCCGGGCACCGCCGAGAACCTGCTCAAGGGCCTGCGCTACCCGCGCACCGCGTACGAGCAGGCCAAGGCCGGGAAGATGCAGCCGATGGTCCTGGTGATGCTCCGCCCGACCGTCGCGCCGCCGCGGGACACCGAGTGCGTGGACGTGCCGGGCGGGCCGCGGACGGAGACGTACTTCGCCGAGGACCTGCCGAGGGCGGTCTCGGAGACGTACCGGGTGGGCCGGGCGGCGCGGAACTGGGGGATCATCGGCAACTCGACCGGCGGCTACTGCGCGCTGAAGATCGCGCTGCACCACCCGGACCGGTTCGCGGCGGGAGCGGGCCTCTCGGCGTACTACGAGGCGGCCGAGGACATCACGACCGGTGACCTGTTCCGGGGCGACGCGGGGCTGCGCGCCCGGGCCGACCTGCTGTGGAGCCTCGACCACCTGCCGCAGGGCCGGTCGTCGTTCCTGGTGACCACCTCCCGGCGGGGCGAGGGGAACCTGAAGGGGACGCGGGACTTCATCGCGAAGGTGCGGTCCCCCGCGCGCGTGTCGTCGATCACGCTGGACAGCGGCGGTCACAACTTCGGCACCTGGAACCGCGAGATACCGCCCGCCCTGGTCTGGCTGGGCGGGCGCCTCAGCGCGGCGTGACGCCGCCCGCGGACCGGCGCAGCGCCTCGTGCAGCCGCTCCGGGGTGAGGACGCCCAGGTAGCGGCCGTCGGCGGGGTCCACGACGGGGATCCAGCCCGCGTCGTACCGGAGCATCGCGGAGAACGCCTCCTTCAGGGACCCGCCCAGCGGCACCCGCGCCTCCATGGGCCGGGCGCGCTCCCGTACGGTGCCGGCCTCCCCGGCCGCCCCCGCGTCGGCCGGCAGCCAGCCGTACGGGCGGCCGTCGGCGTCGAGGACCACGGCCCGCGCGCCGCCCCCCGCGCGCGCGAGCGGTTCGTCGAGGCGTACGGCGGGGGGACGGTCGAGGTGGGCCTCCTCGACCGGGGTGACGGACAGCCGCCGCAGGGCGCGGTCGGCGCCCACGAACTCCGCGACGTACGGGGTGGCCGGGGCGCCCAGGACGGCGGCGGGCGCGTCCAACTGCTCGATCCTCCCGTGCCCGTACACGGCCATGCGGTCGCCGAGCCGGACCGCCTCCTCCAGGTCGTGCGTGACGAACAGGACCGTCTTGCGCATCCGGGACCGGAGCTTCAGGAACTCGGTCTGCAGGTGCTCCCGCACGACCGGGTCGACCGCGCCGAACGGCTCGTCCATCAGCAGGACCGGCGGGTCGGCCGCGAGGGCGCGGGCGACGCCGACGCGCTGGCGCTGGCCGCCGGAGAGCTGGTCGGGGTAGCGGTCGCCGAAGGCGCGCGGGTCGAGGCCGACCAGGTCCAGCAGCTCCGCCGCGCGCGCGTGGGCCTCGGCGCGGCGGGCGCCCAGGAGGCGCGGCACGGTCGCCGTGTTCTCCAGGACCGTGCGGTGCGGGAAGAGACCGACCTGCTGGATGACGTACCCGATGCGGCGGCGCAGCTCCACGGGGTCGGTGGCGGCGACGTCCCGGCCGTCGACGAGGACGCGGCCCGAGGTCGGTTCGACGAGCCGGTTGACCATCTTCATGGTGGTGGTCTTGCCGCAGCCGGACGGGCCGACGAGGGTGACCAGCTCGCCCTCCGCCACCTCGAACGACAGGTCCTCGACGGCCGTCGTGCCGTCCGCGTAGCGCTTGGTGACGTGTTCGAAGCGGATCACAGCTCCCCCTTGTGGCGCGTGGTGGCGTTGGGGCCCATGGTGCCCGTCCGGAGCGTCTTCCGGACGATTGTCGGTGCCGGGCGTTAGGGTCGTTCCCATCGAACACCACAGCGACGGCCGGGGATTGGCCCCCGTCCGGGGAGCGGGGGAGGTGGGAGGCGATGAGCGGCTGCCTGGCGGCCAACGACTGGATCTGCCCGGAGTACGTGCGCTCCCGTGCCCAGGAGCTCGTCGACGCCACCGTGCAGCACGTGTGGATCACCGGCGTGTCGGTCCTCCTCGGGATCGCCGTGGCCTTCCCGCTGGCGCTGCTCGTACGGGCCAGACCGGCGTTCGGCGGGCCCGTGCTGGGGCTGACGACCGTGCTGTACGCGGTCCCGTCGCTCGCGATGTTCTCGCTGCTGCTCCCGCTGTTCGGGCTGTCGGCGGCGCTGGTGGTGACGGGCCTGGTGCTGTACTCGCTGACGATCCTCGTCCGGAACGTCCTCGCCGGCCTCGCCGCCGTGCCCGCCGAGACGCGGGAGGCCGCCCGCGGGATGGGGTACGGGCCGGCGCGGATGCTGTGGGAGGTCGAACTGCCGCTGGCGCTGCCCGCGCTGCTGGCCGGGGTGCGGATGGCGACGGTGTCGACGGTCGCCCTGACCACCGTGGGCGCGCTGGTGGACTACGGCGGGCTGGGCACGCTGATCACCGGTGGCCTCAAGAGCTTCTTCAAGGCCCAGGTGCTGACCGCGTCGGTGCTGTGCGTGCTGCTGGCGGTCACCGCCGACGTGCTGCTCCTGGGCCTCCAGCGGCTGCTGACGCCGTGGACGCGCGCGTCGCGGGCGCGGGCGCCCCTGCCCGTGCCGGAGCGGCGGGCGGCGCCGGGCGGCGCCGGGAAGGCGGGCTGAGCGGTGGGCGTGGTGGGCGATGCCTGGACGTGGCTGACGACCGGGGCCAACTGGCAGGGCGAGAGCGGGGTGTGGCACCGGCTGGGGGAGCACCTGTGGTTCAGCGGCGTCTCCCTGCTGGTCTCCTGCCTGATCGCGCTGCCCCTGGCGTTCTGGCTGGGCCACGTCGGCCGGGGCGGCGCCCTGGCGGTGAACGTGTCGAACGCCGGGCGGGCGGTGCCCACGCTGGCGGTGCTGGTGCTGCTGACGCTCACCCCACTGGGCCGGCACGGCGGCATACCGACGGTCGTCGCGCTGGTGCTGTTCGCCGTGCCGCCGCTGCTGACCAACGCGTACCTGGGCGTGCGGGAGGTGGACCGGGCGGTCGTCGAGGCGGCGCGCGGCATGGGGATGTCGGGCGGCCAGCTGTTCCGCACGGTCGAACTGCCGCTCGCCCTGCCGATGGTGATGACCGGTCTGCGGCTGGCCGCCGTGCAGGTGATCGCCACGGCCACGCTCGCCGCGATGGCGGGCGAGGGCGGCCTGGGCCGGATCATCACCGCCGGTTTCCACACCTACGACACCGCTCAGGTGTTCGCAGGGGCGCTGCTCGTCGGCGCCCTCGCCCTGCTCGTCGAGGGCGTGCTGGTGGCGGCGGGCAGGGTGCTCGCGGGCCATGGACCCAACGGACGGAGACCTGAATCGTGATGAGTGGAAGCACCCGCCTGGCCGGTGCGGTTCTGGGCGTGCTCGCGCTGACCGGCGGACTCGCCGCGTGCGGCGGTAGCAGCCTGGAGGAGCGCGGCGGGGCCTCCGGCGAGCCCTCCGGCCCGGCGTCCGGGACGGCGTTGGTCGTCGGCTCGGCCGGTTTCACCGAGTCGCAGGTGCTCGCGGAGCTGTACGCGGGCGTCCTCGCCGACGCCGGGTACCGCACGTCCATCAAGACGGTCGAGAACCGCGAGCTGTACGAACCGTCCCTGGAGAAGGGCGAGATCGACGTCGTACCGGAATACGCCGCTACGCTTGCGGAATTCCTGAACGCGAAGGTGAACGGGCCGAAGGCGCCGGAGGAGAAGCCCGTCGCGTCCAGCGATGTGACGGCCACCGTGGCCGCCCTGGAGAAGCTCGCCGCGCCGCGCGGACTGAAGGTCCTTCCGGCGGGTGAGGCGGTCGACCAGAACGCTTTCGCGGTGAGCGGGGAATTCGCCGCGCGGCACAAGCTGAAGACGCTTTCCGATCTTGGCCGTTCGAAGGTGAAGGTGAAGATCGCCGCGGGTGACGAGTGCGCCGTGCGGCCGTTCTGCGCGCCCGGCCTGAAGTCCGTCTACGGAATCGACGTGACGGGCATCGACCCCAAGGGCGTGGGCACGCCGCAGGCCAAGCAGGCCGTGAAGGACGGCGTCGACCAGCTCGTGCTCACCACGACGACGGACGCCACGCTCGACGCCTTCGGACTGGTGCTCCTGAAGGACGACAAGAAACTGCAGAACGCCGACAATGTGCTGCCCGTCGTCAATGCCGAGGACGCCGGATCACCCGCGATCGCCACCGCCCTCAACAAGATCACCAAGGCTCTGTCGACCGCCGATCTCGTCGAGTTGAACCGGAAGGTCGACGCCGAGCGCGCAAAGCCCGCCGACGTCGCGAAGGCTTACCTGGAGGAGAAGGGACTGATCGGCGGGTAACGGCCGCCGGTGCGGGGAAGTGGAGTGGTCGGCCCGGACGGATCGCGTGGGCAAAACGTTGCCGGGCCGACGCACCAAAGGCCCCGTACGCACGGTAAATTTCAGGCCATGCCACGTGGACGCCACCGCCATTCCCCACCCCTGCACCGGCTGCTGCCGCCCTCCGCGGTGGCCGGCGCGTCCGTCCTCTGCGCCGGGGGCGCCTGGCTCCTGGCCGACCCGCTCGGCCTGCGCCTGCTCGTCGCCGCCGCGGCGGCGGTCGCCGTCACGGGCGCGGTCCTCATGCGTGCCTGGGACCGCACGGCCGGCCGGCGCGTCGCCGAACTGACGCGCGCCCGCGCCGGCGACCAGTGGAAGACCGAGGAGCGCATAGCCGAGCTGGAGGCCGACCTCGACGAGGCCCGCGAACTGCGGGCCAAGCTCGACGCGAAGCTGCGCGCCAAGCGGGTCGAACTCGCCGGCCTCCGCAACGAGCACGCGGAACTGCTGCGCCGGTACGCCACCGCCGAGACGGAGCGCGCCAGCGCCCTGGAGGGCCGCCGCCAACTCACCCTGGGGTCCGCCACCCCCGGCGCCCCGGCGGCCGGGACCGGGGCGACCGGCACCCCGGCGGGCAACGGGGAGCCGGCGACCGCGTCCTTTGCGCCGACCCGGGACGACTACCTCCGCGCCGCGCGGGCCCTCGACGGCCTCACGCGCAACGCCGCCGCCCAGGAGGCCCGCAGGAGCGCCGGAGCCGCGTCCCGCCCCTCGGGCGCCGCCCCCGGCACCACCGGGACGTCCGCCCTCGCGATGCGCCCCGTCCCCGCGGCGGCCACCATCGCCCCGTACGCCGCCCAGCGCCGCCCCGTCCCGCGCCCCGCGGGCAGCTTCGACTTCTTCGGCACGCAGAAGGGCGCGGGCCGGCGGGGCGGCACCGGCAAGCAGGCCCCCGCCGCCATCGAGGCCGCCGTCCAGGACGAGGACCTGGCGGACGTCGTGGGCGAGGAGGCCCTCGCCGCCGCACGGCCGGCCGGGCGGCCGGACGGGGAGGGGGCCGTCGGCGAGGTCATCGACCTCACCGCGCACGACGAGACCGAGCAGCTCGACGTGGCCGAGCTGCGGGACGCGGTCAGCTCGTAGGGCGCCCTCCGCACGTACGCGCGCGAGGACGGCGGCCGGGGACGGGGTCCCCGGCCGCCGTCCTCGCGCGTGGCGCCCACCCCCGGTGGGAACCGGCTCGTCGGACGTTCGTTCCGCCGTCCTCGCGCGCGGCACCTACAGCGCGTACGGGCCGACCTCCGACTCGTTCTCGCCGCCGCCCTCGCGCGCGTGGCGCCTACTTGTCGATGTCGCCGACGACGAAGAAGAACGAACCGAGGATCGCCACCATGTCCGCGACCAGCGTTCCCGGCAGCAGCTCCGACAGCACCTGGATGTTGTTGTACGAGGCGGAGCGCAGCTTCAACCGGTACGGGGTCTTGTCGCCCTTGGAGACCAGGTAGTAGCCGTTGACGCCGAGCGGGTTCTCCGTCCACGCGTACGTGTGTCCCTCGGGTGCCTTGAGGACCTTCGGCAGCCGCTGGTTGATCGGGCCGGGCGGCAGCTCCGCGATCCGGTCCAGGCAGGCGTCGGCCAGGTCCAGCGCGTTGTGCGTCTGCTCCAGCAGGCACTCGAACCGGGCGAGGCAGTCGCCCTCCTGCCGGGTGACGACCCTCAGCGTGTCCTGGAGCTCCCCGTACGCCAGGTACGGCTCGTCGCGGCGCAGGTCGAAGTCGACGCCGGAGGCGCGGGCGATCGGGCCGCTCACGCCGTACGCGTGCGCCGCCTCCGGGGACAGCACGCCGACGCCGCGGGTCCGGCCACGGAAGATCTCGTTGCCGAGGACCAGCCGGTCGTACACGTCCATGCGGGAACGGATGGCGGCGACGGCCTCGCGGGTCCTGCCCAGCCAGCCCGCGGGCAGGTCCTCCTTCAACCCGCCGACCCGGTTGAACATGTAGTGGATGCGACCGCCGGAGGCCTCCTCCATGATGTGCTGGAGGTCCTCCCGCTCCCGGAACGCGTGGAAGATCGGCGTGATGCCGCCCAGCTCCAGCGGGTAGGAGCCGAGGAACATCAGGTGGTTCAGGACCCGGTTCAGCTCGGCGAGCAGGGTCCGCGTCCACACGGCCCGCTCCGGGACCTCCATGCCGAGCATCCGCTCGACGGCGAGGACGACGCCCAGCTCGTTGGAGAACGCCGAGAGCCAGTCGTGGCGGTTGGCCAGCACGATGATCTGCCGGTAGTCGCGCGCCTCGAACAGCTTCTCGGCACCCCGGTGCATGTACCCGATCACCGGCTCGGCGTGCCGGATGACCTCCCCGTCGAGGACCAGGCGGAGGCGGAGCACACCGTGCGTCGAGGGGTGCTGGGGGCCGATGTTCAGCACCATGTCGGTGCTCTCCGCGGCACCGCCGATGCCGACCGTGGTCTCCCTGGGCTGGGTGGTCTCCGTCATGCCGCTCAGTATCCCCCGGCGGGCCGCCGCTGGAGCAGCCAGGTGAAGTCGCCGAGCCCGCCGCGCGCGGTCAGTTCGGCGGCCTCCCCGGCGGCGGCGAGGGCCCGGACGTAACCGGCCGGGTCGGACGAGGCGAGCGCGAGCGCCGGCCGCTCCCCAAAGACCCCGAGCCGCCGGAGGGCCTCCCGCTGCGACAGCAGCTCGGCCGGTCCGGACGCCGCCGCCGCGCAGGCGTCCAGGGCCACGTGGGACGTGAGGTCACAGGTGCCGTCCGGGACGGGCGGGACCTCGCGGCCCTCGCGGAAGCCGGTCAGCGTACCGAAGGGGGGCCGGGCGCCCGCCGTGTGCGCGTAGTCCACCGCGACCGCCAGCCCGGCCGACAGGGTGCGCGCCGCGGCGGCCCACGCCTCGTCGCGGGGCCGGCCGATCTCGGCGCGCTCTCCCGGTTCCCGCAGCGGCCACCAGCGGTCGAGCCACGCCGCGTCCGCCCCGGCCACCGGCGCGCCGAGCCGTTCGGTGCCGTCCCGCCGCACCTCCACGCGCCGGGGCGTGCCGTCGTCGTCGGCCTGCGCCACGTCGACCGGGACGTTGTCCAGCCACTCGTTCGCGAACAGCAGCCCGCGCACCCCGGCCGGTGGCCGCGCGACCCACTCGACGCGCGGGTCCAGGCCCGGGGGTCGGGGCGCGCGCTCCACGGCGTACGCCCGTACGCGCAGCTCCGGGGGGAGCGCGGCCAGCACCCCGGTCACCAGCTCGCCGCGGCCCGCGCCCATGTCGACGAACGCGACCTCGTCCGGGCCGTCCGCCCCTGCCCCCGCCCCCGTCCCTGTCCCCGCTTCCTGCGCCAGGTCGGCGGCGACGCGCTCCAGGAGCCGGGCGACGGCGGCGGCGTACAGGGGCGAGGCGTGCACGGAGGTACGGAAGTGACCGGCGGGGCCCTCGGGGCGGAGGTAGAACCCGCCCGGCCCGTACAGGGCGTCCTCCGTCGCCGCCCGCCAGCCCCGCCAGGACCGGTCGCTCCAGGTCACGCCGTTCCCCCCGGTCGTCCTGCCGGTTGCCTCGCCGGTCGTCTTCGCCGTCTCATCCGCCACGGGCACAGTGTCCACCTTGGGGAGTAGGAGCTTCCGAATCGGATCGCACTCCTGGTTGACCCGTGCACCTATCCGGTTTCCCTACGCTGGCTACGTGCAGCGCCTCTACGACTTCCTCCGCAGGCACCCGACGGGCGTCGACAGCTTCTGGGCATTGATGCTGTTCGGGTTCTCCGTCCTGTGGGTGGCCTCGGTCCCGAACGGACCGGACGGCCTGGTCGCCGCCGCGGTCGTCCTGCTGTTCGGGCTGGTCGTGGCGCTGCGCCGCCGTCTGCCGGAGACGATGCTGCTGCTGACCGCGGCCGTCGGGGTCGTCCAGCTCCTGGTGGGCCTCCCGCCCAACCCGGCCGACTTCGCGATGCTCGTCATCATCTACACCGTCGCCGCCCACGACGGGCCGCGCTGGGCGTCGCGGTTCGCCCTGGTCGGCGGGGCGTGCGCGGCGACGATCTCGCAGTTGCGGTGGCCGGTGGAGGGCGTCTCCACCACCGGGCAGGTGTTCTTCACGATCGTGATGTCGGTGCCGTTCGTACTCGCCTGGGTGCTCGGCGACTCGATGCGCACCCGCCGCGCCTACCTGGCCCAGTTGGAGGAGCGCGCGGACCGGCTGGAGCGGGAGCGGGAGGCGCAGGCCAAGGTCGCCGTCGCCGCCGAACGGGCCCGCATCGCGCGCGAACTCCACGACGTGGTCGCCCACAACGTGTCCGTCATGGTCGTCCAGGCGGACGGCGCCGCCTACGTCCTGGACAGCTCGCCGGACCAGGCGCGGCAGGCGCTGGAGACCATCTCGTCCACCGGCCGCCAGGCCCTCGCGGAGATGCGCCGACTGCTCGGCATCCTGCGGACCGGTGAGCCGGAGGAGGCGGGGGAGTACGTCCCGCAGCCGGACGTGCAGCAGATCGAGGACCTCGTCGAACAGGTCCGCACCGCGGGCCTCCCCGTCGACTTCAGGGTCGAGGGCACCCCGCGCCGGCTGCCCAGCGGCGTCGAGCTCACGGCGTACCGCATCGTCCAGGAGGCGCTCACCAACACGCGCAAGCACGGCGGCCCGGACGTCGGGGCGTGCGTGCGGCTGACGTACTTCGACGACGGGCTCGGGCTGCTCGTCGAGGACGACGGCCGGGGCGCCGCGCACGAGATGTACGTGGACGGCGGCGCCGACGGCAGGGGGCACGGCCTGATCGGCATGCGCGAGCGGGTCGGCATGGTCGGGGGCACCCTGGACGCGGGACCGCGCCCGGGCGGCGGCTTCCGGATCAGCGCGCTGCTCCCCCTGAGACCCGCCCACTAGAACGCTCCCGCAGGCCCCCGGGCCCGCGGCCCCCGACCCCTCCCCGTCAGGCCCCTCCCGTGGGCCCCTCCCCGTTAGGAACAGGACCCAGACATGACGATCCGTCTGATGCTCGTCGACGACCAGGTGCTGCTGCGCACCGGCTTCCGCATGGTGCTGGCCGCCCAGCCGGACATGGAGGTCGTGGCGGAGGCGGGCGACGGGGTGGAGGCCCTGCAGGTGCTGAGGTCGACGGCGGTCGACGTGGTGCTCATGGACGTCCGCATGCCGAAGCTCGACGGGGTGGAGGCCACCCGTCGCATCTGCGCCGAGCCCGGCGCGCCCCGCGTCCTCATCCTCACCACCTTCGACCTGGACGAGTACGCCTTCTCCGGGCTGAAGGCGGGGGCCAGCGGCTTCATGCTCAAGGACGTGCCGCCCGGCGAGCTCCTCGCCGCGATCCGTGCCGTCCACAGCGGCGACGCGGTGGTCGCCCCCTCCACGACCCGCCGGCTCCTGGACCGGTTCTCCCCGATGCTGCCCAGCGGCACCGGCGGGCAGCCGGAGCACAAGGCCCTGTCCCGCCTCACCGACCGGGAGCGCGAGGTCATGCTCCTCGTCGCCCAGGGCCTGTCGAACGGCGAGATCGCCGCCCGCCTCGTCCTCTCCGAGGCGACCGTGAAGACCCACGTCGGCCGCATCCTCACCAAGCTGGAGCTCCGCGACCGCGTCCAGGTCGTCGTCCTCGCCTACGAAACCGGACTGGTCCGCGCCGGCAGCGGCCCCCTCCCGTAACGCCCCTCCCGTCACGCCCCTTCCCGGCGGTGCCTTCCTCGGTCCGGTGGCCCTCCCCGGCGGCGGCGCGCTCTCCCCGGCGGCGCGTCCGCCCCGGCGGTCAGCGCAGCACGGTCTCCAGGAAGTCGCTGCCGATCCGGGCCACCGCCGCCACGTCCAACTGGTGCAGGACGTAGCGGCCACGGCGGCGGACCGTCACCAGCGCGGCCTTCTTCAGGACCGACAGGTGGCGCGACACCTCCGGCGGGGTGATCCCGTACGTGTCGGCCAGCTCGCTCGTCGTGTACGAACCGCGCGCCAGCTGCCGGCACAAGCGCATCCGCATGGGATGGGCCAGCGCGTCCATGCGCCGCTGCAGCAGCTCCACCGACGCCGGACCCGGCACGGACGGCGTGCCGACCGGGTACTGCACGACAGGCCGCCAACCCGGCGCGTGCAGCACCAGCAGGTGCGGCCAGCCGAAACTGGTCGGCACGAACGTCACCCCGGCTCCGACCCCCGGGTCCACCGCCGTCGTCCGGCCGTGCGCCATCTTGTCCACGTGGATGTGCCGCCGCGCCCCCTCCTCCTCGACCGCGACCGCCGGGGACACCGCGCGCAACGCCTCGGCCGGGCCCCGGCGGCGCAGCAACTCGATCTTCTCCCGCGCGTCGGCCGCCAGCCCCGGCCCGACCCGGCGCCAGGTGTCCGCGAAGAACGCCTCGTCGCAGTCCTCGAACAGGCGCCGCAGCCACGCCCGGACCCCGCCCGGGTCGTCGAGCAGCCGGCGGGTGAAGTCCAACTGCCGGGGCCCCCGGTTGGCGGCCAACTCCAGTGCGCGGGCGGCCCGCACCGGAGCACCGGCCACGTGCGTCACGGAGCAGCTGAACTCCAGCGCCGCCGTGACGAATCGCTCCTCGTCGAGCTGGTCCAGCATGTCCAGCTCGTCCGCGAGCGTCGCCCCCGGCCGCCCGTCCCCGCCCCGCACTCCGGCGTACGGCTGGAACACGTCGGACACGGTCGCCGTCCACAGGAAGTTCGCCTCGTGGAGCCGGTCGGCCAGGTCGGGCCTGAGGCCCGCCGCCGTGGCCGTCGCCCACCCGTGCAGCCCCGGGTGGTGCCCCGGCTCGGCCAGCGCGTGCAGGGCCACGCCCAGTTCGGCGAGGGGCGAGATCGCGAAGTCGATCCGCTCGGGCGGCAGGCCCGTGATGTCTATCGTCACGCTCACGCCCCTATGGTGCGGTGCACCGGGCAGGGCGGACGGTCACTTGACGGTCCCCGTCAAGTGACGCGCCCCCCCGGAGCGGCCACCGCTCATTCCTCCCGCGCCACCCGGCGCACCGACTCCATGAACCCCCGCACCGCCTCCCTCACCTCGTCGGCCGTCCACTCCAGCCCCGGTGCCGTGACCGTCACCTCGGTCATCGCGACACCGGGCGGGCCGCCCGCGCTCCCCTCGGTCCAGCGGCGGAAGAGGACCGTGCCCGTCTCCTCCGCCTGACGGACGGCCGCCTCCGTCAGGACTTCCGCCGGGTACGGGAGCCACACCTGGAACTCGTGCGTGTGCGGCACCTCCGGGTGCACCCGGGACCACGGCACCGCCGCCGCCTCGAACCCCTCCCGCAGGCCGGCCGCCACGACCCGCGCGTGCGCCACGTACGACGGCAGCCTCGGCAACTCCCGCTCCAGGCCCAGCAGGGCCGCCAGCACCGCCGGGTGCTGCTGGAACACGTTGCCCCCGTACCGGTGGCGCCACGCCCGCGCCTCCTCCACGAATGTCTCGGGCCCCACCAGCGCCGCCCCGGACAGTCCGCCCAGCGACTTGTAGAAGGACACGTACACGCTGTCCGCCAGGCCCGCGATCTCCGGCAGGCCCCGCCCGAAGTGCGCCGTCGCCTCCCACAGCCGGGCGCCGTCGAAGTGCACCACCGCGTCCCGCTCCCGGGCGGCCTCCACCACCTCCTCCAGTTCGTCCCAGGCCGGCAGCACGAATCCCGCGTCGCGCAGCGGCAACTCCAGCATCAGCGTCCCGAACGGCTCCTCCACCGCCCGCACCTCGTCCGCGGTCGGCAGCCGGCCCGCGCTCGTCGGATGCACCGTCCGCAGCCCGCTCACCACCCCCAGCGCGCCCCGCTCGTGCACCTCCGGATGGGCCAGCGGGTGCAGCGCCACGACCCGGTTGCCGGTCCGCCCCGCCCAGCACCGCAGCGCCACCTGCTGGGCCATCGTCCCGGTCGGGAAGAACACCGCCGCCGGGAACCCGAGCAGCTCCGCCACCCGCTGCTCCAGGTGTTCGACGGCCCCGCTCCCGTACAGGTCGACGCTCTCGCCCAGGTCGTACACCGACGGTCCCCCGGCGGCCAGCGCCGCGAGCCACTCACCCGGTGTCGCCTCCGCCGACGACCGGTGCAACACCCGCCCGGCCGCCCGCCACGCGGCGATCCGACGTCGCCGCTGCCACGCCTCCCCTCCCCGTGTCTCTTCTTCCCGGGCTTCCTCTTCCCGGGCCTCCGCTCCCTCTTCGCGCGTCCCCTCTCCCCGGGCTTCTCCTTCGCGTGTCCCCCCTTTCCTCTCTTCCTTCCGCGCCCCGTCCTCCCGCACTTCCCCCGCGCGGGCCTCCTGTCCGCCCCCTCCGTGTGCCGCCCCTTCCCGCTTCTCCGCGCCGTGCCGCCCGGCTCCGCCTCCCTCCTTCCCCCGCCGCTCCGCCCCGGTCCCGTCCCGTCGTCCGACGTGCTCGCCGTCGTCATCCATCACATCAGCCATGCCGTGATCATCCCCGCGCGTCATCCACAGGCGCGTGTGATTATCGGACCGAGTGTCGGTGGCCTGTGGATGGTGCGGAAGCGGCGGCGAAACGCTGGCGTAGCATGACGAGAAATCGTCCGGTACCCGCCGAGGACTGGAACGGAAGGCCGTCGCCACGTGAACCCACCAGCAGAACCCCGCCCCGCCCGACTCGCCGTCGGCGTCGTGGGCGCAGGCAGGGTCGGACCCGCCCTGGCCGCGTCCCTGCAGCTCGCCGGACACCGCCCGGTCGCCGTCTCCGGTGTGTCCGACGCGTCCCGGCGGCGCGCCGCCGAGCTGCTGCCCGACGTGCCCGTCGTCCCGCCCGCGCAGGTGCTGGAACGAGCCGAGCTGGTCCTCCTCACCGTCCCCGACGACGCCCTGCCCGGCCTGGTCGAGGGTCTTGCCGAGACCGGTGCCGTACGGCCCGGCCAGCTCCTCGTCCACACCTCCGGCCGCTACGGCGTCGGTGTGCTCGACCCCGCCCGCCGGGTCGGCGCACTGCCGCTCGCCCTGCACCCCGCCATGACGTTCACCGGCACGAGCGTCGACGTCCAGCGGCTCGCCGGGTGCTCCTTCGGGGTGACCGCGCCCGAGGAGCTGCGCCTGGCCGCCGAGGCGCTCGTCATCGAGATGGGCGGCGAGCCCGAGTGGATCGCCGAGGAGGCCCGCCCCCTCTACCACGCGGCCCTCGCCCTGGGCGCCAACCACCTCGTCACCCTGGTGGCCCAGTCGATGGAGCTGCTCCGCCGGGCCGGGGTGGGCGCGCCCGACCGGATGCTCGGCCCGCTGCTCGGCGCCGCCCTCGACAACGCGCTGCGGTCCGGTGACGCCGCCCTGACCGGGCCCGTCGCGCGCGGTGACGCGGGTACGGTCGCCGCGCACGTCGCGGAGCTGCGCAAGCACGCGCCGGCCACGGTCGCCGGCTATCTGGCGATGGCCCGCTCGACCGCCGACCGGGCCCTCGCGCACGGCCTGCTCAAGCCCGAGCTCGCGGAGGATCTGCTCGGGGTACTCGCCGCAGGACCCGCCGGTGAAGGCCGCCCCGGTACCGAGGGCCCGGAAGGAGGCACCAGCCGATGAGCCCGTCGCCGCACGCCACCGGAGTGTCCGGCAGCACCCCGGGCGCACGCCCCGCTGTCGCGCTCGTCCACACCCGCGAGGCACTGGACCGGCTTCTGGACCAGGTCCGGACCCCGTCCATACAGGCCCCCGCCGTGGCCCAGGCCGAGCCCGTCCCGGCCGGGCCGGCCGCCGGCAGCCCCACGCCCGCGCCCGCCTCTGCGCCCGCGCCCAGCCCCGTCGCGGCCGAGTCGCCCGCCGACAGCCCCACTCCCGCGTCCGCCCCCACCTGCGCTCCCGCATCCACCCCCGCCCCCCCCGCCTCCTCCACCGTTCCGCGGGTCGCCGTCGTCATGACGATGGGCGCGCTCCACGACGGCCACGCCACGCTGGTGCGGGCCGCGCGGGAGAGGGTCGGGCGGGGCGGCCTCGTCGTGGTCACCGTCTTCGTCAACCCCCTGCAGTTCGGGGCGGGCGAGGACCTCGACCGCTACCCCCGCACCCTCGACGCCGACGTGCGGATCGCCGAGGCGGCCGGGGCGGACGTCGTGTTCGCGCCCTCCGTGGACGAGGTGTACCCGGGGGGCGAGCCGCAGGTGCGCGTCTCCGCCGGCCCCATGGGGCAGCGGCTGGAAGGCGCCTCCCGCCCCGGCCACTTCGACGGCATGCTGACGGTCGTGGCCAAGCTGCTCCACCTCACCCGCCCCGACGTGGCGTTCTTTGGCCAGAAGGACGCCCAGCAGCTCGCCCTGATCCGGCGCATGGTGCACGACCTGGCGTTCCGCGTGGAGATCGTCGGGGTGCCCACCGTCCGGGAGCCCGACGGCCTGGCCCTGTCCAGCCGCAACCGCTACCTGTCGCCCCGGGAGCGCCGCACCGCGCTCGCCCTGTCCGCCGCGCTGTTCGCCGCCCGCGACCGGCTCGCCGCCCAGCAGGCGCTGCGCGCGCGTGCCGCGACCCTGCCCGCGTCGCCCAGCCGTGCCGAGGCGCTGTCCCGGCTCGGCGAGTCCCGCGCGGCAGCCGACGCGCACGCCGTCGCCCAGGCGGCCCAGCACGGCCAGGGCGGAGGGGCCGCCGCGGTCCGCGCCGCCGCCCGGGCCGTCCTGGACGAGGCCGCGGAGGCGGAGCCCCCGCTCGCCCTCGACTACCTCGCCCTCGTGGACCCGGCCGACTTCACCGAGGTTCCCGACGACCACACCGGAGACGCGGTCCTCCTCGTCGCCGCCAAGGTCGGCACCACCCGGCTGATCGACAATCTGCCCCTGACCTTCGGAGCCCCCGCATGACCGGCATACGACTGCAGGCCCCGGCACCCGGCTGGGCCATCGACGCCGACGTGGTCGTCGTGGGCTCCGGCGTCGCCGGTCTGACCGCCGCCCTGCGCTGCACGGCGGCCGGGCTCCGTACGGTCGTCGTCACCAAGGCCCGCCTCGACGACGGGTCCACCCGCTGGGCGCAGGGCGGGATCGCCGCCGCGCTCGGCGACGGGGACACCCCGGAGCAGCATATGGACGACACCCTCGTCGCGGGCGCCGGCCTGTGCGACGAGGAGGCGGTCCGCGCGCTGGTCACGGAGGGGCCCGACGCGGTGCGGCGCCTCATCGCCACCGGGGCCCGGTTCGACACGGACGCGTCCGGCACCATCGAGCTGACCCGCGAGGGCGGCCACCACCGCCGCCGCATCGCGCACGCGGGCGGCGACGCGACGGGCGCCGAAATCTCCCGCGCCCTCGTCGACGCGGTCCGCGAGCGCGCCGTCCGCACCATCGAGAACGCGCTCGTCCTCGACCTCCTCACCGACGCCGCCGGGCACACGGCGGGGGTGACCCTGCACGTCATGGGCGAGGGCCAGCACGACGGCGTCGGTGCCGTGCACGCCCCGGCGGTCGTCCTCGCCACCGGCGGCATGGGCCAGGTCTTCTCGGCCACCACCAACCCGGCGGTCTCCACCGGCGACGGCGTCGCGCTCGCCCTGCGCGCCGGTGCCGAGGTCAGCGACCTGGAGTTCGTCCAGTTCCACCCCACCGTCCTGTTCCTGGGCCCGGAGGCCGAGGGCCAGCAGCCGCTGGTCTCCGAGGCGGTACGGGGCGAGGGCGCCCACCTGGTCGACGCGGAGGGCGTCCGGTTCATGGTCGGCCGGCACGAGCTCGCCGAGCTGGCCCCGCGCGACATCGTCGCCAAGGGCATCATGCGGCGGATGCGCGAGCAGGGCGCCGCCCACATGTACCTCGACGCCCGCCACTTCGGCGCCGAGATGTGGGAGTCCCGCTTCCCGACCATCCTCGCCGCGTGCCGCACGCACGGCTTCGACCCGGTGACGGAGCCCATCCCGGTCGCCCCCGCCGCCCACTACGCCTCCGGCGGCGTCCGCACCGACCTGCGCGGCCGCACGACCGTGCCGGGCCTCTACGCGTGCGGAGAGGTCGCCTGCACCGGCGTCCACGGCGCGAACCGCCTCGCCTCGAACTCCCTGCTGGAGGGCCTGGTCTTCGCGGAGCGCATCGCCGACGACATCGCGGACGGCGTCGCCGCCCGGCGGGCCCGTGCGGTCGCCCCCGCCCCGCACCCCGCGCCGCGCGTCCTGCCGCTGCTCGACCCGGCGGCCCGCGCGCGCGTGCAGCACGTGATGACGCTCGGCGCCGGCGTCCTGCGTTCCGCCGCCAGCCTCGCCGAGGCCGCCGAGCGGCTGGACGCCATCCACAGCGAGGCCCTCGGCAACGCCGGGGGGGAGGGCCACAAGGCGGCCGAGCCCGGCGTCGAGTCCTGGGAGACCACCAACCTCCTGTGCGTCGCCCGCGTCCTGGTCGCCGCCGCCCTCCGCCGCGAGGAGACCCGCGGTTGCCACTGGCGCGAGGACCACCCCGACCGGGACGACGCCGCCTGGCGCCGCCACCTCGTCGTACGCCTCTCCCCGGACCGGAGCCTGGACGTCCGTACGACCGGCACCCAAGACTTCCCCCCGACCGTCCAGCCCGCCGAACAGGCCGCCGCCCGCAGGGAGCCGCAAGCATGACCACGCCCGAAGAACGCCCGCAGCCCGTGGACGTCCCCCTGATCCAGATCGGGACGCCCGCGTCCGCCCGGGACACGGCAGACACGGCAGAGTCGGCAGACGCGGCGAGCGGCGGCTGCGGTGACGGCTGCGGCTGCGCGGCCGGCCCGGAGGGCGACGAGGCGTACGAGTGCGGGCTCGACCCGGCGCTCGCCGAGCTCCTCGCGCAGTCGGGCCTCGACCCGGTCCTCGTCGAGGACGTCGCGTACCGCGCGGTCGAGGAGGACCTGGACGGCGGCGTGGACGTCACCACGGTGGCGACGGTCCCCGAGGACGCCGTCGCCACGGCGGACTTCACCGCGCGCGAAGCGGGCACGGTCGCCGGCATCCACATCGCCGAGGCGGTGCTGTCGATCGTCTGCACCGACGAGTTCGAGGTCGAGCGGCACGTCCTGGACGGCGACCGCGTCGAAGCCGGCCAGAAGCTGCTCTCCGTCACCGCCCGCACCCGGGACCTGCTGACCGGCGAGCGCAGCGCCCTCAACATCATGTGCCGCCTCTCCGGCATCGCCACCGCCACGCGCGCGTGGGCGGACGCCCTGGAGGGCCACAAGGCGAAGGTCCGCGACACCCGCAAGACCACCCCCGGCCTGCGGGCCCTGGAGAAGTACGCCGTCCGCTGCGGCGGCGGCGTCAACCACCGCATGTCGCTCTCCGACGCCGCGCTGGTCAAGGACAACCACGTGGTCGCGGCGGGCGGCGTCGCCCAGGCGTTCAAGGCCGTGCGGGAACAGTTCCCGGACGTGCCGATCGAGGTCGAGGTGGACACGCTCCACCAGGTCCGCGAGGTCCTCGAAGCGGGCGCCGACCTGATCCTCCTGGACAACTTCACGCCCGTCGAGACCGAGGAGGCCGTCGCGCTCGTCGCGGGCCGCGCCGTCCTGGAGTCGTCCGGCCGGCTCACCCTGGAGAACGCCGCCGCGTACGCCGCGACCGGCGTCGACTACCTCGCGGTGGGCGCCCTCACCCACTCGTCGCCGATCCTCGACATCGGCCTCGACCTGCGAGAGGCCCAGGGCTGACAGATGCTCCTCACCATCGACGTCGGCAACACCCACACCGTCCTCGGCCTCTTCGACGGCGAGGAGATCGTCGAGCACTGGCGGATCTCCACGGACGCCCGCCGCACCGCCGACGAGCTGGCGGTGGTCCTCCAGGGCCTGATGGGCATGCACCCGCTGCTCGGCGACGAGCTGGGCGACGGCATCGAGGGCATCGCGATCTGCTCCACGGTCCCGTCCGTGCTGCACGAGCTGCGCGAGGTGACCCGGCGCTACTACGGCGACGTGCCCGCGGTCCTCGTCGAGCCCGGGATCAAGACGGGGGTGCCGGTCCTGACCGACAACCCCAAGGAGGTCGGCGCCGACCGGATCGTCAACTCGGCGGCGGCCGTCGAGCTGTACGGCGGCCCGGCGATCGTCGTCGACTTCGGTACGGCGACGACGTTCGACGCGGTCAGCGCACGCGGCGAGTACGTGGGCGGGGTGATCGCCCCCGGCATCGAGATCTCCGTCGAGGCGCTCGGCGTCCGGGGCGCCCAACTCCGCAAGATCGAGGTGACGCGGCCGCGCGGAGTGATCGGCAAGAACACGGTCGAGGCGATGCAGTCGGGCATCGTGTACGGCTTCGCCGGCCAGGTCGACGGGGTCGTCCACCGCATGCGGCAGGAGCTGGTCGGCCCGGACGGCGACCCCTCCGACGTGACGGTCATCGCGACGGGCGGGCTGGCGCCGATGGTGTTGGGCGAGGCGAAGCTGATCGACGAGCACGAGCCGTGGCTGACGCTGATCGGGCTCCGCCTCGTGTACGAGCGGAACGTCTCCCGCATGTGACGGCTCCGGACGCGGCGGTTCCGGAGTGGGGCCGGGGCGGGGCCGGGGGCTGAACGCGCCCGGCCCCGCTCCTGCACGATGTTTGTCCTATACGCACGTATTGTCGTCACCATGCCCACGCCCCACGGAACACGAGACGGCCTGGCGCTCGGCGCGGACGAACCGCGTGTGCCGCGACGCGCCCCGCACCCGACCCCGCTCGACGGCGAGGACGCCCGGGACGAGAGCCTCCGGGACGGGAGTCTCCGGGACGAGAGCGCCCAGGAGGGCAGCCTCCGGGGCCGTCCGCGCCCCGCCGGCGCCGCCGGAGACGCGCCGGAGGAGCCGAAGGGGCCGAAGGGGCCGCGGTCGCCCGAGCCGCTCGGCCCCGCGCCCGCAGGGCGTCCGGTGCCCAAGCCGTCCGAGGTCTTCCCGCCGCGACGCCGCCCGGCCCCGCCCCCGTCGGGGGAACGGGCCGCCGGGTAGCTAGGCTGGATGCCATGGACTACGTATCCGCGCTCCTTCCGCCCGTGGTGATGGCCGTCTTCTTCACCGCGATCGTGGTGACGATCGTCAAGAGCCAGGGCGGCCCGAACAAGTCCAAGGAGGACGCCGCCGTCGACGCGGCGCTCGCGCGCGCCGAGGCCGGGCGCCGTCCCGACGGCGCGCCGGAGCCCGGCAAGGGGTGACCCTCCGAAGGCCGCTTTGAGGACGTACGACGTGATTCACGTCGTACGTCCTTTTTGTTACGTCAATAGCTGTTCGTTCAGGGAACTCCCACTATGGTGGCGGTGTGCCCCGTCAATTGGGAGAGCTTGAAGACGCCGTCATGACGCGCGTCTGGCAATGGAACCGTCCGGTCACCGTCCGGGAAGTCCTGGAGGATCTCCAACGGGAGCGGTCCATCGCCTACACCACGGTCATGACCGTGCTGGACAATCTCCACCAGAAGGGCTGGGTGCGGAGGGAAGTCGTCGGCCGGGCCTATCGATATACGGCGGTGTCCACGCGCGCGGCGTACTCGGCCGCACTGATGAACGAAGCCTGGTCGCGGAGCGACAACCCGGCCGCCGCACTCGTCGCCTTCTTCGGCATGATGTCGTCCGAGCAGCGGGAAGCACTCAGCGACGCGATCCGCATCGTCCAGCGCGACACTCCGGAAGGAACAGCCGAAGGGCCGGAAGGCGCCGGGCCGCAGGAACGTGAAACTCCCGGAAAAGCTTCCCCCGCCGCGCCGGGAGAACCCCCGAATGCGTCGGCGGAAGACGCTGCTCCGGACGACGGCACTCCACCCGCGGGCGAAAGCGCAGAGCGAGGTACAGGCCAAGGCCGCCCCTGAAGCGCCGTAGGGCCCAGCGGCCCGCAAAGCGGCGCCGAACGCCCCGCGGAAAGCCCGGCGGACGGATTCGGCGGTACGACTCCGCAAAGCACCCCCCAAGGCGCCGCTTCACCAACCGGAGAAACCCCGCAGGCCACCCCCCGGAACCCCCGGGCCCACCCCGACCGGGCCCAGCGCCGCGCCGAGCCACCCACCGGCGGCGAACCCCCGCCCAACCCGCCCCCAGGAGCACGCCCCGCTTCCCGGGAGCCCGCCCGCAGAAGCCTGCCCCACACCGCCCCGCCCTCCCGGAAGTCCGTCCCGCACCAGGCCCGGTCCCCCAGGAGCCCGCCCTGCACGAGTCCGTCCCGCACCAGGGCCCGGTCCCCAGGAATCCGCCTCCAAAGGCGCGCCCCGCTTCCCGGGAATCCGCCCGCAGAAGCCCGCCCCGAGCACCCCGGAGACCGGCGGCCTCACCGCCGTTCCGGGCATCCCGCCTGGTCTCGGCGCCCCACCCGGCAGGCACCCGGACGGACGCCTGCCAGGCGCCCCGGCACCCCACCCGGTACGGCCCACCGCCCGCCCGGCCCGGCACTCCACCCGGTACGACCCCGGCCCACCGCCCGGCCCCCACCCCGTTCCGCCCGTCCCCTCCGCCGACACCGCACAAGGCGCCCAGCCCGACATCCCCACCGGCCCCGGCCCCCAGTACGGAGCTCCCACAGGCCCGGCTCCCGCCCGGAGCTCCCACCGGTCCCGGCGCTCGCCCCCACCGGCCCCGGCCCCAGGCCAGCCCCCCACCGGAGGCGCCACCGCCCCCGCCTCCCCACCACCCCTGCTCCCTCACCACTCTCACCTCCCGCCACTGCCGCTCCCTCACCACCCCCGACCCCACCTCACCCCCGCCATCCCGCTGCCTCCGCCACCCCCCCACCGGGGACTCCGCCCGCGAGGGCGGCGACGGATCGGGGGGCGCGGGGCGGTAGCGTTCGCAGCCATGTCGTCCACGTCATCCGCCTCCGCCGCCCCGACCCCGCCCTCCGCGCAGCCCTCGGGGAGCGGCCGGGCGAAAGCCGTCACCGTCCGCCGCGCGCGGACCGGTGACGTCCCGGCCGTACGCCGCCTCGTCGACCCGTACGTCACCCGGGGCATCCTTCTCGACAAAGCGACCGTGACGCTTTACGAGGACATCCAGGAGTTCTGGGTCGCCGAACGGGACGAGGACGCCACCGTCGTGGGTTGCGGCGCACTCCATGTGATGTGGGAAGATCTCGCCGAAGTCCGCACCCTCGCCGTCGACCCCGACTTCAAGGGCGCAGGCGTCGGCCATCAGGTGCTGGACAAGCTGCTGCACACCGCCCGCTGGCTCGGAGTGCGCCGGGTATTCTGCCTCACCTTCGAAGTGGACTTCTTCGCCAAGCACGGCTTCGTCGAGATCGGTGAGACGCCCGTCGACGGAGATGTCTACAGCGAGCTCCTGCGTTCCTATGACGAGGGTGTCGCCGAGTTCCTCGGCCTCGAACGGGTGAAGCCGAACACCTTGGGCAACAGTCGGATGCTTCTGCACCTGTGACCGCCCCCGCGAGCACGATCCCTATGTCCGAATCGCGTATGTTTCCCGCGTTCTCGTGGTTCTGAACCTGTCCCAAGGGTTTGTGTTTTCCAGAGAAAAGCGGTTTCCTTTCCGCGTACTGCATTTTCGATGAAAGGAAATCCGGTGGCACAGAAGGTTCAGGTCCTTCTTGTCGATGACCTCGACGGCGGCGAGGCGGACGAGACCGTGACGTTCGCTCTGGACGGCAAGACCTACGAGATCGACCTCACCACCGCCAACGCGGACAAGCTGCGTTCCCTGCTCGAGCCGTACACCAAGAGCGGTCGGCGCACCGGCGGCCGTACCGCGGGTGGCCGCGGCAAGGGCCGTGCCGCCGCGGGTGGTAGCCCGGACACCGCGAAGATCCGCGCGTGGGCGAAGGAGAACGGCTACAACGTGAACGACCGCGGTCGCGTGCCGGCCGAGATCAAGCAGGCGTACGAGGACGCCAACCGCTGAGCGGCGGCCTCCTGACGCCCGGCCCACGCCCGTCCCGGCGTCCACACCGGACGCGCCGGGCACACCGGACGCACCAGGCGTGCCAGGAGCACCGGCGCACCGGGCACTCCGGACCCCCCGGGGCGCCCCGGACGCGCCGGCGCCCTCACCGCCGGGCCGCGCCCCGGCCCCGGGCGCGGGTACCGGCGGCCAGCAGCCGGACCCGGTGGCACTCCGCCGCCGCCACGGCGACGAGCCGCACGAGCCCGTAACCGCCCGGAGGCCCCGCGCACCCCGCGACCCCCGGGAGGCCCGCGAGCGTGGCCTCCACCGCGCGCCCCGGCCGGGGCGGTCGCAGCCACACGGCGGCACCGGGCGTGCCGGGCGCGTCCCACCCAGGGGGAGTGGGAGCGGTCATCCGGCCGCCCCTGCCCCACGCGGCCAGGTCCAGGTCGACCCCGCCCCACTCGAGCCAGTCGAGGAGGCCGGGGAGCTCCTCGGCGGTCCCCGCGGCCACGAGGACGCGCACCCGACGCCCGGAGGCCGCGACGGGCCAGTCGCCGCGCACCCGCCGCAGCACGGCGAGCCCGGCGGTGGCGGGCAGGTCCAGGACGTCGAAGCGGAGCCCGGTCGGCAGCCCCACCGGCGGCCCGTCGGCCGTGGCCCAGCCCAGCTCGTCCTCGTACCACCGCGCGACGGCCGCCCCCGTCGGGCGGCGCCCGCCGGGCGGCGCGTGGGGGACGGGGAGGGTGGCGGCCATGCCGGGGGAACTTCCGACGGCCACCGGAAGTTACGCACCGTGGAGGGGTGGTCGCTTTCCGTGTGTGATCCGGTGGTACGCGGGGGCGTTCCGCAGCGCAAGGATGTTCGCCCGTAGCTGAGGCACGGGGGGTGCGCCGCATGGACTGTCCCTGCTTGCGGGTAAGACATCCCTAGTGGGGAGGGGCGACACGCGGGCGCGGACGTCTCACGTTCGCCATCGGCGTACTGCCGGTGAGGGTATCTGCCTGGCCTGCGGGAACATCGTCTCGCACCATCGGGTTGGAGCAGTTGTCGGCGTTCGGGGTCAGGAGGCCATCGACGGGTGTCGGCAGTTGGAATGAGCGGTCCCCGCTTGCGGGACTAAGCTGCGGAAGGACAGGGA
This sequence comes from Streptomyces tamarix, assembly GCF_032423885.1. NCBI lineage: Bacteria > Bacillati > Actinomycetota > Actinomycetes > Kitasatosporales > Streptomycetaceae > Streptomyces > Streptomyces tamarix. The sequence continues at coordinate 31,620 of NZ_JAWCTQ010000002.1, read as the reverse complement.
GGGGACCGACCCCTTACTGCCTGACCGCTCTGAGGAGCGATTAACGATGTTCGAGAGGTTCACCGACCGCGCGCGGCGGGTTGTCGTCCTGGCTCAGGAAGAAGCCCGGATGCTCAACCACAACTACATCGGCACCGAGCACATCCTCCTGGGCCTGATCCACGAGGGTGAGGGTGTCGCCGCTAAGGCCCTGGAGAGCCTCGGGATTTCGCTCGAGGCGGTCCGCCAGCAGGTGGAGGAGATCATCGGCCAGGGCCAGCAGGCCCCGTCCGGGCACATCCCCTTCACGCCCCGTGCCAAGAAGGTGCTGGAGCTGTCGCTCCGCGAGGCCCTTCAGCTCGGCCACAACTACATCGGCACCGAGCACATCCTGCTCGGCCTGATCCGCGAGGGCGAGGGCGTCGCCGCCCAGGTCCTCGTGAAGCTGGGCGCCGATCTCAACCGGGTGCGGCAGCAGGTCATCCAGTTGCTCTCCGGTTACTCCGGGGGCAAGGAGGCCGCCACCGCCGGCGGTCCCGCCGAGGGCACGCCCTCGACGTCCCTGGTCCTCGACCAGTTCGGCCGGAACCTCACCCAGGCGGCCCGCGAGTCCAAGCTCGACCCGGTCATCGGGCGCGAGAAGGAGATCGAGCGGGTCATGCAGGTGCTGTCCCGCCGTACGAAGAACAACCCGGTCCTCATCGGCGAGCCCGGCGTCGGCAAGACGGCGGTCGTCGAGGGCCTGGCGCAGGCCATCGTCAAGGGCGAGGTCCCCGAGACCCTCAAGGACAAGCACCTCTACACCCTGGACCTCGGCGCGCTGGTCGCCGGCTCCCGGTACCGCGGTGACTTCGAGGAGCGCCTGAAGAAGGTCCTCAAGGAGATCCGCACGCGCGGCGACATCATCCTGTTCATCGACGAGCTCCACACCCTGGTGGGTGCGGGTGCCGCCGAGGGCGCCATCGACGCCGCGTCCATCCTGAAGCCGATGCTCGCCCGCGGCGAGCTCCAGACCATCGGCGCCACCACGCTCGACGAGTACCGCAAGTACCTGGAGAAGGACGCCGCGCTGGAGCGCCGCTTCCAGCCGATCCAGGTCGCGGAGCCGTCGCTGCCGCACACGATCGAGATCCTCAAGGGCCTGCGCGACCGGTACGAGGCGCACCACCGCGTCTCCATCACGGACGAGGCGCTCGTCCAGGCGGCCACGCTGGCCGACCGGTACATCTCGGACCGCTTCCTGCCGGACAAGGCGATCGACCTGATCGACGAGGCCGGCTCCCGGATGCGCATCCGCCGGATGACCGCGCCGCCGGACCTCCGCGAGTTCGACGAGAAGATCGCCTCCGTCCGCCGGGACAAGGAGTCCGCGATCGACGCGCAGGACTTCGAGAAGGCCGCGTCCCTCCGCGACAAGGAGAAGCAGCTCCTGGCCGCCAAGGCCAAGCGGGAGAAGGAGTGGAAGGCCGGCGACATGGACGTCGTCGCCGAGGTCGACGGCGAGCTGATCGCCGAGGTCCTCGCCACCGCCACCGGCATCCCGGTCTTCAAGCTGACGGAGGAGGAGTCCTCCCGTCTGCTCCGCATGGAGGACGAGCTCCACAAGCGCGTCATCGGCCAGAAGGACGCCATCAGGGCCCTGTCGCAGGCCATCCGCCGTACGCGGGCCGGCCTCAAGGACCCGAAGCGCCCCGGCGGCTCGTTCATCTTCGCCGGCCCGTCCGGCGTCGGTAAGACCGAGCTGTCCAAGACGCTCGCCGAGTTCCTCTTCGGCGACGAGGACGCGATGATCTCGCTCGACATGTCGGAGTTCAGCGAGAAGCACACGGTCTCCCGCCTCTTCGGCTCCCCGCCCGGATACGTGGGCTACGAGGAGGGCGGCCAGCTCACCGAGAAGGTGCGCCGCAAGCCGTTCTCCGTCGTCCTCTTCGACGAGGTCGAGAAGGCCCACCCCGACATCTTCAACTCCCTGCTCCAGATCCTGGAGGACGGTCGCCTGACCGACTCCCAGGGTCGGGTCGTGGACTTCAAGAACACGGTCATCATCATGACGACCAACCTCGGGACCCGGGACATCTCGAAGGGCTTCAACCTGGGCTTCGCCGCCCAGGGCGACGTCAAGACGGGCTACGACCGGATGAAGGCGAAGGTCAACGAGGAGCTGAAGCAGCACTTCCGCCCCGAGTTCCTGAACCGCGTCGACGACACGGTCGTCTTCCACCAGCTCAGCCAGGAAGACATCATCCAGATCGTCGACCTGATGGTCGCCAAGGTGGACGAGCGCCTGAAGGACCGCGACATGGGCATCGAGCTCAGCGGTGACGCGAAGATCCTCCTGGCGAAGAAGGGCTACGACCCGGTGCTGGGTGCCCGTCCGCTCCGCCGGACGATCCAGCGCGAGATCGAGGACGTGCTGTCGGAGAAGATCCTCTTCGGCGAGCTGCGGTCCGGTCACATCGTGGTCGTGGACACCGAGGGCGAGGGTGAGGAGAAGAAGTTCACCTTCCGCGGCGAGGAGAAGGCGGCCCTGCCGGACGCGCCGCCGATCGAGGCGGCCGGCGGCGCCGGACCGAACCTGTCCAAGGACGCCTGACGCGCGGCGGCGCCACGCCGCGGCTCGTGACCGAGGGGCCCGCCCCGGACCGTGACAACGGTCCGGGGCGGGCCCTTTCGCGTGCCGCGCGTCAGCAGAGCGCCTCGGGCTTCCGCCAGCTGCATTCGAGCGGGGCCGCCGGCGCGGCCGAGCGGCGTTCGGCACGCGGCCGTACCGGCCCGGCGATCGTGCCCGCCGCCGTGTCCGAGGAGGCGAGGGTCACCACGACGGCGTCCTCGATGTCCTTCACCGACGACGCCAGGTGGTTGTTGAGGACCACGCTGTAGACGAGGCGGCGGCCGGCCGCGTCCGTGACGTACCCGGAGAGGGCCGAGGCGCCGGTCAGGGTGCCGGTCTTGCCGCGGGCGTTCAGGGCCGCCGGGGTGTCGCACATGCGGCGCCGCAGCGTGCCGCCGACCGCGCGGTCCGGGCCGCAGGCCACGGGCAGCGAGGCGTACCAGTCGGCGTACCAGGGGGCGTCCTGGACGGCGAGGAGCAGCCCGGCGAGCTGGTCGGCCGGGAAGAGGTTCATCCGGGACAGGCCCGAACCGTCGACCTGGCGCAGCCGGGCCGTGTCGACGCCCTCCTCCGCCAGGTACGCCCCGACGGCGGCGAGGCCGGCCTCCCAGCTACCGCTGCCCGAGACCTCGTACCCGACGGCCTTGGTGAGCGCCTCGGCGTGCATGTTGTTGGAGAGCTTCATGAACGGGTGCATCAGCTCCCTGAGCGGCATGGACTCGTGCGCCGCCACCTGCCTGGCCGACGCGGGGGTCCTCAGCCCGAGCCGGGTGGGGCCCTCGACGCGCACGCCGTGGGCGGCCAGCGCGTCCGCGAAGACGGCGGTCGCGTACCCGGTCGGCTCGTCGACGGTGATCCACTCCTTGGTGGGGGAGGCCCCGGCCGGGATCTCGCCGCTGATCACGAGGGTGTTGGTGCCGTGGGCGCGCTCGATGGTGAGCGTGTCCGGGCGGCCGGTGCCGACGGTGGTGGCGCGGTTGTCGACGCGGACGTAGTCGTTGCGCGGGGTGAGGGTGACCGCGGGGCGCTGCCCCGGGGTGGTGGCGGCGGCCTCGACGATGACGGTGCCGGAGTCGTAGTCCGTGTCCGGGGCGAGGGTGAGCGCGGAGATCTGCGCGGAGTAGTACGACGACTCGTCGTCCGCGGCCCAGGAGCGGCCCAGCCGGTTCGTGTCGAAGCGGGTGTCGTCGGCGACGAGGCGGCCGGTGACCCGGCGGATGCCGGCGGCGGCCACGCGCGCGGCGAGCCGGTCGTAGTCGGCGGCGAGCGTGGTGGGGTCGCCGGTGCCGCGCAGATAGAGGTCGCCGTGGAGCGCGTCGGCCTGCCGGCGGCCGGTGGCCAGCACCTCCGTGCGGAACCGGTGGTCGGGGCCGAGGAGGGCCATGGCCGCCACGGACGTGGGGATCTTGGTGTTGGAGGCCGGGATGAGGCGGTCGCCGCCGTCGCGCTGGTACAGGGTGGCGCCGGTCGCGGCGTCGGCGACGACCACCCCGGCGGCGCCCCCGTCGAGGCGGGGGTCGGTGAGGATCTCGTCGAGGGCGCCCTTGAGGCCGGTGTCGGACGGCCCGGCGCCGGCGGGCGCGCCGGCCAGGCCCTGGGCGGTCCAGGCGAGGAGCGCGGCGAGGCCGAGCGCGGTGGCGCGGGCGGCCAGGGACTTGCGCGTCTGTGTGGTGCGCGTCACGGGTCTCATGGCCAGAGGATCCCGGAGCGGGGGCCGCTCAGGAAGAAGGCGGTCCCGTTCCGGGTGACGATACGCACAGGGCAATTCCGACTTACTAGGTGGAATAGTGCGCCGTTACTCATATCGATCTTCCCTCGGGGTGGTTGTCGGGAGGGCGTGCGGCGCGAGAACCCGGCGTGCGCGGGCGGCGTGTGCGCGGGTGCGGGGTGGCAGGGCCCGCCTGCCTTGGAGATGCGCAGAGAATGCCCTTTTTGGGTGCATATCCCAAAGGTGGTGGCGAAATGCTCCGGGGCGTCAAGTGTCCGCGTCACACTGGGGACGCTACGACCTTATGTCGTAGAAACGGCGTTTGAGACATCTCGGGAGAAGCCGGTACCAAGGATGACCGAAGCCCGGCGCGTCGCTCGTGCCGGGCCCGTCCTTTCCCCTCACCCGGAGGTTCACCCCGTATGTCGCAGCGCGCCAACCACCCCGCCCGTAACGCCGTCGTCGCCCTCGCTGCCGCCGGCATGGGAGTCGCCACGGTGTTCGGAGCAGGTGCGTCGGCCGTCGCGGCCGAGGCCCAGGCCCCGCTCGCCATGGACACCGCGGCCGCCGTCGCCGCCCAGGCCCAGGCGCAGGCCCAGGCCGCCGCCAAGGCCGCCCAGACGAAGGCCGTCAAGGCCGCCGCGGTCAAGGCCATCGCCCAGAAGCCCGCCGTCACGAAGAAGGCCACCAAGGCCGTCGGCTGGATCAAGCCCGTCACCGGCTACACCCTGACCGCCAGCTTCAACCAGGGCGGTTCCATGTGGTCGCACAAGCACTCCGGCCAGGACTTCGCCGTCCCGGTCGGCACCCCGGTGAAGGCCGCCCACGGCGGCACCGTCGTCAAGGCCGGCCCCAACGGCGGCGGCGACGGCCCGGCGTACGGCAACGCCATCGTGATCAAGCACAGCAACGGCACGTACTCGCAGTACGCCCACCTCTCGAAGATCAACGTGTCGATCGGTTCGAAGGTGAAGACCGGCCAGCTCATCGCCCGGTCCGGCAACACCGGCAACTCGTCCGGCCCGCACCTGCACTTCGAGATCCGCACGACGCCGAACTACGGCTCCGCGGTCAACCCGGCGGCGTTCCTGCGCGCCGAGGGCGTCGTCATCTGATGCCCCCCGGGGCGCCCCGCGGCGCCCCCGCCGTCCCCGACGGCTCCGGTTCAGTCCCCCTCCGGGAAGTGGACCACCGGGAAACTCCCCGTGTTCGTCGGAGCGTGCTCCGGCAGCCACAACACCGCGACGGCACCGCCCACCCCCGGGGCGGTGCCGTGCGGCGTCGCGGCGTTGCGGAAGGTGAGCCGGGCGCCCAGCACCCGCGCCTGACCCGCCGCGATGGTCAGCCCCAGCCCGTGGCCGGCGCCCGCGCGGCCCCGGTCGCTGGCACCCGTGCGGAACCGGCTCGGCCCCTCGCGCAGCAGCGCCTCGGGGAACCCGGGCCCGTGGTCCCGCACCCGCACCACCCGGCCCTCGACGGTCACCTCGACCGGCGGCTTGCCGTACTTGGCGGCGTTGGTCAGCAGATTGCCGAGGATGCGCTCCAGGCGGCGCGGATCGGTGCTCACCCACGACTCGTGCACCACCCGCACCACCGCGTCCGGGTTCAGCAGGGCCACCCGGCGGCCGACGAACTCGCCGAGCGCGATCTCCTGGAGCTCGGCCCGCTCCGACGCGCTGTCCAGCCGGGCGACCTCCAGTACGTCCTCGACCAGGGTCCGCATCGCCCGCGCCCGGTCCCGCACCAGCTCGGTCGGCCGGCCGGGGGGAAGCAGTTCGGCGGCGGTCAGCAGCCCGGTGACCGGGGTGCGCAGCTCGTGCGCGATGTCCGCGGTGACCCGCCGCTCCGCCTCGATCCGCTCGTGCAGGGCGTCCGTCAGGGCGTCCACGGCACGCGCCAGCTCGTCCGTCTCGTCCCGTACGAGCCCGCCGATCGCGTCCCGCACCCGCACGTCCGTGTTGCCCTGCGCGACCTTCCCGGCGGCGGTGGCCGCCTTTCGCAGCCGCCGCGACAACTGGCCGCCGATCAGCACGCCGAGCGCCGACCCGGCGAGCACCACCGACACCGAACCGACGACCAGCGCCTCGTCGAGCCGCCTCATCACCGTCGCGCTGCGGTCCGCGAACGGGGTGCGCAGCGACAGCACGTCGCCGTTGCCCAGCGGCACCGCCGCCCACACGTCCGGCGCGCCGTCCGCGTGCTCCTCCACGTACGTACCGCGGTGCTTGCGCGCCGCCAGCCGGACCAGCTCCCGGGGCAGGGCGGGGTCGTTCAGCTCGGTGCCGAACCGCGGCTCCTTCGGCTTGGACGCCTCGTACACGCGCTGCGCGAAGATCAGCCGCTCCATCTGCACCTCGCGCGCGTTGTCGAGCATCGACACCCGGGCGGCGTTGTGGACGACGAGGCTGAGCGCGACCGCGACCAGGGCGCCCACGGCGGCGATCGCGACGGAGATCTTCCACCGCACGCCGGTCCGCAGCGCGGGCTGTTTCATCGGGCGTCAGGCCTTGAGCTTGTATCCGAAGCCGCGGACCGTCTCGATCCGGTCCTGGCCGATCTTGGCGCGCAGCCGCTGCACGTGGACGTCCACGACGCGCGTGTCACCGCCCCAGCCGTAGTCCCAGACCCGCTCCAGCAGCTTGTCCCGCGACAGGACCGTGCCCGGCGCGGACGAGAACTCCAGCAGCAGCCGCATCTCCGTCGGCGTCAGCGCGACCGGCGTGCCGCCCCTGCGGACCTCCATGCCCTCCGTGTCGACCGCCAGGTCCCCGAAGGCCAGCAGCCCGCGCTCGCCGCGCCCGCCCCGGTCACCGGCGTCCGCGCCCCCCGCGTTCTCGAAGCGGCGCAGCACGGCGCGGATGCGGGCCATCAGCACGGCCCCGTCGAACGGCTTGGTGACGTAGTCGTCGGCGCCCGCCTCCAGGCCCAGCACCACGTCGATCGAGTCCGCGCGCGCGGACAGCATGATCACCGGCACGGTCGACTCGTCCCGGATGCGGCGGCACAGGCTCACCCCGTCCATGCCGGGCAGCATCACGTCCAGCAGCGCGATGTCCGGCTGCCGCGACCGGAACGCCTCCAGGCCGGACAGCCCGTCCGGCATCGCCGTGACCGCGAAGCCGTCCCGCTCCAGGGCCAGCTGCGTGGCCTCCCGGATGACGTCGTCGTCCTCGACGAACAGGACGTGCGTCTCCGCCATACCGCGCCCTCCCGCGCCCTCAGTCCCCGCTCGGCGCGGTCGGTGCGGGACCGCTGATGTCCCCGCCCTCGACCGCCTTGCTGTACTCGTTGCGCACCGCGTAGTGCTCGGTGAACCGGTCCGACGTCCACCGGTACGTGATCACGTCCTCGCCGGACGGGTAGGCGATCGGGTCGCCCTCCGCGTACACCTGCTTGGTGACCACCAGGTCGCCCCGGTCGATCTCCGAGTAGACGGCGGGCTCCTCCAGCGCGAACACGTTCTCGTACCGCCGGCCTTGCATCCGGTACACGTACGTGCCGACGCCCACCGCGTCACCGCACGTCAGCACGTTGACGACGACGTCCGCCGCCCCGCTCCCCGTGAGGTTCCCGTACGAGGTGTCGACCGGGTAGGCGTCGGGGCCGCACGGCTTGAGGTCCCGCTTCACCTGGTCCCCGACCTTCGGGTCGCCCTTCAGCAGCGCGACCGCGTCGACCCGCCGGAACGGCGACGGCGCCGACGCGGCCGGCGTGGGCCGACTGGAGGGGACGCCCTGGTCGGTGGGGGCGGGGCCCTCGTCGCGCGGACCGGTGCCGCCGGTGGAGCAGCCGGTCGCGAGCAGCCCGAGCAGGCCGACGGCGGCGAGCCCGGCCACCGCCGTCCTCCCCGCCGCTCCACCGCTCCCGGGGGCCGGCGGCTCCGCGCCGCCGCCCCCGTGCCCGCCGCTCAGGCCGCGCACCGCTCCTGCTCCCGTCCATGACGACGTCCGTCCACCACCCGCGCACCGCGCTCCGCACGCCGGGCCCGGTCCCCGCCCCGGTCCAGGGCGCGGGCGACGGCCTCCCGGCTCTCCAGCTCCTGGCGGAGACGGGCGAGCGCGCGGTGCAGCGTGCTCTTCACCGTACCGGTCGACATGCCGAGCGCCGCGGCGGTCTCCTCGGTGCTCATCTGCTCCCAGTGGCGCAGGACGACGACGCTGCGCTGCTTCGGCGCCAGCACCTTCAGCACGTCCATCAGCAGGGCCCGGTCGGCGTGCTGCTCGGTCGCGTCGTCGACGGACGCGTCGGGGAGCTGCTCGGTGGGCACCTCCTCCAGCTTGCGGGCGCGCCACCACTCCGTCCGGGTGTTGATCATGACACGGCGCAGGTAGGCGTCGGCGAGCGCCTTGTCGGCTATGCCGTCCCAGCGGCCGTACGTGCGGGCGAGGGCGGTCTGCAGCAGGTCCTGCGCGTCGACCGGGTCCGGTACGAGCCGCCGGGCGCTGCGCAGGAGGGCGTCCTGCCGTACGCGTACGTACTCCTCGAATTCGAGCACCTCGCCGTGCGACATCCCGAACCGCCTCCGTTTCCCCGTGACAAGCCGTGGTCCCCGCAGCGCCTCCGGCCACTTCGGCCGGTGTCCCGCGCTGACACCCGAGAAGCTACGGAGCGCTTGTCACGGCACTGTCCGGGCCACCCTTCGGCGGACGCACGGCTGCCCATCGGTTGTGTAACAGCGGCTCCGCCGCAGCGGCCCGGGAGGGCGGGGACGCGGAGCGGGACGGCCCGGGAGGGGGCCGGTCGGGTGGACGGCAGCCGGTCTCAGGCGGACGGGAGCCGGTACAGGCCGTCGTCCAGGGGCTCCACGAGCCCGTCCGAGACGAGGCCGTCCAGGGCGCGGGCGCGCTGCACCGCGTCGTGCCACACCGCGTCCAGCGCGGCCTGCGGCACCGGGGCGGTCGCCTCCCGCAGGACGGCGAGCAGCTTGCCGCGGACCTGCCGGTCCGTGCCCGCGTACGTCTGGCCGCGCCGCGGCGGGCCGTCGTGGGCGGGCTTCCCGGCGAGCCGCCAGGCGCACGCGCGTGCGATCGGGCAGCGCGCGCAGTCCTCGCCCCGCGCCGTGCACACCAGTGCGCCCAGCTCCATCGAGGCCGCCGCCCAGCGGGCCGCCGTCGCCTCGTCGTCCGGCAGGAGGGCGCGCGCGAGGCGGCGCTCGGCGGCGGTCGTGGCGTTCGGCGGGTACTGGACGCCGGTCACCGCGCGCGCGAAGACGCGGCGGACGTTGGTGTCCAGGACGGGATGCCGCCTGCCGTACGCGAACGACGCCACCGCCGCCGCCGTGTACTCCCCGATGCCGGGCAGCGCCAGCAACTGGGCGTGGTCGCTCGGCACGTCGCCGCCGTGCCGTTCCGTTATGGCGATGGCCGCGCCGTGCAGCCGCAGGGCGCGGCGCGGGTACCCCAGCCGGCCCCAGGCGCGGACCGCCTCGCCGGGCGCCTCGGCAGCCAGCGCGGCGGGGCGCGGCCAGCGGGCCAGCCACTGCTCGTACACCGGCAGGACCCGGTTCACCGGGGTCTGCTGGAGCATGAACTCGCTCACCATCACCCCCCAGGCGCCCGCCTCGGGGCGCCGCCAGGGCAGGTCGCGCGCGTGCTGGTCGAACCAGGCGAGGACGGGCGCGTGGAGTCGCTCGGCCGGGGGGAGGGGGGCCGTTTCGGGAGTCTCGGTCGCAGTCATGACCCTCCGATCCTGACACGGCCGGGCGGGTTTTCGGCGCTCCCGCCCCCCCGGGCCCCGTCGACGCGCCCCTCAGGAGACCCGGCGGTGGCCCGCGCGGCGGCGGGCCGCGCGACGGCCGCGCTGCCGGGGGATCGCCGCGGCCAGGTCGATGTCGGGGCCGGGGCCCGCCAGCCACCGGGCGGCGCCCGAGCGGCTCGTCCGCATCGTCTCCACCAGGCGCCGCGTCGGGCCCGTCAGCAGGCGGACGAACACGACCACCGCCAGCGCGCCCACCACGAGGCCCGCGGCCACGTCGTGCGGGTAGTGCACGCCCACGAACACCCGGGAGGACGCCATCACGACCGCCAGCGGCACCGTCAGCCACGCGATCCGCCGCCACGCCAGCGCGAGCGCCATCGCCGACGCGCCCGCGATGGCCGAGTGGTTGCTCGGGAACGACCAGTCCCCGTACGGGGGGCACTGTGCGATCGACGCGACGGCGCCGACCACGGCACGGCACGGCCTCTCCTCGTCCACCAGCGACTTCAGCGTCTCGCTGACGACGTAGCCGAAGGCGGTGGCGACCGGCGCGAGCGCGGCGAGCGCCACCGCCCGCCCGTCGGCGGGCCGCACCCGCCACCAGGCGACGACGAACAGCACGCCGAAGACCAGCAGGCCGGCGTCGGTGCCGATCTCGGCGAACACGTGCACCCAGGCGGGGGTGTCCCGGGCGAAGTCGGTGACGGTGCGATAGAGGTCCTCACTCATGAGCAGGGACGGTACCCGGCCGCCGGAATCACTCGTTCGGCGCCATCCTCCGCGGACGCGCCCGGCGGGTCCGTGCAAAACGGCCACGCAGGTGTGATCATCGGTAAAACTTGGCGCGAGACCGGCGCGTGGGGCCGGTGGCGGCCGTGATCTCTCGTACAGTTTTCGCCGTGGGATCTCTGCGCAATCCGGTCGGGCCGCTTCCCTCCTCCATCTACTGGCGGCGGAGGGCGGTCTTCGCGACCGTGATCGCGCTGCTCGTCGCCCTGGTCGTGTGGTTCGTCGGCTCCGGCGACGGCGAACCCCCGCGGGGCGGCGACGGTGCCAACGCCGGTTCGCCCGCCCCGTCCATCACGCCCGGCCCGTCGCCCTCGGGTCCCGCCATCGGCACGCAGCCCGGCGGCCGGGACGAGTCCGGCGCCTCCGGGGGCTCCGGAGGCTCGTCCGGTACGGGCGGCCCCGGCACGGGCGGGAGCGGCTCCGGCTCCGGTACGGGCGGCGGCCAGGGGGCCGGCGCGGGCGCGGGTGCCGGCGCGGGCTCCGGTACGGGCGCGGGCGGCCAGGGCGGCGGACCGGGTTCCGCCCAGCAGGTCCCGGCCGACTCGCCGCTGCCGGTCTGCGCCCCGGGCACGCTGCAACTGACGCTGGGCAGCACCAAGGTCTCGTACGCCCCCGGTGAGAAGCCGCGGTTCCGGCTGACCGCGCGGAACACCTCCGCGGCCGGGTGCAAGACCGACCTCGGCCCGGCCACCGCGGTCCTGACGATCAGTGACGAGGGCGGCGACGAGATCTGGTCGTCCAAGGACTGCCCCAAGGGCCCCGGCAGCGTGTACGTCGCCGTCCCGGCCGGGGGCACCGCCACGTACACGGTCGAGTGGGACCGCCGGCACGGCGCGCCCCGCTGCGCCACGCCCCCCGTGAAGACGGCGGGCCCGGGCACCTATCTGGCGGAGGCCGCCGTGCCGGGCGTGAAGGGCGTACTGCGGTCGTCGATCACGCTGGCGAAGGACTGAAGGGCCGAAGCGCCGAGAGCCTGGGAGGCCGGTGGGCCGGAGGCCCGGGTGGCGGGGGCCGGCGCCCCCGCGGCCGTCAGACGTACCGTTCGAGGATCGACGACTCGGCGAGCCGCGACAGGCCCTCCCGGACGCTGCGGGCGCGGGCCTCGCCGACGCCGTCGACGGCCTGCAGGTCGTCGACGCTCGCCGCGAGCAGCTTCTGCAGCCCGCCGAAGTGCTCCACGAGCCGCTCGATGATCGCGCCCGGCAGGCGCGGCACCTTCGCCAGCAGCCGGTAGCCGCGCGGCGACACCGCCGAGTCCAGCGTCTCCGGCGAACCGCTGTAACCGAGCGCGCGGGCCACCGTCGGCAGCTCCAGCAGCTCGGCGTGCGACAGCGCGTCCAGCTCCGTCAGGGCCTCCGCGACCGTACGGGACCGCTTCGCGGTCGGCTCGGGCACGTAGTCCCGCACCACCAGCTCCCGCTCCGGCTCCACGCCCGCGATCAGCTCGTCCAACTGGAGCGAGAGGAGGCGACCGTCCGTACCCAGCTCGACGACGTACTCCGCGATCTCCGTGGCGATCCGGCGGACCATCTCCAGGCGCTGCGCCACGGCCGTCACGTCCCGGACCGTCACCAGGTCCTCGATCTCCAGCGCGGAGAGCGTCCCGGCCACCTCGTCGAGGCGCAGCTTGTACCGCTCCAGCGTGGCGAGGGCCTGGTTGGCGCGCGACAGGATCGCGGCGGACTCCTCCAGGACGCGGCGCTCGCCGTGCACGTACAGGGCGATCAGCCGCATCGACTGCGACACGGAGATCACCGGGAAGCCGCACTGCTTGGACACCCGGTCCGCCGTGCGGTGCCGCGTGCCGGTCTCCTCGGTCGGGATCGACGCGTCGGGAACCAACTGGACGCCCGCACGGAGGATCTTGGTGATGTCCTTGTCGAGGATGAGGGCGCCGTCGAGCTTGCAGAGCTCGCGCAGGCGAGTCGCGGTGAACTCGACGTCCAGGACGAAACCGCCGGTGCACATCGACTCGACGGTCTTGTCCATGCCCAGGACGATCAGACCGCCCGTGTTGCCGCGGAGGATGCGCTCCAGTCCGTCCCTCAACGCCGTGCCGGGGGCGACCGCGCTGAGGGACGCGCGCATCAGCGCTTCGTTGCCGGAGCCTCCGCCCGACTTTCCGGGTGTTCCCCGGTCGTTGGCTGCCACTGCACTCCTCCGGCTCGTACGGGTGGGCGAGACCAGCCCAAAGTCTAGCGACCCCCACCGCACCAGTGGCTCCGCCGACAAATCACCCGCCCGCCCGGGGCGGGGCCCGGCGCCCTACTCCGTGGCCGGGGCGGAGCCCCGGCGGGTGCGGGGGAGGACCTGGAGGGCCTCGCCCACGTCCGCGACCTCCCGCACCCGCATCCCCGCGGGCACCTTCCCCGGGTCCCCCGGCACCAGCGCGTGCGTGAACCCCAGCCGGTGCGCCTCCGCGAGCCGCCGCTGCACCCCCGTCACCCGCCGCACCTCCCCGGCGAGGCCCACCTCGCCGATCGCCACCAGGTTCTTCGGCAGCGGGGTGTCGGACGCCGCCGACGCCAGCGCCAGCGCGACCGCCAGGTCCGCCGCGGGCTCGGACAGCCGTACGCCGCCCACCGTCGCGCTGTAGATGTCGCGCTTGCCGAGCGCGCTGATCCGCCCCCGCTGCTCCAGCACCGCCAGCATCATCGACACGCGGGACGTCTCCAGGCCCGACGTCGTACGCCGCGGCGAGGGGATCTGGGAGTCGACCGTCAGCGCCTGCACCTCCGCGACCAGCGGTCGCCGCCCCTCCAGCGTGACCGTCAGGCACGTCCCCGGCACGGGCTCGGCGCGCCGCGTCAGGAACAGCCCGCTCGGGTCGGCCAGGCCCGTGATGCCCTCGTCGTGCAGTTCGAAGCAGCCGACCTCGTCGGTCGCCCCGTACCGGTTCTTCACGCCCCGCACGAGCCGCAGCCGCGCGTGCCGGTCGCCCTCGAAGTGCAGCACCACGTCCACCAGGTGCTCCAGCAGCCGCGGCCCCGCGATGGCCCCGTCCTTCGTGACGTGGCCGACCAGCAGCGTGGCCATGCCGCGCTCCTTGGACGCCCGGATCAGCGCCCCGGCCACCTCCCGCACCTGCGCCATGCCGCCCGGCGCCCCGTCGATCTCCGGCGACGCCACCGTCTGGACGGAGTCCAGGACCAGCAGCGACGGCTTCACCGCGTCCAGGTGCCCCAGCACCGTCGACAGGTCCGTCTCCGCCGCCAGGTACAGGTGGTCGTGCAGCGCGCCGATCCGGTCGGCGCGCAGCCGGACCTGGCTCGCCGACTCCTCACCCGTCACGTACAGCGTCGGGTGCTCCGCGCTCGCCGCCTTCGCGGCCACGTCCAGCAGCAACGTCGACTTGCCGACGCCGGGCTCGCCCGCGAGCAGGACGACCGCGCCGGGCACGAGCCCCCCGCCCAGCACCCGGTCCAGCTCGTCCACGCCCGTCGAGCGGGCCGTGGCCTGCCGCCCGTCGACCTGGCCGATCGGCACCGCCGCCGTCGACACCCGGCCGGCCGCCGTCGTCCGCACGGCGGGCGCGCCGCCGTACTCCTCCACCGTCCCCCACGCCTGGCACTCGGGGCAGCGGCCGAGCCACTTGGCGGTCGTCCAACCGCATTCGGTGCAGCGGTAGGACGGCCGGTCCTTGGAGGATTTCGTACGGGCAGCCATGCGACACACCGTAGCCGCCGCCACTGACAGCGGACGGCCGCCCGCCGCCGCGCGACCGGCCCCGGGCCGCCGCGTCCGCCTCCTCCGGTCCCGGGCGGGCACTCCGCGGGGCCCGGACGCCCCGCCGACACCGCTACCGCCCGGGGACCGCGCCCCGCCGGCACCGCCGCCCCCCCGGAACCGCGCCGCCCCCGAACGCCCCGCCCGGGGCCGCCGCCGCCCGGGGCCACACCGCCTGGGGCTGGAGACGTTGAATACGGCCGACACGGAGCATTGGCAAATCCCGCTGTCCCCTTTCGAGGGACACGTTCACCCATAAGGCTTAAAAGTGCCCAACGGGTGCGAGGAGTGTGCCTCCAGGCGCCTACGGTCGCCGGGTGACGAGCAGCAGGCTGGAGCACCCCACGGACACCACCGGCGCACACCGGGCGCAGCACCGTGCGCCCCGGAGCGGGCAGGCGGTGGCGCAGCACCCGCCCACCCGCTACGAGCCGTACCTCGACGGCCTCTTCACCTACTGCCTCTCCGTGCTGTGCGACCACGACGCGGCCACCGCCGTCCTCGGCGAGGTCCTGGCCGTCGCGGAACGCCAGCACGGGCGCTGCCCCGCGGACCCGTCGCTCCGCAAGGCGTGGCTGTACGCGCTCGCCCGCTGGGCCTGTCTGCGCGAGCTGGCCCGGCGGCGGCGCGTCCGGCACGGCGCGCGCACCCGGTGGCCGGTCTCGGAGGAGGCGCCCCGCGCCCCCGAAGAGGCCCCCCGAGATCCCGAGGGGGCCCCGGGGACGCCCGGGGAGACCCCCGGGACACCCGAGGAGGCCCCCCGCGACGGTGCGGAGGCCGCCGAGCGGCACCGCGGCGAACTGGCGCTCCTCGCCTGGCCCGAGGCGGCCGGCACCACGCCGGAGCAGCGCGAGGCCCTGGAGCTCGCGGTACGGCACCAACTGGACGCCCCCGAGGTCGCCGCCGTCCTCGGCATGGCCCCGCAGGCCGCCCGCGAGTTGCTGTCCGCCGCCGCGTGCGAGGTGGAGCGGACCCGCGCCGCCCTCGCCGTCGTCGAGACCGGCACCTGCCCCGCCGTCGCCCGGCTCACCGGCGACCACCGGGTGCTGCTGTCCTCGGCGCTGCGCCGGGAACTGGTCCGGCACGTCGACGACTGCCCGGTGTGCCGCCGCACCGCCGAGCGCGCCGAGGCCGCCGGCCCCTGGCCGGGCTCCACGGTCACCCCCGCCACGCTCCCGCTCGTACCGGCACCCCGGTCGGCGGCGCGCGCCGCGATGCTCGACGCCTCCCGCGCGCGCTCCACCGGGCCGCGCTTCGGGCGGGACGGCTTCCCCCTCGACCCCAAGGACCACGCCGCGCGCCGCGCCCGGCTGCGCACCCGCGCCGTGACCACCACCGTCATCGCCGCCGTCGTCGCGGCACCCGTCCTCGCGCTGTGGGTCGCGTACCAGGGCGACACGGCGGCCGACGGGGGCCGCGACGACCGGGCGTTCAGCGCCCCCGGCCAGGCCGGCGCCCGGGACGGCGGCCACTACGCGAACGCCGGCAGCACCCGCACCGGCCCCCGGTTCCACCTGCCCCGCCAGGCCCCGGACGTCTCCGTCGAGGTGCTCAGCGGCGGCTCCGCCCCGTCACCGGCGACCTTCGGGCGCCGCGGCCTCGGCCGCGTCACGGTCACGGCCCGGTCGTACGGCGACGTCACGGTGCTGACGCTCACCGCGTCCGGCGGCCCCGTCGACTGGTCCCTGCGGACGGACGCCCCCTGGCTCCGCGCCAGCCGTACGTCCGGGACGCTGGAGCCGGGCCGGTCGGCCTCCGTGTACGTCTCCGTCGACCGCGCCCGCGAACCGCGCGGCCCCTGGACCGCCCGCGTCCACGTCGGCCCGTCCGGCGCGGTCGTCGCCCTCACCGGGTACGGGCCCGGCCGCGTCCCGGCCCGCCCGGAACCGCCCCGCGGCCCCGTGGCGCCGCCCGCCCCGCCGCAGGTCGCCGCGTCCGTCCCCTCGCCCGCCCCGCCCGCGGCGAGCGAGCCGCCCCCGGCGACGGAGCCCCCGCCGTCCGTCGACCCGCCGCCCCCGACGGACGCCCCGCCCCCGGCGACGGAGCCGCCCGCGTCCGAACCGGCGGCGGGTCCCCCTCCGCAGCCGCAGTGACCGCCGGGCGCCCTACGACACGGGCCCGGCGGGCCCGGTAGGTCCGATCGGGGCCACCGGGTCCGCCGGGTGCGGGGCCACCAGCGGCAGCGAGGACGCCAGCCGCGCCTCGCACAGCCCCACCAGCACGTCGTACGCCGCCCGGCCCATCAGCTCCGTCAGCTCCGGCCGGTACGTCACGTACACCGGCTCGCCCGCGCCGTGCGCCGAGGTGGCGGAGGTGCACCACCAGTGCAGGTCGTGCCCGCCGGGGCCCCAGCCCCGGCGGTCGTACTCGCCGATCGACACCTGGAGCACCTTCGTGTCGTCCGGCCGCTCGATCCAGTCGTACGTCCGCCGCACCGGAAGCTGCCAGCACACGTCCGGCTTCGTCTCCAGCGGCTCGCGCCCCTCCCGCAGCGCCAGGATGTGCAGCGCGCACCCCGCGCCGCCCGCGAAGCCGGGACGGTTCTGGAAGACGCACGAGCCGTTCCAGCGGCGCGTCTGCCGCTCGCCGTCCTCGTCGAGCTGCACCCAGCCCGTCGCCGTCCCCACGTCGTGGAACTGCCACAGCTCCGGCGTCAGCCGCGCCACGTGCCCGGCGACCCGCTTCTCGTCGTCCTCGTCGGAGAAGTGCGCGCCGAGCGTGCAGCACCCGTCGTCGGCGCGGCCCGCCTGGATGCCCTGGCAGCCGCTGCCGAAGACGCACGTCCAGCGGGACGTCAGCCACGTCAGGTCGCAGCGGAAGACCTGGTCCTCGTCGGCCGGGTCCGGGAACTCCACCCACGCGCGCGGGAAGTCCAGGCCCTTCTCGTCGTCCTCGCGGTCCTCGTGCGGGACGCCGGCCCCGGCCGCCGGGGCGTCGCGCTTCTTGCCGGATCCCGTTTCGCCCGGCTTGGCCTTCTTGGTCTTTGGCACTCCTCCAGCGTAGGCGCAGCCCGTCCCCCGCTCGCAGTAGCGTGCTGGCATGAGACTCGGAGTCCTCGACGTCGGTTCGAACACGGTGCACCTGCTGGTCGTGGACGCCCACCCCGGCGCCCGGCCGCTGCCCGCCCACTCCCACAAGGCGGAGCTGCGCCTGGCCGAACTGCTCGACGCGGACGGCGCGATCGGCGCCCCCGGCGTCGACCGGCTCGTCACGATCGTCGGGGACGCCCTCCACACCGCCGAGGAGAAGGGCTGCGAGGCGGTCCTCCCCTTCGCGACCTCCGCCGTCCGCGACGCCGCCAACGCCGAGGCGGTCCTCGCGCGCGTGAAGGCCGAGACGGGCGTCGACCTCCAGGTCCTCACCGGGGCGGAGGAGGCCCGGCTCACCTTCCTCGCCGCCCGCCGCTGGTTCGGCTGGTCGGCGGGGAAGCTGCTGCTCCTCGACATCGGCGGCGGCTCCCTGGAGATCGCGTACGGCATCGACGAGGAGCCCGACGCGGCCGTCTCCCTCCCGCTCGGCGCCGGACGGCTCACCGCCGGCTGGCTGCCCGGCGACCCGCCGGACCCGGCCGACGTGCGGGCGCTGCGCCGCCACGTGCGGGCGGAGATAGCCCGGACGGTCGGCGAGTTCGCCCGCTTCGGCCGGCCCGACCACGTCGTCGCCACGTCCAAGACGTTCAAGCAGCTCGCCCGGATCGCCGGGGCGCCGGGCTCCGGCGACGGCCTGTACGTGCAGCGCGTACTGAGTCGTTCGTCACTGGAGACGTGGGTGCCGAAGCTGGCCGCCATGACCGTCGAGCAGCGCCGCGGCCTGCCCGGCGTGTCCGAGGGCCGGGCCGCCCAACTGCTGGCCGGGGCGCTGGTCGCGGAGGGGGCGATGGACCTGCTCGGCGTCGACGTGCTGGAGATCTGCCCGTGGGCGCTGCGCGAGGGCGTCATCCTGCGTCGCCTCGACCACCTCCCCGGGTGACGGGCCGGGCCCGTACCCTTTTCCTCGTGGCAGACGTGGCAGACGCGGTAGAGCAAGCGGAGCGGCCGGGGGCGCGCGCGCCCCGCGTGAAGGTCGCCCTCTCGACGGCCTCGGTCTACCCCGAGTCGACGGCGACGGCCTTCGAGGTGGCCGCGCGCCTCGGCTACGACGGTGTCGAGGTGATGGTGTGGACGGACCCGGTCAGCCAGGACCTGGAGGCCCTGCGCCGGCTCTCCGACTACCACCAGGTGCCCGTGCTCGCCGTGCACGCCCCCTGCCTGCTGATCACCCAGCGCGTCTGGTCGACCGACCCGTGGGTGAAGCTCCAGCGCGCCCGGGCGGCGGCGGAGAAGCTCGGCGCGTCGACGGTCGTCGTCCACCCGCCGTTCCGCTGGCAGCGGCAGTACGCGCGCGACTTCGTCTCCGGCATCTGGCGGATGGCGAACGAGACGGACGTGCGGTTCGCCGTCGAGAACATGTACCCCTGGCGGTACCGCGACCGCGAGATGCTCGCGTACGCCCCCGAGTGGGACGTCACCAAGGACGACTACCGCCACTACACGGTCGACCTCTCCCACACGGCGACCGCCCGCACGGACGCGATGGCCATGGTGTCCCGCATGGGTGACCGGCTGGGCCACGTCCACCTCGCGGACGGGCGCGGCTCCGCGAAGGACGAGCACCTGGTACCGGGCCGCGGCACGCAGCCCTGCGCCGAACTGCTGGAGCACCTCGTCCGCACCGGCTTCGACGGGCACATCGTCATCGAGGTCAACACGCGGCGCGCCATGTCCGCCGCCGAGCGGGAGGCGGACCTCGCCGAGGCGCTGGCCTTCACCCGGCAGCACCTGGCGTCGTCGGCCCGCGTCCCGTGACCGGCGCAGCGGCGCCGCGCCGGGGCCGCGGCCGGCCGCCCGCCGCCGAGCGCGCGGACGGGCCCGGCGCCCGCGAGCGCATCCTGGAGGCGGCCCGCGACGAGTTCGCCGAGCGCGGCTACGACAGGACGTCGGTGCGCGGCATCGCGAAGGCCGCCGGCGTCGACGCGGCCCTCGTCCACCACTACTTCGGCACGAAGGACGAGGTGTTCGCGGCGGCCGTCGAGGTCTCCTTCGAGCCCGCGCTGGTCGTCCCGGCCGTGGTCGGCCCCGGCCCCGCCGGCGTGGGGGAGCGGCTGGCCCGCTACTTCTTCGACGTGTGGGAGGACCCGGCCGCGCGCGCGCCGCTCCTGGCGGTGATCCGCTCGGCGCTCACGCACGAGGCGGCGGCGAAGGTGCTGCGCGGGTACGTGCTGCGGCGGGTGCTGGAGCGGGTCGCGGAGGAGCTCGACGTACCGGACCCGCGGTTCCGGGCGGAGCTGGCCGCGTCGCACATGATCGGCATCGCGGTCCTGCGGTACGTCATCCGGGTCGAGCCGCTGGCGTCGGCGGAGCCGGAGGCGATCGTGGCCGTGGTCGCGCCGACCCTCCAGCAGTACCTGACCGAGGCGTGACCCGGCCTCCAGCGGTACCTGACCGAGGCGTGACCCGGCCTCCAGCGGTACCTGACCGAGGCGTGCCCCGACCCGCCAGCGGGTCCCCGCCCGAGGCGTGATCCGACTCCGGGAGCGCGGGGGCGGGTGACCGGGAGACGACCGGTGTGTCCCGTTATCCGGACAAGCTGTCCACTTCCTGGAGGGGCGGCGTACGCTCGTAGGAGCCAGTCTCTTTGATGAGGAGCGAGCGACGATGCCCGAGCTGAGGTCCCGCACAGTCACCCACGGCCGCAACATGGCGGGCGCCCGTGCCCTTATGCGCGCCTCCGGGGTACCGGGCGAGGACATCGGGCGCAAGCCGATCGTCGCCGTCGCCAACTCCTTCACCGAGTTCGTCCCCGGCCACACGCACCTCCAGCCCGTCGGCCGGATCGTCAGCGACGCCATCAGGGCGGCCGGGGCGATCCCGCGCGAGTTCAACACGATCGCCGTCGACGACGGCATCGCGATGGGCCACGGCGGCATGCTGTACTCGCTGCCGTCCCGCGACCTGATCGCCGACTCCGTCGAGTACATGGTCGAGGCGCACTGCGCGGACGCCCTGATCTGCATCTCCAACTGCGACAAGATCACCCCCGGCATGCTGATGGCGGCGCTGCGCCTGAACATCCCGACGGTCTTCGTCTCCGGCGGCCCCATGGAGTCCGGCCGCGCCACCCTGGTCGACGGCACGGTCCGCACGCTCGACCTGGTCGACGCGATCTCCGACGCGGCCAACGACAAGATCTCCGACGAGGACATCCTCCGCATCGAGGAGAACGCCTGTCCGACCTGCGGCTCCTGTTCCGGCATGTTCACCGCCAACTCGATGAACTGCCTGACGGAGGCCATGGGCCTCTCCCTCCCCGGCAACGGCTCCGTCCTCGCCACGCACACGGCCCGCCGCGCCCTGTACGAGAACGCGGCGCGCACGGTCGTCGAGGTGACGAAGCGGTACTACGAGCAGGACGACGAGTCGGTCCTGCCCCGCAACGTCGCCACGTTCGCCGCCTTCGAGAACGCGATGGCCCTGGACATCGCCATGGGCGGCTCCACCAACACGATCCTGCACCTGCTGGCCGCCGCGCAGGAGGCGGGCGTCCCCTTCGGGCTGGAGGAGATCGACGCCGTCTCGCGCCGCGTGCCGTGCCTGGCGAAGGTCGCGCCGAACGTCGCGAAGGACCGCACGTACTACATGGAGGACGTGCACCGCGCCGGAGGCATCCCCGCCCTGCTGGGCGAGCTGCACCGCGCGGGCCTGCTCAACGAGGACGTGCACGCCGTCCACAGCCCGTCCCTGGCGGACTGGCTGAAGACCTGGGACGTGCGCGGCGGCTCCCCGTCCGCCGAGGCCGTCGAGATGTGGCACGCGGCGCCGGGCTGCGTGCGCTCCGCGGAGGCGTTCTCCCAGTCGGAGCGGTGGGAGGCCCTGGACCTCGACGCCGAGAACGGCTGCATCCGCTCCGCCGAGCACGCCTACTCCAAGGACGGCGGCCTCGCGGTCCTGAAGGGCAACCTGGCGGTCGACGGGTGCGTCGTGAAGACGGCCGGCGTCGACGAGTCGATCTGGACGTTCGAGGGCCCGGCGGTCGTCTGCGAGTCGCAGGAGGAGGCCGTCGAGAAGATCCTCAACAAGCGGGTGAAGGACGGCGACGTCGTCGTCATCCGCTACGAGGGCCCCAAGGGCGGCCCCGGCATGCAGGAGATGCTCTACCCGACGTCGTTCCTGAAGGGCCGCGGCCTCGGCAAGACCTGCGCGCTGGTCACCGACGGCCGCTTCTCCGGCGGCACGTCCGGCCTGTCCATCGGCCACGCCTCCCCGGAGGCGGCGTCCGGCGGCACGATCGCGCTGGTCGAGGACGGCGACCGGATCCGCATCGACATCCCGAACCGCACGATCGAGCTGCTGGTCGACGACGAGACGCTGTCCGCCCGCCGCGACGCCCTGGCCGGCGCGTACGCCCCGAAGAACCGTACGCGCAAGGTCTCGGCGGCCCTCCGCGCCTACGCGGCCATGGCCACCAGCGCCGACAAGGGCGCCGTCCGCGACGTCACGAAGCTCCCGTAACGCCGGCCCGGGTCGGGGCCCCGCCCGGGCCCCGTCCGCTGATGTCTCGGGTGCGGTGGGTCGTTCCGTCCGGTGGCCGTCCGTCGATCCCCTGGTCGGGCGGGCCGTTCCATCCGGGGGTGTCCGCTGGCGTTTCCGGCGTGGCGGTCGTTCTGCCCGGGTCCGTCCGCTGGTCTTCCCTGGTCGGGCGGGTCGTTCCGTTCCGGGCCTGTCCGCTGGTGCTTCCGGTGTGGCGGGTCGTTCTGCCCGGGCCCGGCCGCTGATCCCCCTGGACCGGTGAGTCGTTCTGTCGGGGTCCCGGCCACCGGCCCTCCCCGGCCGGGCGGGTCGTTGCGCCCGGGGCGGCGGGCCTGCGGGTGCCCCGCACCGCCGTACCGCGCCGACCGGAGTCGGCCGCCCCGCGCGCGGCGCCCGGCACCGGCCCGCGGGCCCTCACCACCCGGCCGGGTCCACCGCGAACACCGCCCCGTCCGGCGCCCCGCCGTACACCTTGCCCCCGGACACCACCGGCGCGGCCAGTAACGGCACGACCCCGGCGGCCATCCGCGGCCCGCTCTGCCCGACCAGCACCCCCCGCCCGGCGTCGACCCCGAGCAGCCGCCCGTCGCCGGCCATCAGGAAGACCCGGCCGTCCGCGGCCACCGGCCGCGACACCCGCGCCGCCCCGGTCTCCAACCGCCACAGCTCCCGGCCCCGCCCGGGCCCGGTGCCCAGGTCGACCGCGGCCAGCGCGCCGCCCGACCCCACGACGTACGCGGTCTCCCCGTCCACCACGGCCTGCGCCTGGTCGGCCGCCCCCGTCAGTGCCACCCGCCGCACCCCCCGGTCCCGCAGGTCCAACCGCACCACGGCGTCGGTGTACAGGTCCTTGTCGGCGGAGAGCAGCACCAGCGCCTCCTCCGTCGCCTGCACCGGCGTCAGCGAACCGGGCACCCGCGTGCGCCACAGCACCCGGCCGTCCACCGGGTCCACGGCGCTGACCAGCGTCGACGTCCCGTTCCCCGCGACCGCCGCGGCGAACACGGGCCCGCCCGCCGCCCCGGCCACCCACTGCGCGCCGCGCGCCGCCGGCCGCCCCGTCCACCGACCGGCGCCCGTCGCGCCGTCCAGCGCCCGCACCCGGCCGTCCCCGTCGACGACGAGCACCGTGTCGGCGCCGTGCACGACCTGGGCGTACGCACCGAGGCCGACGCCCCAGCGGACCGCGCCCGTCGCGGGGTCGAGCGCCTCCAGCCGGGCGTCCCCGCCGGCCGCCGTACGGGGGCTCACCACCCGCACCAACCCCCCGGCCGCCACCACGGCGGCCCCCTCCTCCGGCGCGGCCGGCCCCCCGGCCGGCACCGACCAGACCACCGCCCCGTCCGCCGCGCCCAGCCGCGCGGCCTTCACTCCGGGCGCGGCGCAGTACAGCGCGCCGTCCGCGGCGGCGCACACCGGCGGCCGCGCCGCCTCGGCCCCCGTACCCAGCGGCACCGCCCAGGCCCGGAAGCTCCGTGCCGCGGCGGCGGGGCCGGCCTCCCGCGCCCCGTCCCGGCCGTCCGCGCCCCGGACGGCGACCAGCCCCCCGACGAGGGCCCCGGCCACCGCGACCGCCACGGCGACCCACCCGAGCCGCCGCGCCCCGCCGCGCCCACCGCCCGCAGGCGTACGCGCGTCCCGCGGGTCGCCGTCCGCCGGGCTGCCGTCCGCCGGGTCCCCGGCCCCGCGCTGCTCGGGCACCCGGATGCCCCCGGCCGTACCGGCACCCCTGCCCGCACCCCCGGCCGCGCCGGCGCCCCCGCCCCCCTCCGGCACGCGCAGGGCGACCATCACCTGCTCCGGCGTGGGCCGCTGTGCCGGGTCCTTGGCGAGGCACCGCCTCAACAACGGCGCGAGCTCCTCCGGCACGCCCGCCAGGTCCGGCTCGTTGTGCACCACCTGGTACGCCACCACGTACGGGCTGTTCGAATCGAAGGGGCCCCGCCCCGTCGCCGCGTGCACCAGCACCGCGCCCATCGCGAACACGTCCGCCGCCGGCCCCACGTCCCGGGGCCGCTGGAACTGCTCGGGCGCCATGAACGGCGGCGTGCCGATCAGCTTCCCCGTCTCGGTGCGCACGTCGCTGTCGCTCGGCCGGGAGATGCCGAAGTCGATGACCTTCGGCCCGTCCGCCGCGAGCAGGACGTTGCTGGGCTTCAGGTCCCGGTGGACGACCCCGGCCCGGTGGATGTCGCGCAGCGCCTCCGCGAGCCCGGCGCCGAGCCGGCGCAGCTCCGCCGCGTCCAGCGGCCCGTTCCGCTTGACCCGTTCCGACAGGGTCGGCCCGTCGATGAACAGGGTCGCCATCCACGGTCGCGCGGCTTCCGGGTCGGCGTCGACGACCGGCGCGGTGAACGCCCCGCTGACCCGCCGTGCGGCCTCGATCTCCTGCCGGAAACGCGCCCTGAACTCGGGGTCCGCCGCGTGTTCGACGTGGATGACCTTCACGGCGAGGCGCAGCCCGGAGTCCGACACGGCGAGTCGGACGACCCCCATGCCGCCCGAACCCAGCCAGTCCTCCAGCCGGTACCTGCCGGCGTACTCCGGATGCTCCGCTTCCGGTACGGTCCCGGGGCTGCGCAGCGGCGGCATCATCCACCCCCGTGTGTGCTCGCTCGGACGCGCGGCGCACGACCGGCGCACGCGCGACGCACGGAGCCTAGTCGATGATGCGTGCGATGTCGGTGTGGCTTGTTAGCCTCCCCTCCACAGACGCGCCCGCATCCGGCGGGAGCCTCGGGGGGAGGCACACATGGAGACGTACTCGGTCAAGCGCTACCCGGTCGCGCCGGGGGTCCGGCTCAACGTCCGCAGCGGTCCGGGCACGCAGTACGGCATCGTGAAGGTCCTGCCGGAAGGCGTGAACGTGCCGATCAACTGCCAGTCGCCGGGCACGTGGGTCTCGGGCCCGTACGGCACGTCGAACCTCTGGGACAACATCGCCAACGGCCAGTACGTGTCGGACGCGTACGTCCGGACCGGGACCGACGGGTACGTGACGGTGCGCTGCGCCTGACGCCCGCCCCGGCGGCGGCCCGGACCGGCGGGGGATAATCGTCCCGTGAGCGACCCCACGGACCCGACCGGCCCCGCCGACACCACCGGCCCCGCCGGCGCGACCCGCGCCACGGGCACGTCCGGCGGTCCCCGGCCCGAGCCCCTCCGCTTCTTCGGCACCACCTGGGTCGGCCACGACGGTGGGTACGGGCTGCGGCGCGCCGGTGTCGCCGCCGGCTCCCTGGCCGCGGCCGTCGCGGGCGCGCTCGTCCTGCGCTTCGCGTACGAGGGCCTGGCCATCGCCCGGGTCGGCGGCTTCGTCAACGGCCTGGTGATCGTGATGTTCGCGGTGTGCACGGCCATCGCGTTCCAGCGGACGTGGGAGGGGTTCGGCCGCCGCCCGGCCGACCCGGCCCGCGAGGACGCCCTGCGCAGCCTGAAGGCGATCGGCTTCGTCGGCTCGCTCCTCGCCTACTTCGTCCGCTCCCTCTTTGAGGCCCCCGGCGAGAAGCTCGCCCGCGCCGAGTACGAGGCGGCCCGCGCCCGGTACGAGAAGCGCCGCACCACCCGCACCGGCAACCCGGCGGCCCGCAAGAAGCGCCCCCGCCGCTGATGCTCCGCTCCTGGCGCCGGGCCTTCCCGTCCCGTACCGCGCCGGGTCCCGCCGTTGGCGCCGGGTGTCCCCGTCCCGCACCTCTCCGGGCGCTCCTACCGCTGGCGCCCCGCCGCTGACGCCGGGTGTCCCCGCGCCGCCCCGTACTGCGCCGGGTGTCCCCGCCCCGTACCGCGCCGCCTCGTACCGTGCCGGGCCCCGCCGCTGACGCCGGGTACCCCCGCCCCCGTACTACGCCAGCCCCTTCCCGCACCACCCCGGACACCCCGTCCCCCGCCCCGCTCCGAGCGCCCCCTTGACGCCTCTCTCCCCCGTACCCATAATTCATCACATGGTGAATTACTCCGGTGCGGCCGTCGAAGCCCGGGGACTGACCGTCACCCGGGGAACCCGCACCGTCCTGCGCGGCCTCGACTTCTCCGTACCCCCGGGCCGGATCACCGGCCTCCTCGGCCCCTCCGGCTGCGGGAAGACCACCCTCATGCGCGCCGTCACCGGCACCCAGGCCAAGGTCACCGGCGTCCTAGACGTCCTCGGCCGCCCCGCCGGCGACCCCGCCCTCCGCTCCCGCGTCGGCTACGTCACCCAGGCCCCGTCCGTCTACGACGACCTGACCGTCCGCCAGAACCTCGCCTACTTCGCCGAGGTCCTCCACCCCGGCCGCCGCCACCGCGACCACCGCGCCGGGGCCGTCGCCCGCGCCCTCGCCGACGTGGACCTCACCGACCGCGCCGACACCCTCGCCGGCCGGCTCTCCGGCGGCCAGCGCAGCCGCGCCTCCCTCGCCGTCGCCCTCCTCGACACCCCGGACCTCCTCGTCCTGGACGAGCCGACGGTCGGCCTCGACCCCGTCCTCCGCCGCGACCTGTGGGACCTCTTCCACCGCCTCGCCGCCGACCGGGGGACCGCCCTCCTCGTCTCCTCCCACGTCATGGACGAGGCCGAGCGCTGCCACCGCCTCCTCCTCCTGCGCGAGGGCGAACTCCTCGCCGACGGCACCCCCGGGGAACTGCGCCGCCGCCACGGCACCGCCACCGTCGAGGACGCCTTCCTCCACCTGGTCGACACCGCCGCCGCCAGGGCCGCCACCACCCGCACCCCACCCGAGGACCGGCCGTGAACGGATCCCGCACCCTGGCCACCGCCGCCCGCGTCCTGCGCCAGTTGCGCCACGACCCGCGCACCATCGCCCTGATGCTCCTCGTCCCGGTACTGATGATCACGCTGCTCCGGTACGTCTTCGACGGCGGCCCGAGCGTGTTCGACGGCATCGGCGCGTCCCTGCTCGGCATCTTCCCGCTGATCACGATGTTCCTGGTGACGTCCATCGCCACCCTGCGCGAACGCACCTCGGGCACCCTCGAACGGCTCCTCGCCATGCCCCTCGGCAAGGCCGACCTCATCGCCGGCTACGCCCTCGCCTTCGGCCTGCTCGCCGCCGTCCAGTCGGCCCTCGCCACCGCCGTCGCCCTGTGGGTCCTCGGCCTCGACGTGGCCGGCTCGCCCTGGCTGCTGCTCCTCGTCGCCCTGCTCGACGCGCTCCTCGGCACCGCGCTCGGCCTCTTCGTCTCCGCGTTCGCCGCGTCCGAGTTCCAGGCCGTCCAGTTCATGCCGGCCGTGGTCTTCCCGCAGTTGCTCCTGTGCGGCCTGTTCGCACCGCGCGACAGGATGCACCCCGCCCTGGAGGCCGTCTCGGACGTGCTGCCCATGTCCTACGCCGTCGACGGCATGAACGAGGTCCTCCACCACGCCGAGGTCACCGGCGCCTTCCTCCGCGACGTCCTGGTCGTCGCCGCCTGCGCCCTCCTCGTCCTCGCCCTCGGCGCCGCCACCCTCCGCCGCCGCACCCCCTGACCCGCCCCGGCCGCACCCCCTGACCCGCCCGCGGCCGTGCGCCCTGACCCGCCCCGGCCGTACGCCCCGCCCGCACCCGTACCGTCCTTCGGACAGCCGCGACGCCACCCCCCGCCCCGGTGGAAGGATGGCCCCCAGGCACGTACCCCACGGCGAGGTGAGCAGAGAAATGACCCAGACAGTCGCGGTCCTCGGCACCGGAAAGATCGGCGAGGCCCTCCTCAGCGGCATGATCCGGGCCGGTTGGCCCACCGCCCACCTCCTCGTCACCACCCGCCGCCCCGAGCGCGCCGAGGAGCTCAGCGCCCGCTACGGCGTCGAAGCCGTCGGCAACGCCGACGCCGCCAAGCGCGCCGACACCCTCATCCTCGCCGTGAAGCCCCAGGACATGGGCCGGCTCCTCGACGAGCTCTCCCACCAGGTCACCCGCGACCACCTCGTCATCAGCGCCGCCGCCGGCATCACCACGGCCTTCATCGAGGAGCGCCTCGCCCCCGACACCCCGGTCGTCCGGGTCATGCCGAACACCCCCGTCCTCGTAGACGAGGGCATGTCCGTCATCTCCGCCGGCACCCACGCCACCGGCGCGCACCTCGCCCACACCGAGGAGATCTTCGGCGGCGTCGGCAAGACCCTCCGCGTCCCCGAGTCCCAGCAGGACGCCGCGACGGCCCTGTCCGGCTCCGGACCGGCGTACTTCTACTTCCTCGTCGAGGCCATGACCGACGCGGGCATCCTCCTCGGCCTGCCCCGCGCCCAGGCCCACGACCTCATCGTCCAGGCCGCCATCGGCGCCGCCGTGATGCTCCGCGACAGCGGCGAGCACCCGGTCAAGCTCCGCGAGGCCGTCACGTCCCCCGCCGGCACGACCATCAGCGCCATCCGCGAACTGGAGAACCACGGCGTACGGGCCGCCCTCATCGCCGCCCTGGAGGCCGCCCGCGACCGCAGCCGCGAACTGGCCTCCGGCAACGGCTGACCCGGAGCCCCGCGGCCGGGGTCACACCGCCCCGGCCGCCCCCGCCCCGGCCGCCCCGCAGCACGTCCGCCGTCGTCACGACCGTCGCGAACCCGCCCCCGTGCAGCGACACCGCCGTCGCCCGCGACAGCTCGTCCGCGGTCAGCGTCCAGCCGAACGGCCCGGTCCCGTCGAACGTGTGCATCGCGTCCAGCGGGAACAGCACCTCGTACCCGAGGTTCCCGGCCATCCGGGCCGTCGTCTCGTTGCACATGTTCGTCTGGACGCCCACGACCACGACCTGCCGCACCCCGGTGCCCCGCAGCCACGCGTCCAGGTCCGGCTCCCCGTAGAACGCCGAGTTCACCGACTTCACCACCAGCAGCTCGGGCCCGGCGCCCTTCCCCCGCCGCTCCTCCACCACGTCCTGGAAGCCGTTCCCCGGCTGCCCCGGCCGCAGCGGCGACCGCGGACCCGTCGAGTCGTGCCGTACGAACACGACCGGCCGCCCCGACCCCTGCCACACGTCGATCAGCGCGGCGATGTTCCCCTCCGCCGCCGGATTGTTCCGCCGCCCCCAGGACGGGTCCGCGAACCCCTTCTGCACGTCCACCACGACCAGCGCGGCGTTCGCAGCGACCTCGGCATTCCCGTTCAGTTCCATGCCGGAATCCTCCGGCCGCCGCACCACGCCCCACCAGTGGCGGAAACGCCGCCCATCGATGGATTGCCGCCACCCCGATGGCATCCTGCCCCCATGACCGTGCACCGCGTGGCGATGCTCGCCTTCCCCGGCGTACGCCCCTTCGACGTCTCCGTCATCACCGAGGTCTGGGGCGTCGACCGCACCGACCGCGGCGTCCCCCCGTTCGAACTGCGGCGCGCCGCCGCCGACCCGGGCACCCCCATCCCCCTCCGCGGGGGCCTCGCCCTCACCCCGGACCGTCCCCTCGCCTGGCTCGACGAGGCCGACCTCGTCATCGTCCCCGGCCTCACCGACCCCGACGTCGACATCGCCGCCCCCGTCCTCGACGCCCTCCGCCGCGCCCACCACGCGGGCACCCCCGTCGCCGCCCTGTGCGCCGGCGCGTTCGCCCTCGCCCGCGCCGGCCTTCTCGACGGCCGCCGCGCCGTCACCCACTGGTACGTCGCCGACCGCCTCCGGGAACGCCACCCCGCCGTCACGGTCGAACCGAACGCCCTGTTCATCGAGGACGGCGGCCTGTGGACGTCGGCCGGCACCGCCGCCGGCGTCGACCTGTGCCTCCACCTCGTCCGCACCGCCCACGGCGCCGAGACCGCCGCGACCATCGCCCGCGCCATGGTCACCGCCCCGTTCCGCACCGGCACGCAGGCCCAGTTCATCGAGCACCCCACCCCGCGCGCCGACCGCGACGCCGACGCCCTCGCCGCCGTACGCGCCCACGCCCTCGCCCACCTCGGCCAACCGCACACCGTCGCGTCCCTCGCCGCCCGCGCCGGCATGTCCCCGCGCACGTTCGCCCGCCACTTCCGGGCCACCACCGGCACCACCCCCCTCCGGTGGCTCACCGCCCAGCGCGTCGCCGCCGCCCAGAAGCTCCTCGAACGCACCGACCACCCCCTGCCCGAGGTGGCCCGCCGCGCGGGCTTCGGCAGCGAGGTCACCATGCGCCAGCACTTCGCGGCCCACCTCGCCACCAGCCCGCGCGACTACCGCGCCGCGTTCCGTCAGACGGCCGGCAGCAGCCCCACGGCCCGGTAGGCCCGGTCCACCACCGGCCGCGCCATCGCCCGCGCCCGGCTCGCCCCCTCCCGCAGCACCCCGTCCACGTACGCCGGGTCGGCGGCCAGCTCCGCGTGCCGCGCCCGCAACGGCCGCAGCAGCTCCACCACGGCGTCGGCGACGTCCTGCTTCAGCGCCCCGTACGAGGCGTAGCCCTCCGCCGGCCCCGCCGGGTCGTCCGCGCCCGTACAGGCGGCGAGCACCTCCAGCAGGTTCGCCAGGCCCGGCCGCCCCTCCCGGTCGTACACGACGTCCCGCCCGCTGTCGGTGACGGCCCGCATCACCTTCCGCCGCACCACGTCCGGCTCGTCGAGCAGATGGACGACACCGGGCCCGTCGTCGTCCGACTTCCCCATCTTGGCCGTGGGGTCCTGGAGGTTCATGACCCGCGCCCCGACCGCCGGGTGCGTGGCCTTCGGCACGGTGAACGTGTGCCCGTACCGTTGGTTGAACCGCACCGCCAGGTCCCGCGTCAGCTCCACGTGCTGCACCTGGTCGTCGCCCACGGGCACCTCGTCCGCCTCGTACGCGAGGATGTCCGCCGCCATCAGCACCGGGTACGTCAGCAGCGACAGCCGCACGCTCCCGCCCCGTCCCCGCTCCCGCGCCGCCTTCTCCCGGTACTGGATCATGCGCCGCATCTCCCCGTCGGTGGCCGTGCACTCCAGCAGGTACGACAGCCGCGCGTGCTCGTCGACGTGGCTCTGCACGAAGAGGACGCAGCGCTCCGGATCGAGCCCCGCCGCGAGGAGCAGCGTCGCCACCTGCCGGCTGAGCCGCCGCACCCGTGCCGGGTCGTGCTCCACGGTCAGGGCGTGCAGGTCGACGACGGAGAACAGGGCGTCCGCCCGGTACTGGTCCTCCTCGACCCACTTCCGCACGGCCCCGATGTAGTTGCCCAGTGTCAGGTGCCCGGTCGGCTTGACCCCGCTGAAGATCCGCGTCATGTCCCTGTCCCTCTCACTCCTGGTCGGAACCACCGCTCCCCGCGGCCGTTCCTCCCGGAGGGGGAAACGCGAACGGCCGCCGGGGCGGCGGCCGTCGTGTGCATGCGTCAGTGCGCGGCCGCCGTCAGGCGGCCCACCACAGAAGGCTGTGCGCATGCGCTGTCATGGTTCCACCGTAACGGGGTAGGGGCCTGGGTTGACACTGGTTTGCCTGATGCGTAGTGTTCTCCGAGTTGTCCGACGTGAGCGCCGACTCCGGTCGGTCCCCGGACAGCCATTCCGCAAGAACCACTTCCAGCGAGCGACGCACTGTCGCGCCGCTTTACGTGCGCTTTTGCGAAATGAGGAATCCTCGCTTGAGAGAGCGGGAGCCCGATTAGCGTCGGGCCCACGGATTCGCTAAGGTTCACG
>NZ_JAWCTQ010000019.1:0-126222 GCF_032423885.1 Streptomyces tamarix | reverse complement strand
CCGCGTCGGTGGCGTACGCGGCCGGGGCCTCACGACCGGCGTCGAGCCGGTCGACGCCGCGTCCGGCCCGGTGACGCGCCCCGACCGCCCCGGCCCCCGCGGAAGCCGTGCGGCGGGAGTGCCCGGGCCGGGGCCTCGTCGGTACGGCGGGGCCGCGCTCCGGTGCCGTACGGCTCCTGTCGCCGCCGACGCTCACCGGCGAGCAGGCCGCTGCCGTCCCCGACCGCTTCGCCGAGGCCCTCGCCACCGCCGAACGGGTCCTCTTCCGCCAGGGGTTGGCCCGGCCCGTCAACCCCGTGCGACCGGGGGCGGCCCGGTATCGCCCGTACGGGTGGCGCGCGACCGCTGCCCGGGGCGGCTGCGCCGGGGGAGTGGCCGGAAGCGGGCGGGGAAATCCCGAGGGGTGGTCCGGCTGTCGGTGCGGCGCCGTAGGGTGGACGGGCTATGACGAAGCCATCCCTCCCCGAGCTCCTCCACGCCGCCGTCACCGCCGTCGGCGGCACGGAAAGGCCAGGCCAGGTCGCCATGGCCGAGGCCGTTGCCCAGGCCGTCGACGACGGTACGCACCTGCTCGTCCAGGCCGGCACCGGCACCGGCAAGTCCCTCGGCTACCTGGTGCCCGCCCTGGCCCACGGGGACCGCGTCGTCGTGGCGACGGCCACGCTGGCCCTGCAGCGGCAGCTCGTCGAGCGGGACCTGCCCCGGACGGTGGAGGCGCTGCACCCGCTGCTGCGCCGCCGCCCGGAGTTCGCGATGCTGAAGGGCCGCTCCAACTACCTGTGCCTGCACCGGATCCACGAGGGCGTGCCGCAGGAAGAGGAGGACGGGCTGTTCGACCCGTTCGAGGCGGCCGCCCCGACCAGCAAGCTCGGGCAGGACCTGCTGCGCCTGCGGGACTGGTCGGACGAGACGGAGACGGGGGACCGGGACGACCTGACGCCGGGCGTCTCCGACCGGGCGTGGGCCCAGGTGTCCGTCTCGTCGCGCGAGTGCCTGGGGGCGAGCAAGTGCGCGTACGGAGCCGAGTGCTTCGCGGAGGCCGCGCGCGAGCGCGCCAAGCTCGCCGAGGTCGTGGTGACCAACCACGCGCTCCTCGCGATCGACGCCATCGAGGGCGCCCCGGTCCTGCCGCAGCACGAGGTGCTGATCGTCGACGAGGCGCACGAGCTGGTGTCCCGCGTGACCGGCGTCGCCACCGGTGAGCTCACGCCCGGCCAGGTCAACCGGGCGGTGCGGCGGGCGGCCAAGCTCGTCGACGAGAAGACCGCCGACCAGTTGCAGACCGCGGCGGAGGGGTTCGAGAAGCTGATGGAGCTGGCCCTGCCCGGCCGCCTCCAGGAGGTCCCCGAGGACCTGGCGTACGCGCTGATGGCCCTGCGGGACGCGGCACGCGCGACGATCACGGCGCTGGGCAACACGCGGGACCGCTCCGTCCAGGACGAGGACGCCGTCCGCAAGCAGGCCATGGCCTCCGTGGAGAACGTCCACGCGGTGGCGGAGCGCGTCGCGAACGGCTCCGAGTACGACGTGGTCTGGTACGAGCGGCACGACCGCTTCGGCGCTTCCCTGCGGGTGGCGCCGCTGTCCGTGTCGGGGCTGCTGCGCGACAAGCTGTTCGCGGACCGGTCGGTCGTCCTGACGTCCGCCACGCTGAAGCTGGGCGGGGACTTCAACGGGGTGGGGGCCTCGCTGGGGCTCGCCGCCGAGGGCGTCGAGGGCGAGGACCTCCCGGTGTGGAAGGGCATCGACGTCGGGTCGCCGTTCGACTACCCCAAGCAGGGCATCCTCTACGTGGCCCGCCACCTGGCGACGCCCGGGCGGGAGGGCAGCCGGACGGACATGATGGACGAGCTGGCGGAGCTGATCGAGGCCGCCGGGGGCCGGACGCTCGGCCTGTTCTCCTCCATGCGGGCGGCGCAGGCCGCCGCCGAGGAGCTGCGGGGCCGTCTGGACAAGCCCGTGCTGTTGCAGGGCGAGGACACGCTGGGCGAGCTGATCAAGGCGTTCGCCGGCGATCCGGAGACCTGCCTGTTCGGGACGCTCTCGCTGTGGCAGGGCGTCGACGTGCCGGGGCCGAACTGCCAGCTGGTGGTCATGGACCGCATTCCGTTCCCGCGCCCCGACGATCCGTTGATGAGCGCCCGCCAGAAGGCCGTGGAGGAGGCGGGGGGCAACGGCTTCATGGCCGTCGCCGCGACCCACGCGGCGCTGCTCATGGCGCAGGGCGCTGGCCGCCTGGTGAGGGCGACGGGCGACCGCGGCGTGGTGGCGGTCCTGGACCCGCGCCTGGCGAACGCCCGGTACGGGAGCTTCCTACGCGCCTCGATGCCGGACTTCTGGTACACGACGGACCGCAACCAGGTCCGCCGCTCCCTGGCGGCCATCGACCGGGCGGCGAAGGCCGCGGTCTAGCCGGACACAGCAGGGCCCCGGGACCGGCGCAGAGGTCCCGGGGCCCGGTCGGGGGCGACGGAGTGTTCAGACCCGCCGCAGAACCGCCACCACCTTGCCGAGGATGGTCGCCTCGTCGCCGGGGATGGGCTGGTAGGCGGCATTGTGCGGAAGCAACCAGACATGGCCGTCCTCCCGCTTGAAGCGTTTGACCGTGGCCTCGCCGTCCAGCATGGCGGCCACGATGTCGCCGTTCTCCGCGACCGGCTGGCGACGGACCGTGACCCAGTCGCCGTCGCAGATCGCGGCCTCGATCATGGAGTCCCCCACGACCTTCAGCACGAACAGCTCGCCGTCGCCCACCAGTTGCCGGGGGAGGGGGAAGACGTCCTCGACCGACTCCTCGGCCAGGATCGGCCCGCCGGCGGCGATCCGGCCGACGAGCGGGACGTACGAGGCGGCGGGCTTGCCGGTCGTGTCCGCGGGCTGAGCGCTCGGCTGGTCGGAGCCCCGCACCTCGTACGCGCGCGGGCGGTGCGGGTCCCGCCGCAGGAAGCCCTTCCGCTCCAGGGCCATCAGCTGGTGCGCCACCGACGACGTGCTGGACAGGCCGACCGCTTGGCCGATCTCCCGCATCGACGGTGGGTACCCGCGTCGCTGCACGGAGTCGCGGATGACCTCGATGACCCTCCGCTGCCGGTCGGTGAGGCCCGAGCTGTCGGCCCGGATGCCGGGAGGTCGGCCGGGGAGCGAGCGCGTGGGCTTGGCGGGCTCGGGAGCCGTGCCCGCCTCGTTCATGGTCACGGCGTGTACCGGCTCGAATCGGCCCTGGGAGCGGCCCTGGGCGGTGATGGTGGCACTGTCTGCGGTGGTGGTCACGTCGGCCCCTCTCGAATGGTCTCCCTGGCTGGCACAACGGTAGTTGCTTTCGAAAGGTTGCGCCAAACACACGTTCGAGTGAAAAAAAGGGGAATGGCTTACATGTGCGTGTGCCTGGGTGTATGTGCGACCTTTCGCCACAGAGGCGATTCGGGTCATCACGGTATCGCCCACCGCCGCCCCGGCGGCGCACGCCCCGCTCCGTGCGGCGTGCCGCGCCGCCCGCCGGAAGCCCGCCGCCGGTCCCTTCTGTCGTGCCCCGGAGTCCTCGGGGGCCGGTCGT
Organism: Streptomyces tamarix; assembly: GCF_032423885.1. Lineage (NCBI taxonomy): Bacteria > Bacillati > Actinomycetota > Actinomycetes > Kitasatosporales > Streptomycetaceae > Streptomyces > Streptomyces tamarix. The sequence goes on along the minus strand of NZ_JAWCTQ010000019.1, from coordinate 122,669 downwards.
GCCGTAGGCTCGTCGCCGGCCCGGAAGACCGGCGCGCGGCGCGACACGCGCCACGCCGCGAATGAGGGCCGGGCCCTACATGTAGTGGTTGCATGGTCACAGGCACCCAGAAGTTGTGGTCCCCGTCCGTCGGGGCGATGGGCATCGCCTATGCTTGTGGCTGCTTCGAGGGGCCCCGGGAGGGCCCTCCGAGGCTGTTCAGTCGTGCTGTGAAGGAGGGTTGGGACCATGCACTGCCCCTTCTGCAGGCACCCCGACAGCCGTGTCGTCGACAGTCGCACCACCGACGACGGGACGTCCATCCGACGCCGCCGCCAGTGCCCCGACTGCTCCCGCCGTTTCACCACGGTGGAGACCTGCTCCCTCATGGTCGTGAAGCGGAGCGGGGTGACCGAGCCCTTCAGCCGGACCAAGGTCATCAACGGCGTGCGCAAGGCGTGCCAGGGGCGGCCCGTCACCGAGGACGCCCTCGCGCAGCTGGGCCAGCGGGTCGAGGAGGCCGTCCGGGCCACCGGCAGCGCGGAACTCACCACGCACGACGTCGGTCTCGCCATACTCGGTCCGCTGCAGGAACTCGACCTCGTCGCGTACCTGCGCTTCGCGTCCGTGTACCGCGCGTTCGACACGCTGGAGGACTTCGAGGCCGCCATCGCGGAACTGCGCGAGCGGCGGCCTCCCGCGGAGGAGCGCGGCACCGGTGCGGCCCCCGGGGTCCCGGTGCCCGCAGCCGCCGACTGAGCGGCCGGCCGGACCCCGCGGTCCGGCGACCGGCCGCCGAGGCGGCCAATCGACCTGCCACGGGCGTTACGAGCGGCGCCCGCGGCGACAGTACAGAGACCGTGCCTTGGGAAGATCTGGGCACATAAGGGCGTTTTTGCCCACATATGGGAGGCGGCATGACAGAGACGACGAGCGGCCCGGCACGAGGCTCCCGCGCCAAGGGGCCCAAGGCGGGCAAGGGCCTGCGCATCGAGCGCATCCACACGACCCCCGGCGTGCACCCGTACGACGAGGTCGCCTGGGAGCGCCGTGACGTCGTCATGACCAACTGGCGCGACGGCTCGGTCAACTTCGAGCAGCGCGGCGTGGAGTTCCCCGACTTCTGGTCGGTGAACGCGGTCAACATCGTCACCAGCAAGTACTTCCGGGGCGCCGTCGGCACCCCCCAGCGCGAGACGAGCCTGAAGCAGCTCATCGACCGCATCGTGAAGACCTACCGCAAGGCCGGCGAGGAGCACGGCTACTTCTCGTCGCCCGCCGACGCGGAGATCTTCGAGCACGAGCTCGCCCACGCCCTCCTGCACCAGATCTTCAGCTTCAACTCGCCGGTGTGGTTCAACGTCGGCACGCCGCAGCCCCAGCAGGTCTCCGCCTGCTTCATCCTGTCCGTCGACGACTCCATGGAGTCGATCCTCGACTGGTACAAGGAAGAGGGCATGATCTTCAAGGGCGGCTCCGGCGCCGGCCTGAACCTCTCCCGCATCCGCTCCTCCAAGGAGCTGCTGTCCTCCGGCGGAAACGCCTCCGGCCCGGTCTCCTTCATGCGCGGCGCCGACGCCTCCGCAGGAACGATCAAGTCCGGCGGTGCCACGCGCCGCGCGGCCAAGATGGTCATCCTGGACGTCGACCACCCCGACATCGAGGACTTCATCGAGACCAAGGTCAAGGAGGAGGAGAAGATCCGCGCCCTGCGCGACGCGGGCTTCGACATGGACCTGGGCGGCGACGACATCACGTCCGTCCAGTACCAGAACGCCAACAACTCGGTCCGCGTGAACGACGAGTTCATGAAGGCCGTGGAGACCGGCGGCACGTTCGGCCTGCGCGCCCGCATGACCGGCGAGGTCATCGAGGAGGTCGACGCCCGGTCGCTGTTCCGCAAGATGGCCCAGGCCGCCTGGGCCTGCGCCGACCCGGGCATCCAGTACGACGACACCATCAACCACTGGCACACCTGCCCCGAGTCCGGCCGCATCAACGGCTCGAACCCGTGCAGCGAGTACATGCACCTGGACAACACGTCCTGCAACCTGGCCTCGCTGAACCTGATGAAGTTCCTGAAGGACGACGGCAAGGGCCACCAGTCCTTCGACGTCGAGCGCTTCTCGAAGGTCGTCGAGCTGGTCATCACCGCGATGGACATCTCCATCTGCTTCGCGGACTTCCCGACCCAGAAGATCGGCGAGAACACCCGCGCCTTCCGTCAGCTCGGCATCGGCTACGCCAACCTCGGCGCCCTGCTCATGGCGACCGGCCACGCGTACGACTCCGACGGCGGCCGCGCCCTGGCCGGCGCGATCACCTCGCTGATGACCAGCACCTCGTACCGCCGCTCCGCCGAGCTGGCCGCGGTCGTCGGCCCGTACGACGGCTACGCCCGCAACGCCGAGGCGCACAAGCGCGTCATGAAGCAGCACGCCGACGCCAACACCACCGCCGTCCGCATGGACGACCTGGACACGCCGATCTGGGCCGCCGCCACGGAGGCCTGGCAGGACGTGCTCCGCCTCGGCGAGAAGAACGGCTTCCGCAACTCCCAGGCGTCCGTCATCGCCCCGACCGGCACGATCGGTCTCGCGATGTCCTGCGACACCACCGGCCTCGAGCCCGACCTCGCCCTGGTCAAGTTCAAGAAGCTGGTCGGCGGCGGCTCGATGCAGATCGTCAACGGCACGGTCCCGCAGGCCCTGCGCCGCCTGGGCTACCAGGAGGAGCAGATCGAGGCGATCGTCGCCCACATCGCCGAGCACGGCAACGTGATCGACGCCCCGGGCCTCAAGCAGGAGCACTACGAGGTCTTCGACTGCGCCATGGGCGAGCGCGCCATCTCCCCGATGGGCCACGTCCGCATGATGGCCGCGATCCAGCCGTGGATCTCCGGTGCGCTCTCCAAGACGGTCAACATGCCGGAGACGGCGACCGTCGAGGAGGTCGAGGAGATCTACTTCGAGGCGTGGAAGATGGGCGTCAAGGCGCTCGCGATCTACCGCGACAACTGCAAGGTCGGCCAGCCGCTCTCCGCCAAGAAGAAGGAGGAGAAGAAGGTCGAGGTCGAGCCCGCGAAGGTCGAGAAGGTCGTCGAGTACCGCCCGGTCCGCAAGCGCCTGCCGAAGGGCCGCCCGGGGATCACCACCTCCTTCACGGTCGGCGGCGCCGAGGGCTACATGACCGCCAACTCCTACCCGGACGACGGTCTCGGCGAGGTCTTCCTGAAGATGTCCAAGCAGGGTTCGACCCTCGCGGGCATGATGGACGCCTTCTCCATCGCCGTCTCGGTCGGCCTGCAGTACGGCGTGCCGCTGGAGACGTACGTCTCGAAGTTCACCAACATGCGCTTCGAGCCGGCCGGCATGACGGACGACCCGGACGTGCGGATGGCCCAGTCGATCGTCGACTACATCTTCCGCCGCCTGGCGCTGGACTTCCTGCCGTTCGAGACCCGCTCGGCGCTCGGCATCCACTCCGCCGAGGAGCGCCAGCGCCACCTGGAGACCGGTTCGTACGAGCCGGCCGAGGACGAGGTGGACGTCGAGGGCCTCGCCCAGTCCGCCCCGCTCCAGCAGGAGCCGAAGGCCGTCGCCCCCGCCCCGAAGGCGGAGACCCCGGCCCCCGCTCCGAAGCAGGCGCACACGTCCGCGGAGCTCGTCGAGATGCAGCTCGGCATCCAGGCCGACGCCCCGCTGTGCTTCTCCTGCGGCACGAAGATGCAGCGCGCCGGGTCCTGCTACATCTGCGAGGGCTGCGGCTCCACCAGCGGTTGCAGCTGACCCGGGACCGGGCCGCGTCGGACGTGACGTCCGGCGCGGCCCGCGCGGGCGGCTGACGCGCGATCCACCGAGGGGGACCGGCCGACGGCCGGTCCCCCTCGGCCGTACCCGTGATGGGTCGGAGTCACGGACGCCGTGCGCCCGCTCCGCCGACGGGTGCGCCGGCCCGCGGCCCCCGCCGGCCTCCCGGTCCCTTACCGGGGGGTGCCCATCAGGCGGGTGAAGGCGTCCGGGTCGGAGTCGAAGCCGTGGACGGCGGGCCTATACGTCCAGGTGCTCGGAGTCTCGCGGGTGAACTCCACGACGGTCGCCGAGGTGGCGTCCCGCACGGCGGTGAAGTCGTCGCGGAACAGCTCGTCGTAGCCCTCCTTGACGATCACGCCGGTGTTCGCCACGTCGCCGAAGGTGACCCGGCCGCCGCCCTGCTGGATGGCGACGCCCACCACTACGCGCGCGTAGGTGGGGGCGAGCCGGTCGAGCTCCAGCGTCATGGACTCGTCGATGCCCAGGCCCTGCCCCGTACGGCTGTCCCTGTTCAGCGTGATCGTGCCGTCCGGCGAACGGCTGTCGAAGTGGACCAGGTACGCCGGTGCGCCGGTCGGGTCCTGGGCGCCGTAGACGGCGGCGATGATGTCGAGGTCGTGGACCGGGCCGCCGCCGGTGCTCGGGTCCCACCTGAGGGCCACTTCGACCTTCTCGACACCCTTGTTGAGACTGCTCACAGCTTCCCCCTCTCCGGGTACCGGTGCCGCGGAGGGGCAACTCCCCTCCGCGCCGGATCCGTTGTCCATGGTGTCACGGAGCGTCAGTGGAGAATGCCATATGGGCCGGTTCCCCGCGCCGTACGATGGCGCGGTGCTGGTCAAGTGGACTCGCTGCACCGTGGTGGACCGTCGGGGGTTCGAGCGGGGGCAGCGGAAGTGGGCGGGACTGCTGGGGGAACCCGGCTTCCGGGGGCAGGGCGGCGGATGGAGCCGGCTGCGCCCCGGTGTGGCCCACGTCTTCTCCTTCTGGGAGAGCCGGCCCTTCTACGACTCCTTCATGGCGCGGTCGCACGGCAGGCTGGCCGCCGCGCAGTCCGGCACCTTCAAGGACGCCCGGGTCAAGCTGTTCGACTACCGCTTCGACGTGAAGACCGGCTTCGAGCCGCGCTTCACCGACGCCGACGTCGTACGGGTCGCGCACAGCCGCATCCGCGAGGACCGGGTCGAGCACTACGCCCTGATGCAGGAGAAGGTGTGGAACCCCGCGATGGCCGGGTCCCCCGGCATGCTGCGCGGCCTGTTCGGGGAGGCCCCGGGCAACGAGTTCCTGGTCCTGTCGATGTGGCGGTCGGCGGCCGAGCACGGCAAGTACCGGGCCGAGCGGGTGGAGCGGCTCGCCCTGCGCGCCCAACTGGCGACGGACGTCGTCGCCCTGACCGGGGACGTCGTGGACCTCGACGCGGCCTGGACGGTGTGAGCGGGCCGGCGCCGCGGCGCGCGCCGGGCGTCAGCGGCCGGCGGCGGGGGAGGCGGCGGCGGGGGAGGCCGTGCCCGCCGCCGTGCCCGTGTCGGCTTCCGTCGTGAACGCCCCCGCCCGCACCGCCGCGACGGCCGCCGCGGCCGCCTGGTCGGCCAGCGCCGCGTCGACCGGCTCCCGCGTGACGAACAGCCGGAGGAACAGCGGCGCCGACACGGCGCGCACCACCGCGCCCGCGTCCGTGCCGGCCGGTGCCTCGCCGCGTGCCACCGCGCGCTCGACGACGGCCTCGCAGCGCGCGAACCGCTCCGCGTAGAAGGCCCGCAGCGCGTCGGCCGCGCGCTCCGACTGGAACGCCGCCGCGACGAAGGCCGTGGGCGCCGCGGCCGCCGCGGGGTCGGCGAACGAGTCGCGCACCTCGCGCGCGAGGGCCCGCAGGTCGCCCTCCAGCGTCCCCGTGTCCGGCGGCGCCCAGCCGTCCTCGCCCGCGAGGTCCAGGGCGTCCGCCACCAGCCCTTCGACCCCGCCCCACCTGCGGTACAGCGTCGTCTTGTGCACGCCCGACCGCTCGGCCACGTACTCGACGGTGAGGCCCGGGTAGCCGTGCTCGGTCAGGCCCGTCAGCACGGCGTCGCGCACGGCCGCGCGGGTCCGCGCCGTACGGCCGCCGGGGCGGCGGGTGCCGGGTGGGGGAGTCCGCTGCTCCATGTCGCCAACCAATCGCCACTTCCGTTGCGTTAGACAGGGTGAGTGTGTCACACTCTCGGTAACGCGACAAGAGTTGTGTTAATCCCTGCTCGTCCTCCGTCCGCCGGTCATGGAGGTGGCCTTTGCCCACGCAGATCTCCCTTCACCACGTGACCAGGTCCCGCGGCGAGCGACTGCTGCTCGACGACGTCTCCCTCACCGTGCGCCCCGGCGAGCGGGTCGGCATCGTCGGGGAGAACGGCGCGGGCAAGTCGACGCTGCTGCACCTCCTGGCCGGTGCGGAGGCCCCCGACGACGGCGAGGTGATCACCGTCGCCGAGGGCGGCGCCGGCCTGCTCACCCAGACCCCCCGGCTTCCGCCGGACCGCACGGTCGGGGAGGCCGTCGACGCGGCCCTGCGCGAACTGCGGGCCATGGAGTCACGCCTCCGCGACCTCGAAGCGGCCCTCGGCGACGCGGACGATACCGTCCTCACCGCGTACGGCGAGCTGCTCACCGCGTACGAACTGCGCGGCGGGTACGAGGCGGACGCCCGGATCGACAAGGCCCTGCACGGCGTCGGCCTGGCCGGTGTCGGCCGGGACCGGCTCCTCGGCAGCCTCTCCGGCGGCGAGCAGGCCCGCCTGGGCCTCGCCTGCCTGATCGCCGCCGCGCCCGAGGTGATGCTGCTCGACGAGCCCACCAACCACCTGGACGAGAAGGCCCTCTCCTGGCTGGAGGACGCCCTCCTCGCGCACCGCGGCACGGTCGTCGCCGTGTCCCACGACCGGACCTTCCTGGAACGCGTCGCCACCACCGTGCTCGACGTGGACGCCGACCGCCGCACCGTCGTGCGCCACGGCAACGGCTACGCCGGCTACCGGGAGGAGCGCGCCGCCGCCCGCCGCCGCTGGGAGCAGGCGTACGCCGACTGGCGCGACGAGACCGCCCGGCTGGAGGCGTACGCCGCCACCACCGCCCACGGCGTCGCCGCCGGCCGCGCGATCAGGGACAACAACAAGATGGCCTACGACCGCGCGGCCGGACGCGTCCAGGCGTCGGTCTCCGGACGCGTCCGCGCCGCGCGCGAACGGCTGCGCCGCCTCCACGAGGACCCCGTGCCACCGCCCCCGCGGCCCCTCGCCTTCACCGCCCGGCCCCTCACCGGCACGGTCGACGGCGACCTGGTGACCCTCGTGGACGTACGCGTGGGAGACCGGCTCGCCGTCGACCGCCTCACCGTCGCGGCGGGGGAGAAGCTGCTGGTCCACGGCGACAACGGCGCCGGGAAGACCACCCTGCTCCGCGTCATGGCCGGACTGCTCACCCCGGACAGCGGCTCCGTCACCCGGCGCGGCGCCATCGGGTTCCTCGCCCAGGAGATACCCGTCAGCCGCCCGGCGGAGCGGCTGCGCACCGCGTTCGGCCGCGGCCTGGCGGGCACCGAGGACGAGAAGGAGGGGCTCCTCCTGTCGTACGGACTGTTCCGCCCCCGGGACCTCGACACGCCCGTGGGCTCCCTCTCCGCCGGACAGCGCCGCCGCCTCGCCCTCGCCCGGCTCCTCGCCCGTCCCGCCGATCTGCTGCTCCTCGACGAACCCGCCAACCACCTCGCGCCCGACCTGGTGGAGGAGGTGGAGGAGGCCCTCGACCGCTGGACCGGCGCCCTCGTCGTCGTCTCCCACGACCGGCTGCTCCGCCGCCGCTTCACCGGCCGCACCCGGCGGCTGGAGGCCGGACGCCTCGTCCGCTGAGCCCGGAGCGGAGAGGCACCACCGGATAGAGTGGCCGGGCGATGACCGCTGACTTCTCTCCCGACCGGCGCTTCGAACGCGCTCTCGCCAGCCTCCGCGGACTGGCCGTGGGGGACGCCCTGGGCTCCCAGTTCTTCGTCCCCGCCCACTACCCCCTGCTGAAGCGGTGCGAGCTGCCGCCCGACCCCTGGCGGTGGACCGACGACACGGAGATGGCCTGCTCCGTCCTGGCCGTCCTCGCCGGACACGGCCGTATCGACCAGGACGCGCTCGCCCGGTCCTTCGCGGTGCACCACGACTTCGACCGGGGCTACGGTCCCGCCGTCAACCGCATGCTCCGGCTGGTCAGGGAGGGCGGCGACTGGCGCGAACTCGCCGCGGACCTCTTCCAGGGCCAGGGCTCGTGGGGCAACGGCGCGGCCATGCGGATCGCACCCCTCGGGGCCTGGTACGCCGACGACCCCGAACAGGCCACCCACCAGGCGGAGATCTCCTCCTACACCACGCACCAGCACCGGGAGGCGGTCGTCGGCTGCATGGCGGTCGCGGCGGCCGCCGCACTCGCCGCGGCGCCGCAGGGACCGCCCAAGGCCACCGACTTCCTCGACGCCGTCGTCGCCCTGGTGCCGCGCAGCGCCGTCGGCGCCGGACTGCGGCGCGCCCGCGACATGCTCGACTACGACGACACGCAGACGGTCGCCGCCGTCCTCGGCTGCGGCCGGCGGACCAGCGCCCACGACACCGTGCCGTTCGCCCTGTGGTCCGCGGCCCGCTCCCTCGACGACTACGAGCGGGCCTTCTGGACGACCGCGCAGGCCGGCGGTGACGTCGACACGACGTGCGCCATCGTCGGCGGTGTGGTCGCCGCCACATCGGCCGGCGCGCCGCCCGCCGACTGGCTGGCCCGCACCGAGGACCTCCCCGACTGGATGCCGACCGGTCCCGGCTACTGACGCCCCGCCCCGCGCCCGCGCGCACCGCCCGCCCCACCCGTTCCCGCCCAGGTCAGACGGCCGCCCGGCGGCTTCCCCGGCGCGCCCGTGGCGGTGCCGGGAAGACGGCGGCGAGCCCCGCCCCGCCGCCGTCCCGCCACCGTCGCGCCCTCCACCGCCCCGGTCCGCCGGGCCGTCCCCGGGAGGAGGAGCGCACCGGATGCCCCTCCGGGTGTCGCGGGAGGGGACGGGCGGCGTAACCTGTCAGGCGCCATGCCGTACGAACCACCCACACACACCGTCGAGCGCTCGATCCGAGCGACAACCGGCGCCAAGGTCATCGCCGGAGTCGACGAAGTCGGCCGCGGTGCGTGGGCGGGGCCCGTCACGGTCTGTGCCGCCGTCACCGGACTGCGCCGGCCCCCGGCCGGACTCACCGACTCCAAGCTCATCACCCCCAGGCGCCGGGCCGAGTTGGCCGCGGAGTTGGAACGGTGGGTCACGGCCCACGCCCTGGGACACGCCTCGCCCGAGGAGATCGACGAGCACGGGATGACGGCGGCGCTGCGGCTGGCCGCCGTACGCGCGCTGGACGCGCTCCCGGTGCGTCCCGACGCGGTCATCCTCGACGGCAAGCACGACTACCTGGGAGACCCCTGGCAGGTCCGTACGGTGATCAAGGGCGACCGGTCCTGTGTCGCCGTGGCGGCGGCGTCGGTGATCGCCAAGGTGCGACGGGACGCGATGATGGCCGAACTGGAGTCGCAGGACGACACGTATGCGCCGTTCGCGTTCGCGGCCAACGCGGGTTACCCCTCGCCGGTGCACAGGGCCGCGCTCGCCGAGCTGGGTCCCACCCCGCACCACCGCATGACCTGGGCGTACCTGGATGCGCTGCCCCGGTGGCGGCACTTGAGGAAGGTCCGTGTGCCCGCGGAGACGACCGAACTGGAAGGCGGGGGCCAGCTCGGCTTCGACTTCTGACCGGTCACCAGGTGCGCGGCCGTACCGCCGGACCGCGCATACCAGCCACCCGCCGATGCCACTCGCACCGGCGTTTGATAAACATCCGATTATGCCTCTCACCCCCGAGGAGCCTCAGATTCACGAGAGTGCCCAGGGTCCCCGCGCCACGCCGGCCGCAGGCCGCCCCGCGCCGACCCCCAGACCCGTACCCGGCCCGCGTACCGCGGCCTCACCCCGCCCCGGTCGTCCGGGTGCCGGACCGGTCAGGCCCACGCCGCCGGTGCCGCGCCCGCACACCGCGGGCGGACAGCCGGCCCGCCGGCCGGAGAATCGTTCCGGGGGGTCCCGGAACGAACCTCAGGTCCAGCTGATCCCGGCTCCGCCGGCCGGTGCCCTCGACGCCGCCGAGGAGGCGGTCGACCTCCTGCTGGAGAACGGCCGCGCCCCCGGCGACATCCTGGTGCTCACCACCGGTGAGAAGCACCCGTGGGCGGCGCACGAGCTGTCGTTCGGCGAGGCCTCCTACTGGGCCCAGCACGACGCCGGTGACGACGTGTTCTTCGCCGACGCCTCCGCCGTGGACCGCGCTTCGGCCCGGCCCGTGGTGGTCGTCGCGGTCAACGGCGGCGACGACGCCGCCACCGCCCGGGCCCTGCCCGCCGCGATGAACCGCGCCGGTGCGCTGCTCATCGTCTGCGGCGATCCGAAGCGGATCAACACCGTGCTCGGCACCGCCCTCTGACGGAGGCTCACTCCACGGCCGGACGGCACCGCCGTCCGGCCCGGTGAGCCCCCGTCCGGGTCGGTGTGGGAGGCTAGCGTGCCGCCGTCCGGCGCAGGGCCTCGGCGGCACCGCTCGCCCTGCGCGGCGCGGACGGCCCCTCGTCCGCGCCGGCGTCCGACAGGTCGGTCGGCGGCGACGCCGCGTGCGGGCTCCGGCCTCCGCGGCCCTCGCCCAGCACCTGCCAGCCGTCGCCGGTCAGGGTGATGTACGCGCCGCAGCGGAGCCCGTGGAGCGTGCAGGCGTCCCGCAGGCCCCACATCCACGCCCCGTCCTCCTCCGTCCAGCGCGCGTCGCCCTCCCGGCAGTAGAGCAGGACGGCCGTACGCACCGGGGTGCGGCGCCGCAGATCGTGCGGGATCACCCGGCGCAGGTGCGCGAGCAGCGCGTTGCGGAAGTCCCACCCGTCCGCCGGCAGCGGCCCCGGCGTGAACGAAGCGCTGGCGATGAGCCGTTCCTCGTGGTCGAGGACGGCGACCACGGCGCTCCCCGGCCGCGGCCGGTGACGGGCGTGCAGTCCCGTGACGACGTCACGGGGGTTGCGCAGCAAGGGAATCCCGGCCGCCGCCCACTCGGCGGGCTCGAGCATACGGGCGAGACGGCTGGCGGAACCGGCCGGCGAGGTCAGCGAACTGGCTGCGGACGGAGCGAATCCGAAGGTCACGGTCCTCCCTTCGCATACGCGCCCACAGAGCGGGCAGGGGTCGGGTGAGGGCCCGCCGCGGCACGGCCCTCCCGGACCGCGAACGGACCGTGCAGGGGCGGATCCCAATTCTCGCTGGCCGCACGGGTGGGCGGCAACGAGCAATTGCGGCGCCTGCCGGGTATGGGATGTTATGACCCACAATTCCCGGCCGTGACGCTCCTTCCCACCGTCACGGGTCGGCCCGTGACCGCGAGGACCAGCGGAAACACCTCCGCCGTTCCCGCCGGGCGGGGCGACCGCGCCGGCCACGGACGGTGTCCGGCCGCTGCCGGAGGAACCGTCGACCGGAGCAGCCGCGGGGCCCCCGGCGGCAGCCGACCGGCGGGTCCGGGCGGAACCACCGACGCCCCGCGCGCACCAGGGGCACGCCGCGCGCCGCCGACCCGGGAGGTCCCACCCCCCAGCCCCCCAGACCCTCCGTCCGTTCCGCCCCTCCGCATCGAGGGCCCCGCCCGCCGCCCCGGCCCGGACGTGCCGCCGCCCGACCGGAGGCTCCGGCGCGGGCGGCCCCCGGCCGTGGACGCCCCGGTCGCCCGGCCGCTCGGGCCGCACGACGGGAAAGGCGTACGCACTCCCCGCAGAAACAGACCCTGACCTGCGCGGACGTCATGATCGCGAGTGATCGCGGCCGGGCACTCCGCCCTGGTCGCGATCGGCGTGAGGCCAGGGCGCCCTTCCGCGATCCGACCGTCACACCGGGTGAAGTGGCCGTTCGTCCTCGCCATCGGGTTGCATGGGGGCATGGACAACCTGGAGCTCCGCACCGAAGCCGACGCCATCCTCGCCGAGCTCGTCGGTGATCCGGGGGGTTCGGCGCGGTTGCGGGAGGACCAGTGGCAGGCGGTGGCGGCCCTGGTGGAGGAGCGCCGGCGCGCGCTGGTGGTGCAGCGCACCGGGTGGGGCAAGTCGGCGGTGTACTTCGTCGCCACCGCCCTGCTGCGCCGGCGCGGCTCCGGCCCGACGGTGATCGTCTCGCCGCTGCTGGCGCTGATGCGCAACCAGGTCGAGTCGGCGGCGCGGGCCGGTATCCGGGCGCGCACCATCAACTCGGCCAACCCGGAGGAGTGGGACACGATCCACGAGGAGGTCGAGCGCGGCGAGACCGACGTCCTCCTCGTCAGTCCGGAGCGCCTCAACTCCGTGGACTTCCGCGAGCAGATGCTGCCCAAGCTCGCGGCCACGACCGGCCTGCTGGTGGTCGACGAGGCGCACTGCATCTCCGACTGGGGCCACGACTTCCGCCCCGACTACCGCCGGCTGCGGGCGATGCTCGCCGAGCTGGCGCCCGGCGTGCCGGTGCTGGCCACCACCGCGACCGCCAACGCGCGGGTCACCGCCGACGTGGCCGAGCAGTTGGGCACCGGCGCCGGCGAGGCCCTGGTGCTGCGCGGCCCGCTGGAGAGGGAGAGCCTGCGGCTGGGCGTGGTGCGGCTGCCGGACGCCGCGCACCGCCTGGCCTGGCTCGCCGAGCACCTGGACGAGCTGCCGGGCTCCGGGATCGTCTACGCCCTCACGGTCGCCGCCGCCGAGGAGGGCACCGCCTTCCTGCGGCAGCGCGGCTTCGCGGTGGCCTCCTACACGGGACGCACGGAGAACGCCGACCGGCTGCAGGCCGAGGCCGACCTGCTGGAGAACCGGGTCAAGGCGCTGGTGGCGACCTCGGCGCTCGGGATGGGCTTCGACAAGCCGGACCTGGGCTTCGTGGTGCACCTCGGCTCGCCGTCCTCGCCGATCGCCTACTACCAGCAGGTGGGACGTGCGGGGCGCGGGGTGGCCCACGCCGACGTGCTGCTGCTGCCGGGCAAGGAGGACGAGGCCATCTGGCGTTACTTCGCCGACACCGCCTTCCCTCCCGAGGCGCAGGTCCGCCAGACCCTCGCCGCCCTCGCCGACGCGGGACGGCCGCTGTCCGTACCGGCCCTGGAAGCGGCGGTCGACCTCCGGCGCACCCGCCTGGAGACCATGCTCAAGGTGCTCGACGTGGACGGCGCGGTCAAGCGGGTGAAGGGCGGCTGGATCTCCACCGGCGAACCGTGGGTCTACGACTCCGAGCGGTACGCCCGGGTCGCTCGGCAGCGGGCCGCCGAGCAGCAGGCCATGCGCGACTACGTGAGCACGGACCGGTGCCGGATGGAGTTCCTGCGCCGGCAGCTGGACGACGAGGAGGCGGCCCCGTGCGGCCGCTGCGACAACTGCGCGGGCGCCTGGGCCGACCCCTCCGTCTCGGCGGAGACGTTGACGGGCGCGGTGAAGGAGCTGGACCGCCCGGGGGTGGAGGTCGAGCCGCGCCGCATGTGGCCGACGGGGATGCCCGCGCTGGGCGTCGACCTCAAGGGGCGCATCCCGGCCAAGGAGCAGTGCTCCACCGGGCGCGCCCTGGGACGGCTCTCGGACATCGGCTGGGGCAACCGGCTGCGCCCGCTGCTGGCCGAGAACGCGCCCGACGGGCCGGTCCCCGACGACGTCCTGCGGGCCGCGGTGGCGGTCCTCGCCGACTGGGCCCGCTCCCCGGGCGGCTGGGCGCCGAACGTCCCGGACGCCTCCGCCCGGCCGGTCGGAGTCGTCGCCGTACCGTCCCTGACCCGCCCGCAGCTGGTCGGTACCCTCGCCCGGGGCATCGCGGAGGTCGGCCGCCTCCCCTACCTGGGCGCCCTGGCGTACACCGGGCCGGACGGCGCGCACGCGGCACGCCGCAGCAACTCCGCCCAGCGCCTCAGGGCGCTGTCCGGCGCCTTCGCCGTCCCCGAGGACCTGGCCGCCGCCCTGGCCCGCACTCCCGGCCCCGTCCTGCTCGTCGACGACCACACCGACTCCGGCTGGACCCTCGCGGTCGCCGCCCGCCTCCTCCGCCGGGCGGGCAGCGACCAGGTCCTCCCGCTGGTCCTCGCCACGACGGGCTGAACCCCTCCGCCCCCGCGTGCGACCGCTCGCCGTCCCGGCGGCGGCCTCGTGCGGCCCTCCCGCGGGCCCCGCCGCGGGGCGTTCCGTGCTCGGCTCAGCAGGGGCGCGGAACGGGCCGGACGGGCGCGCGCCGTCGCGCTCGGGGACGGCCGACGACGCTCAGGACCGTCCGGCGACGTCACGGGACGATCGGAGACGCTACGGGGCGAGCGGATCACGGCCCCCGGTTCGCGCCCCGAGCCCGCGTCCAGGACGGGTACCGCCCGCCACGCGCTCCGGCTTGCCGGGTCCTCGGGCGCGTGCGCGACGACGACGTGGCGGTGGGGTGCCATGACCAGCCACCTGTCGGGGAGGGCGGCCACGTAGGCCCGGTGCGCGGACCGGGGGACACGCCGTCGCCCCGAGGGGGTAGGCCACCAGCCGTGGAGGCTCCGGGTCCTCGGCCAGGAACACCGCCGCGGCCCGCGGGTCCCGGTCGTTCGTGTGCTTCATACCCCACAGGGAACAACAGGGCACCGACAACGGGCGAACGGGCCGCCGCACCTGTGGACAACGGTTATCCACAGGGGTCGACGGATCGGCGGGAGGGCGGGACCGTCGAGCCATGAACGCACACAACGACCCCACCGGTCCCCAGAGCGCCTCCGCGTCCGGCGGCGCGCTGCCCGTCAGCACCACGGGGTTCACCGACGAACCCCGGATCACCCTGCGCGGCCCCGCCGAACTGGCCGACGCGCTTCCCTACACACTCGGCTTCCATCCGACCGACTCCGTGGTCCTGCTCGCCCTGCACGGCGAGCGCGGCCGCTTCGGCGGGCGGCTCAGGCTGGGCATCCCGAGCTCGCCCCGCGAATGGGCGCCCGTCGCCGAGCAGCTCGCCGAGTGCCTCGTCGAGGGGTGCGAGCGACGCGGCGCCCGCCCGGACGGCGTCGTCGTCTTCCTCTGCCAGGACCCCGCCGAGGGCGAGAGCGGCAGAAGGGTGATGGAGCGGCTGCGGCCCTTCGCCCAGAAGCTGCGCACGGCGTGCGGAGCCCTCGACGTCCCCGTGTACGAGGCGCTGTGCCTCTCCGACGGCAGGTTCTGGTCGTACTGCTGCCCCGACAGCGACTGCTGCCCGCCCGACGGCACAGCCCTCGCCCCGCCCGGCACCTCGGTCATGGCGGCGGCCGCCGCCTACGCCGGCATCCACGTCCGCGGCTCGCTGCGCGACATGGAGGCCAGGCTCAGGCCCCGCACGGCCCGCGCCACCGTGGCCGAGCAGGAGCGCGCACTGGACACCGCCAGCGCCGCACTCGTCCGCCGCATCCTCGATACCGAGGCGCGCAAGGACGTACGGGACGACACGATCCGGCTGGCGCGGCGGCTCGTCGACCGGCTCGCCGAGCATCCGCCCCTCGCCGACCAGGACACCTCGGACACCAGGGACGACGCGCTGATCACCCACGAGGAGGCCGCCGAACTGATCGTCGGCCTGCAGGACCGCCGCACCCGGGACCGCGCCGCCGAGTGGATGGAAGGTTCCGAGGCGGACCACGCGCTCCGCCTCTGGCGCGCCCTGGCCCGCCGCTGCGTCGGCGTCTACGGCGAACACGCCGCCGCGCCCCTCACCCTCGCCGGATGGGTCTCCTGGTCGACCGCCGACGAGCCCGCCGCCCGTGTCGCGTTGGGCCTGGCGCTCGAAGCCGACCCCGAGTACGTCTTCGCCCGGCTGCTGCACCAGGCGTGCAACGAGCAACTGGACCCGGAGACGCTCCGCGAGTGCCTGCGCGGCGAGCGCGACGCCCGTACGAAGGCCGAGGCCCGGCGCGGGTCCGGTACGCGGCCGGCCGGGCGGGGAACGGGAGCGCGCGGGGTACGGCGCCGGCTGCGCGCCCGGGTCGGCAGGCCCCGGGGCACCGCTCAGGGCGCCCCGGCCACGGGCCCCGGCCCCGGCACCGGGACGCGCGCGGACCGGCGCACCGGCCTCCGAGAGCCGTGCGGCACGCGTGAGGGCGGCCCGTCCGGCGCCGCGGAAGCGGACGGGAGCGATCGGGGGAGTGCCCGATGACAGCCGTGACCCCCGCCCCGGTACGGCCGTTCACGAGGGTGGCGGAGTCGCCCGACCCGTGCCGCCGTACCTCCAGCGGCTGTCCGGAGCGCACAGAAGGCTCAGCAGACGACCCATGGACCCCACCGTCCCCACCCCGGCCTCCCACCAGGCCGCGTCCGCACCCGGCCGGGCCCCCCGGGAGCGGACTCGGCACCCCTCCGCCGCCGGCCACGTCCCCCCGCCCGGCGGACGCCCCGGCGAACTGCCGCCCGTGCACCACGCCCTCGTCTGCGTCGCCCTCCCCGGACTGGCCGTCTCGGCCGGACACGGCCAGCTCACCGGGCAGGGCCTGGAAGGCGTCTACCAGTCCGGGCGCCGTCTGCTCTCCCGCTGCCGGCTACGGGTCTTCGGCCACGACCCGCTCACGGTCCAGGGCCGGCTCGCCTCGGCCGGCCGGGCCCGGTTCGTCGCCGTCGTCCGCACCCCGGCCGACCCCGGCCCCGACCCGGGTGTCGCCGTCGAACGCTCACGGGACGCCGACGGCTCCGAACGGATCACGCTGCGCAACACGACGGCCCACCCGCTCCGCCTCCCCGTGGAGCTGTCCCTCGGCACGGACCTCGCCGCGCTCGGCGCCGTCGTCTCCGGCCGGCCCGGGCCCGAGCTCCCGGCCACCGTCCACGGCTCGGGACTCCACTGGACGGCACCCGACGGCACCCGGGCCGCCGTCACGGCCGACCCCCCGCCCCAGGACGCCCTCGCGTCGGCCGGACTCCTGCGCTGGGAGCTGGACGTCGCCCCCGGCGCCGCCCGCACCATCGCCCTGTCCGTCCGCGGGGGACGCCCCCTCAGGCCGGCGGGCCGCGCCGGTGGCCCGCACCTCCCGGACGCCCGCGCCGAAGCCGACGACCCGCGGGTCGGAAAGTTCCTCAAGACCGCCCTCGACGACCTGCGCGGCCTGCTCGTCCGCGACCCCGCACACCCGTCCGACCTCCACCTGGCGGCGGGCGTGCCGTGGCGGACGGGTCCCGCACCGGCCGAGGCCCTCTGGGCCGCCCGTATGCTCCTCCCCCTCGGGACCCGGCTCGCCGCCGACACCCTGCGCGGTGTCGCCCGCTCGCTGGAGGCCGGACCCGGAGCGGCCGGGCACGTCCCCGGGCCGCTCCGCGACGCGGGCCCCCACCTGCCGCCCGCCTGCACCGGTGTGGAGGCCACCCTCGCCTTTCCGGCCGTACTCGCCGAGGCCCGCCTCTGGGGGCTTCCCGAGCAGGACCTCGCGGCGCTGCTGCCCACCGCCGAGCGCTGCCTTGACTGGCTGCGCACCGCCGTGGACGACGAGGGGCTGGTGGCCGAACCCGGCCCCGACGGCCCCGTCCGGCGCGCCGAGACGCAGGCCCACGGCCACCGGGCCGCCCTGCTCGGTGCCGAGCTCCTGGAGGCGTGCGACCGGCCCGGCGCCGACGAGTGGCGCGACCGGGCGCGGGCCATGCGACGCCGGTTCCGGCAGGACTTCTGGCTGGACGACCCCGCGGGCGGCCGGCCCGCGGCCGCCCTCACCGCGGACGGCCGACGCCTGCCGCACCTGGGCGGTGCCATGGCATACCTGCTCGACACCGGTCTGCTCGGAGCCGGCCGCCACGCCGACGGGCTGCTCGACGAGGTGCGGGCCGAGCAGGTGGCCAGACTGCTCGGCAGCCCGGCGCTGGACACCGGCTGGGGCCTGCGCAGCCTCGGCGCCAAGGAGCCCGGGCACAATCCGTTCGGGCACCGGGCCGGGGCGGTACGCGTCCACGAGACGGCCGTCGCCGTGTCGGGGCTCGCCGCCATCGGGCGGGAGAAGGAGGCGTCCGGGCTGCTGCGCGGTCTGCTGGACGCCGCGGACGCCTTCGCGTACCGACTGCCCGAGATGTACGCGGGGGTACAGCGGACCGAGGACGGCGTTCCGGTGCCGCACCCCTCGGCGTGCCGCCCCGCCGCCGTGGCCGCGGCCGCCGCCGTCCACGTCCTCACCGCTCTCGTGGGCATCCGCCCCGACGCCCCGGCCCGCACGGTCGCGCTGCACCCGGTACGCTGCGCCCCCTTGGGGGCGGTCCGGCTCTCCGGGCTCAGCGTCGCGGGGCAGCCGTTCGCGGCGCGCGTGAGCAGGCTGGGCCTCGGCATGGTCGAGGAGGCCGCCGACGGACTTCAGTTGGGGGTGTGACCACATGCGGACCGCTGCCGGGAAGCGGGCGGAGGGACGAGCGGACGGGCGGACGGGCGGAAACGCGCCGGACGCCGAGGCCGGGGGTCGCGGCGAGCGTGTTTATCGTCAGGAAGACGACTATGATCGCGGCATGTCCCCCTACGACCCCTCGGCCTATCCGCCCTTCGCCGTGACCGTCGACCTGGTCGTCCTCACCGTGCGCCGCCACGCCCTGTGCGCACTGGTCGTCCGGCGTGGAGAGCCGCCGTTCCAGGGCCGCTGGGCGCTGCCCGGGGGATTCGTACGGGCCGACGAGGACCTCGGCGCCGCCGCGGCGCGGGAGCTGGCCGAGGAGACCGGGCTGTGCGCGCACGACCCGGGGGACCCGGCGCCCGCGCCCGGTGCCGGCGCCCATCTGGAGCAGCTCGCCACCTACGGCGACCCGGAGCGGGACCCCCGCATGCGGGTCGTCAGCGTCGCGCACCTCGCCCTCGCGCCCGACCTGCCCGCGCCCCGGCCGGGCGGCGACGCCAACAGCGTCCGCTGGGCGCCCGTCGAGGAACTGCTCAGCCCCGAGGCGGGCTTCGGCGGCGACGAGCCGCCCGTGCCGCTCGCGTTCGACCACGCGCGGATCCTCGCGGACGGCGTCGAGCGCGCCCGCTCCAAGATCGAGTACTCCTCGTTGGCCACGGCCTTCTGTCCGCCGGAGTTCACGGTCGGCGAGTTGCGGCGGGTGTACGAGGCGGTGTGGGGCGTGGCGCTCGACCCGCGCAACTTCCACCGGAAGGTGACCGGGACGCCGGGTTTCCTGGTGCCCGCAGGCGGCACCACCACCCGCCAGGGCGGCCGTCCGGCGCAGCTGTTCCGTGCGGGCGGTGCCACGCTGCTCAATCCGCCGATGCTCCGCCCCGAAGTCTGAGGCACCTCCCGCGGGCGGCACCGGGATCCGGCGCCCCGCGGCCCCCACCCTGCACGGAAAGTCCGAAATGCCGGGTTATCGTGCTGCGGTACCCGCCCTGCCGCCGAGCGGTCTCACCTACCGCGAGAGAAGCGATGCTCCAGGCAATCGGACTCACCAGTACGCCGCGCCGGAACCGCCCACCCGCCGTGGACGACCTCACCTTCGAGGCGAGGCCCGGACAGGTCACCGCCCTCCTCGGCCCCGCCGGAGCGGGCAAGACCACCGCCCTGCGCCTGATGCTCGGCCTCGAACGGGGCCGGGGCGTCACCTACTTCCGCGGCCGGCCCCTCCGCCGCGTCGCCCACCCGCCGCGCGAGGTCGGCGCCCTCCTCGGCGACGTGCCCGGGCACCCCGCGCGCACCGTGCGCGGCCAGCTCAGGATGGTCTGCGCCGTCGCGGGCGTCCCCGCATCCCGCGCCGACGACCTGATCCATACCGTCGGCCTCGAAGAGTTCGCCGACCAGCGGCTCGGCACCCTCTCCCGCGGCGTGGACCGCCGACTCGGCATCGCCGCGGCCCTGTTGGGCGACCCGCACGCGCTGGTCCTGGACGAGCCGACCGCCGGGCTCCCGCCCCACGAGGCCGCCTGGCTGTACGGCGTGCTGCGCGCCCATGCCGCCCGGGGCGGCACCGTCCTGTACACCACCGCCGACCCCAAGGCGGCCGCCCGCACCGCCGACCGCGTCGTCGCCATCCGGGCCGGGCGCCTCGTCGCCGACCAGGACGCCGCCGTCTTCGCCCGTACGCGGCTCCGCCCCCGCGTCGCCGTCCGCACCCCGCACGCCGCCCGCCTCGCCGCGCAGCTCACCCGCGAGGCCCGGGCCGCCCGCCGCTCCGTCGAGGCCGTCACCGAGCGGGGCAACCGGCTGTACGTGTACGGCAGCGACTGCGCCGAAGTCGGCGAGACCGCCTTCCGCCACGGCATCCTCCTCCACCGCCTCGCCGAGGAGACCGGCCCCGGCCCCGAGCCGGAACCCGCCACCGACCTCCAGCCCGCCGACCTCCAGCCCGCCGACCTCCAGCCCATCGGCCTCCAGCCCACTGAGCCGCACCACTCCGGGCTCCAGCCTTCCGAGTTCTGGTCCACCGGACCGCAGCTCTTCGACTCCCAGTCCACCGGACCGCAGTCCACCGGGCCCCAGCTCCCCGAACCCCGGCCCACCGAACCGCAGGCGGCCGGCGCCGGGCTCCGGGCCGCCGTCCGCGCCACCCCGGGCCACCCCACCCCCGCCCCCGCCCCCCGCGCGGCGCGGCGGCGCGGCGGGAGACGGCGCCGGGGGCCGCTGCGGCCCTTCCGCTACGAGCTGCGGCGCCTCACGGGAGTGCCCTCGACGGCGATCGCGCTCGGCGGCGCCGTCGCCTGCTCCGCCGTGCTCGCCGTCCTGCTGGGACGCCACGCCGCCACGCCGCCGCCCGTCGCCGTCGCCGCCTGGCCGGAGCTGCTGCCACTGCCGCCCGCCGCGCTCGGGGCCGGACTCGTCGGTGCCTTCTCGTTCGGCGACGAGTACCGCCATCCCGTGCTCCCCGCCTCCCCGGGTGCCACCCCCCGCCAGCTCGGCCTGGTGCTGGCCAAGCTCGTCGTCACGGCCGCCACCGCGCTGCTGCTCGCCGTCGCCGTGGCCGTCGTCGACCTGGAGGCGCTGCGGCTCGTCTACGGTGGTTCGTTGATCCCCGTTCCGGGCAACTGGCCGACTCTGTGCGTCAGTTGGATCGCCCTCGTCGTCGGATGCGCCTGGGCCGGTCTGCTGGCGGCCGGGGTGTTCCGGGCCGCCGCCGCGGGGATCGCCGCCGTCCTCGCCGTACCCGTGGTCATCGCGCCGGTCGTCGAGGACGCGCTCCTCGGCCCGGCCGTCCGCACCGTCGCCGGGCTGCCCGCCCGCCTGCGCGAAATGGCCTGGCCCCGCTGGCCCCGCGAGGCGGACCGCTGGCTCGACGGCGCCTTGCGCGTCGTGGCCCAACCCGTCGGTGTGGCGCTGGCCTTGTCCCTGGCCGTGCTCCTCTGCGCGTTTCTGTTCATGGGACTACGGCACGACACTCGCTGGTGACTGGTTGTCAACCGTGGGGCGGTGGTTGTGCGTCAATCGGTCACAAGCCCTTGGAATTTGCCCGCTTCCTTCCGATAAGGCGTCAATTGCGGTGTGGGCGCCGATCACCCTTTCGTGTGCTTTTCACCAAAGACCTCAAGAGGTTCGGAAACGGCGCCGACAAAGGATGCGTGAGTACCCTTGCGCACACCATGATGACCGCCGCCCGCGCCGCCGAGGCCGGCCTCCCCGCCCCGGGCGGTCTCGACCGCTACCCGTACGGGGAGGCCCCCACGGCCGATCGCGTCGGCCCCCCTGCCTGGGACGCCGGTGAAACGGAGTTGGGCCGGATGGGCCGCCGGTCGACGAGCAACCGCGGCCGTGGACTCCACGGCCAACTCGTCCAGCAACTCGGCCAGATGATCGTCTCCGGCGACCTCGGCGCCGACCGCCCGCTCGTCCCCGAGGAGATCGGCCAGCGCTTCGAGGTCTCCCGCACCGTCGTGCGCGAGTCCCTCCGCGTCCTGGAGGCCAAGGGCCTCGTCAGCGCGCGCCCCAACGTCGGCACGCGGGTCCGCCCGGTCAGCGACTGGAACCTCCTGGATCCCGACATCATCGAATGGCGCGCCTTCGGGCCGCAGCGCGACGACCAGCGCCGCGAGCTCGCCGAGCTCCGCTGGACCATCGAGCCCCTCGCCGCCCGCCTCGCCGCCGGCCACGGGCGCGAGGACGCCCAGCAGCGCCTCGCCGACATGGTCGAGATCATGGGCCACGCCCTGGCCCAGGGTGACGCCCTCACCTTCTCCCGCGCCGACACCGAGTTCCACTCCCTCCTCATCCAGCTCGCCGGCAACCGCATGCTGGAGCACCTCTCCGGCATCGTCTCCGCCGCGCTCCAGGTCTCCGGCGCCCCGGCGATCAGCTGTGACCGCCCCGGCGATTCCTGCCTCGCCCACCACGCCCACATCGTCGAGGCCCTCGCCACCGGCGACGGCCCCGCCGCCGAGGCCGCCATGCGGCAGCTCCTCACCATCCAGCCCGATGTGGAACGGGTCGTCCCCGCTCCGCGCGAGCACTGACCGCGGACCGTGCCCGAAGGCCGCGCGCCGTGGAGCACGGAATCCGAGGCCGTACGGAACGCGGAGGCGCCGCACCCCACCGGCGTACCCAGACCGGGGCACCCGGACCCACCGGGGCGCCCGGGCCACCGGGGCGTCCGGATCCGGTCCGGCCCCGGGACCCGGCGGCACGGCCCGACCGGCGCCGCTCAGCGATACGGTCCGGCGGCGCCGCCCGGCGGTGCGGCCCGGCGGTGCGGTCCGGGCGGCGGGGCGACGGCGGACGCGGTGGCGCGGACGCGCTTGAGATGGGAAAGTCCACCTTTGCCCCTGTTCTCACCGCTTTGAGGTGTGACCCGGGCCACGTGGATTGGGCGTAACGCTCCTCGAAGCACGGCGATGACCTAAGAGGTGACAGCCGAAGAGGGAATACAGCCGCCGTCCACGGCGCTGTGCACCTCCGAGGTTCAGCCCGCGTCGTCGGCTCATTCCCCGCCGGCGGTCGTCGGCTCCGGTCCGATCATGGGCGGGGCCGGAAGCCGTTTCCATCGTTCCGAGAGGTTGTTCGTGTCGGCCAGCACATCCCGTACGCTCCCGCCGGAGATCGCCGAGTCCGAGTCTGTGATGGCGCTCATCGAGCGGGGAAAGGCTGATGGGCAGATCGCGGGCGATGACGTGCGTCGGGCCTTCGAGGCTGACCAGATCCCGCCAACCCAGTGGAAGAATGTTCTGCGCAGCCTCAATCAGATCCTCGAGGAAGAGGGTGTGACGCTGATGGTCAGTGCAGCGGAGTCGCCGAAGCGCGCCCGCAAGAGCGTCGCAGCGAAGAGCCCGGCAAAGCGCACCGCCACCAAGACCGTCACCGCCAGGACGACCGCGACGAAGACGGCCGCGGCTTCCCCGGCGGTCCCGGCGGCCCAGAGCGCGGACGCTCCGGCCGACGAGGCCGGCGCCCCCGCCAAGAAGACCGCCGCGAAGAAGACGGCCGCGGTGAAGAAGACGGCCGCGAAGAAGACCGCGGCCAAGAAGACCACGGCCAAGAAGACGACCACCAAGAAGGACGCCGACGAGCTCCTCGAGGGCGAGGAACTGCTCGACGACGTCGCGGTCGTCAAGGGCGAGGAGGAAGAGGCCGAGGGCGAGGCCAAGGGCTTCGTCCTGTCCGACGAGGACGAGGACGACGCGCCGGCCCAGCAGGTCGCCGTCGCCGGTGCCACCGCCGACCCGGTCAAGGACTACCTGAAGCAGATCGGCAAGGTTCCCCTGCTCAACGCCGAGCAGGAGGTCGAGCTCGCCAAGCGCATCGAGGCCGGCCTGTTCGCAGAGGACAAGCTGGCGAACGCCGACAAGCTGGCCCCCAAGCTCAAGCGCGAGCTGGAGATCATCGCCGAGGACGGCCGCCGCGCCAAGAACCACCTGCTGGAGGCCAACCTCCGCCTGGTCGTCTCCCTCGCCAAGCGCTACACCGGCCGCGGCATGCTGTTCCTGGACCTGATCCAGGAGGGCAACCTCGGTCTGATCCGCGCCGTCGAGAAGTTCGACTACACCAAGGGCTACAAGTTCTCCACGTACGCCACGTGGTGGATCCGCCAGGCGATCACCCGCGCCATGGCCGACCAGGCCCGCACCATCCGCATCCCGGTGCACATGGTCGAGGTCATCAACAAGCTCGCGCGCGTCCAGCGCCAGATGCTCCAGGACCTGGGCCGCGAGCCCACCCCGGAGGAGCTGGCCAAGGAGCTCGACATGACCCCCGAGAAGGTCATCGAGGTCCAGAAGTACGGCCGCGAGCCGATCTCGCTGCACACCCCGCTCGGCGAGGACGGCGACAGCGAGTTCGGCGACCTGATCGAGGACTCCGAGGCGGTCGTGCCGGCCGACGCGGTGAGCTTCACGCTCCTGCAGGAGCAGCTGCACTCCGTCCTCGACACGCTCTCCGAGCGCGAGGCGGGCGTCGTCTCCATGCGCTTCGGCCTCACCGACGGCCAGCCGAAGACGCTGGACGAGATCGGCAAGGTCTACGGCGTGACCCGTGAGCGGATCCGCCAGATCGAGTCCAAGACCATGTCGAAGCTGCGCCACCCCTCGCGCTCGCAGGTCCTTCGGGACTACCTCGACTGAGTGAAGCTCGAACGCATTTGCCCGTATACAGCACCCCGGAGGGCCCGGTTCCATCAAAGGAGCCGGGCCCTCCGGCGTTGCGGAGATGCGGCCGATCCCCGCGTGATTGACGCTGAGTAAGCGATATGCACCCCTGAGTCAGGAGGCCGAATGCGCGGTACGCGTCATCCCATCAGCAGGAAGCGGGCGGCCCTCGTGGCCCTGGCCGCCGCGGCGGCTGTCGCGCCACTCGTCGCGCCCGCTCCGGCGGCGGCCGACAGCGGGGTCGTCGGAGGGCGGACGGCGAACGCGCCCGACACCCCGTGGGTCGTGGCGCTCTCCAGCCGTGACCGGTTCGGACGTATGCGGTCGGGCCAGTTCTGCGGGGGCGTCGCCATCGCCCCGACGAAGGTGGCGACCGCCGCGCACTGCCTGCGGGAGGACGTGCTGGGCGTACGGCCCGAGGAACTGCGGGACCTCAAGGTCATCGCCGGTCGCAGCGACCTCGGCGGGAGCGGCGGGCACGAGGTCGCCGTCAAGGAGATGTGGATCAATCCCGCGTACGACGCGGGGACCAACGCGGGCGACGCCGCCGTACTGACGCTGGCCCGGCCGCTGCCGCGCGGTTACGCGATCCCGGTGGCGCCCGCCGGCGACTCCGCGTACGCCCCGGGTACGAACGCGACCGTGTACGGGTGGGGGGACACCACGGGCATGGGGACGTACGCGGACGTGCTGCACGCCGCCGATGTGTCCGTCCTGCCCGACGAGGACTGCGCCCGCGCCTATCCGGCGGGGCTGGGCAAGCCCCGCTACCTCCCCGCCACGATGCTGTGCGCCGGCACGCGGGAAGGCGGCCGGGACGCCTGCCAGGGCGACAGCGGCGGCCCGCTGATCGCGCGGGGCAAGCTCATCGGCCTGGTGTCCTGGGGCAGCGGCTGCGGGCTGGCGGGAAGCCCCGGCGTCTACACCCGGGTCTCGGCGGTGCTTCCCCGGTCGTGACCACCACGTCGCCGCCCGTGCGCACTCCCGCCCGGCGCGGGCCCGGCCGGTGCGGTGGAGGGCGGCCGTACGACACGGGAGGCGGCCGTACGACGGAGGGCGGCACCCCGCCGTCACACGGGGTGCCGCCCTCCGTCGTACGGCTGCGCGTACGGGAAACGGCGGGCGGCCGGGACCCCGCGGTGACGGGGGCGGCCGCCCGATGGCCGGTCCTGGACCGGTTCGCTCGTCGTGGATTGCGCGTGTCAGCGGTCCTCGTCGGCTGCTCCGGCCGGCACCGTGGTGAGCCGGTCCGTCTCATCCTGTATCTCCGCGGCGATCTTCTTCAGTTCCGGCTCGAACTTGCGGCCGTGGTGGGCGCAGAAGAGCAGTTCGCCACCGCTGGTCAGCACGACGCGCAGATATGCCTGGGCGCCGCAGCGATCGCAGCGGTCGGCGGCCGTCAGCGGGCTCGCGGGGGTCAGAACAGTAGTCACGTCGCCTCTTCTCTAGCTCGACGAGCTGTCGTACCAGGGTCAACATCCAACCAGGCCGAAAACGTTCCCGCTCGCGGCTTTTCCTCGAAACTTTTTCCAAGTGGCTGTCTGCTGCCGGTTGGCGGCGAATGAGCCGTATTGCTGTGTAGCTGTGCGTTACGGGTTTCGCGTTGCTTGTGTCGTATGTCCCCCCGGCTGGGTTGCCGGTTGTTCAGGAGGACGTGCCCGGAGCCTAAATGGTTCATGCCTGGAAGGGAACGTGATGTCCACGTCACCCGGCGGAGTGATCGAACATCTATGCGACGCTGGACTAGCATGGCTCTTCCCGAGGGTGGCGTTACAACCGCTCTACCTGGGCTCTGTACGCTCGGACCGGCACAGAAGCCGACCCCTCACCCCCATGGGCAAGATCTCAAATTCAGCGAGGAGCGAACCGCGTGACCGCCGAGACGTCCGTTCCGTCCAGTGCGCTGCTGACCGCAGACCGTGACGGTTCCAACTACACCGCGCGGCACCTGCTCGTACTCGAGGGGCTCGAAGCGGTTCGGAAGCGCCCCGGCATGTACATCGGGTCCACCGACAGCCGTGGCCTGATGCACTGCCTCTGGGAGATCATCGACAACTCGGTCGACGAGGCCCTCGGCGGCTACTGCGACCACATCGAGGTCGTCCTCCACGACGACGGCTCCGTGGAGGTCCAGGACAACGGCCGCGGCATCCCCGTCGACGTCGAGCCCAAGACCGGCCTGTCCGGCGTCGAGGTCGTCATGACCAAGCTCCACGCCGGCGGCAAGTTCGGCGGCGGCTCGTACGCGGCCTCCGGCGGCCTCCACGGCGTGGGCGCCTCCGTGGTGAACGCGCTGTCGGCCCGCCTGGACGTGGAGGTCGACCGGAACGGCGCCACGCACGCGATCAGCTTCCGCCGCGGCGTCCCCGGCGTCTTCACCGAGTCCGGGCCCGACGCCCCCTTCGACCCGGCCAACGGCCTGCGCAAGGCCAAGCGCGTCCCGAAGACCCGCACGGGCACGCGGGTGCGGTACTGGGCGGACCGGCAGATCTTCCTCAAGGACGCCAAGCTCTCCCTGGAGACGCTGCACCAGCGCGCCCGCCAGACCGCGTTCCTCGTCCCCGGCCTGACCATCGTCGTCCGCGACGACCGCGACCTGGACGGCGTCGGCAAGAGCCAGGAGATCTTCCGCTTCGACGGCGGCATCAGCGAGTTCTGCGAGTTCCTCGCCCCGGACAAGCCGGTCTGCGACGTGCTCCGCCTCACCGGCCAGGGCACGTTCAAGGAGACCGTCCCGGTCCTCGACGAACGCGGCCACATGACGCCCACCGAGGTCACCCGCGAACTCGGCGTCGACGTGGCGCTGCGCTGGGGCACGGGGTACGACGCGACGGTCAAGTCGTTCGTCAACATCATCGCCACGCCCAAGGGCGGCACCCACGTCACCGGCTTCGAGCGCGCGGTCACCAAGACCGTCAACGAGGCCCTGCGCGCCGCGAAGCTGCTGCGCGTCGCCGAGGACGACATCGTCAAGGACGACGCCCTGGAGGGCCTCACCGCCGTCGTGACCGTCCGGCTGGCCGAGCCGCAGTTCGAGGGCCAGACCAAGGAGGTCCTCGGCACGTCCGCCGCGAACCGGATCGTCGCCAACGTCGTCGCCAAGGAGCTGAAGGCGTTCCTGACGTCCACCAAGCGCGACGCCAAGGCCCAGGCCCGCGCCGTACTGGAGAAGGCCGTCGCCGCCGCCCGTACGCGCGTCGCGGCCCGGCAGCACAAGGAGGCCCAGCGGCGCAAGACCGCCCTGGAGACCTCGTCCCTGCCGGCCAAGCTCGCCGACTGCCGCAGCGACGACGTCGAGCGCAGCGAGCTGTTCATCGTCGAGGGCGACTCCGCGCTCGGTACGGCGAAGCTCGCCCGGAACAGCGAGTTCCAGGCGCTCCTGCCGATTCGCGGCAAGATCCTCAACGTCCAGAAGTCGTCCGTGTCGGACATGCTGAAGAACGCCGAGTGCGGCGCGATCATCCAGGTCATAGGGGCCGGGTCCGGCCGGACCTTCGACATCGACGCCGCCCGGTACGGCAAGATCGTCCTCCTCGTCGACGCCGACGTGGACGGCGCGCACATCCGCTGCCTGCTGCTCACCCTGTTCCAGCGGTACATGCGCCCCATGGTCGAGGCCGGCCGCGTCTTCGCCGCGGTGCCGCCGCTGCACCGCATCGAGCTCGTCCAGCCGAAGCGGGGCCAGGACAAGTACGTGTACACGTACTCGGACAACGAGCTGCGGCAGACGCTGCTGGAGTTCCAGCGCAAGGGCATCCGGTACAAGGACTCCATCCAGCGCTACAAGGGCCTCGGCGAGATGGACGCCGACCAGCTGGCGGAGACCACCATGGACCCGCGCCACCGCACGCTGCGCCGGATCAACATCGGCGACCTGGATGCGGCGGAGCAGGTCTTCGACCTGCTGATGGGCAACGACGTGGCGCCCCGCAAGGAGTTCATCACCAGCTCGGCGGCGACGCTGGACCGCTCGCGCATCGACGCCTGAGCCCCGCGCCCCCGCGTGGGGCACGCGCGCCCGGGCCCCGGCCGGAACGTGTTCCGGCCGGGGCCCTCGGCCGCGGGGCCGCCCGGCGGGGGTGAGGCCCCCGGTGAAGGGGCCTTCGCCCGCGCCGGCGCCACGGTCCCGCCGAGGGGGCCCCACCGGGGCCCTCCACCGGGGGGATGTCCCCGCCCGTGGAGAACGGCTCCGCTCCCGGCGACCACCTGCTCGCCCTGCCCGCCGCCCCCTCGCCCTCCTCCGCGTCCGGGGCTGATTGCGCAGAGGCTGCGACGGCCCGCCGTGCGCGGAGGCGGAGGTACGAGCCCGACCGGCCCGCCGCGCACCCCCGGTGCGCGCCCGCGCTCAGTGCCGGGCGCCGCCCGGGCCCATCGGGTCCCCGTCGGGCGCGGGGACCGGCGGCGGCTCCGTCAGGGCCTCCGGGAGGACCACCGTGAACTCGGCGCCGCCGTTCGCCGCCGTGCCCACCTCGACCCGGCCGCCGTGCCGCTCCGCGAGGCGGCGGACCAGGGGCAGGCCCAGGCCGCGTCCCGCACCGTGGGACGGGCGGCGCTTGGTCGTCCAACCCTCGGTGAACACCGCCTCCCGCTGCTCCGCCGGTACGCCGGGCCCGCTGTCCGCGACCCGCAGCACCGCCGTACGGCCCCGCACGCCCAGCTCCACCTCGACGGCGGCGTCCCGCGAGCCGGCCGCCGCGTCCACGGCGTTGTCGACCAGGTTGCCCACCACCGTGACCAGCTCGCTCGGCGCGACCAGCCGGTCCGGCAGCAGCGAACCGGGCGCGATCCGCAGGGCCACGCCCCGCTCCGCGGCCACCGTCGCCTTCCCCACCAGCAACGCCGCCACCAGCGGGTCGTGCACCTTCTCCGTGACCTGCTCGGCGGTCGTGCGGTGCACCCCCACGACCTCGGTGAGGTACTCCACCGCCTCCTCGTGCAGCTCCAGCTGGAGCAGCCCCAGGAGGGTGTGCATCCGGTTGGCGTGCTCGTGGTCCTGCGCCCGCAGCGCGTCGATCAGCCCGCGCGTCGCGTCCAGTTCGCGCCCGAGCCGTTCCAGCTCCGTACGGTCCCGCAGGGTCACCACCGCACCGCCGTCGTGCGTCGGCATCCGGTTGGCGACCAGCACGCGTCGGCCGTGCACGGTCACCAGGTCCGCGCCCCTGACCCGCCCGGCCAGCACGTCCGCCGTCCGCCCGCCGCCCAGCACCTCGTCCAGCGGCCGTCCCGTGACCCGGGGCCCAAGCTCCAGTAGCCGCTGCGCCTCGTCGTTGACCAGCCGGACGCGCCCCGCCCCGTCCAGCGCCACGACGCCCTCGCGGATGCCGTGCAGCATCGCCTCCCGCTCCGCCAGCAGGGCCGCGATGTCGGAGAACGCGAGGTCGCGCGTCTGCCGCTGGATGCGCCGGGAGATCAGCCACGCGGCCAGCGCGCCCGCCGCCAGTGCCCCGCCCGCGTACGCGAGCAGCCCGGGGATCGCCGCCAGGAACCAGGCGCGCACGCTGTCGTACGCGATGCCGACGGACACCGCGCCGACGATCCTCCCGTCGCCGTCGCGCAGCGGCACCTTGCCGCGCGCCGACCGCCCCAGCGTGCCGTTGTCGATCTCCAGCACGTCCCGGCCCGCGAGCGCTCCGCTCGGGTCGGTCGACACCACCCCGCCGATCCTGGCCGGGTTCGGGTGTGACCAGCGCACCCCGCGCACGTCCATCACGACGACGTACTCGGAGCCCGTCGCCCGCCGGATGCGCTCCGCCTCCGCCTGTACGGGGCCGTCCGGTGCCGGGCGGGAGGCCAGCAGGTCGCCCGCCAGCCGGGACGACGCCGTGGTCTGTGCGACGGCCAGGGCCCGCCGCATCGCCTGGTCGTCCAGCTGCCCGCTCAGCGGCGCCAGGAACAGACCCGTGACCAGCACCGTCACCCCGGCCGCCACCGCCACTTGGATCAGCAGCAACTGCGAGAACATCCGCCTCGGCCACCCCAGGGACGGCCACGGCCGCCGGCCGGTCGTACGGCCACCGGGGGCGGAAGCGGTGGAAGGGGCGGAAACCGGTCTCATGGCCGGAAACGGTAGACGCCCCCGCCTATCCTGAGGAACCCCGACCGTCGGCCGCCCCACGAGAAAGGTGCCTCTTGAGCGCGCAGCAGATTCCCGTCGTCGTCCTCGCGGGTTTCCTCGGTTCCGGCAAGACCACCCTGCTCAACCACCTCCTGCGCACCGCCCGGGGCACCCGCGTCGGCGTGCTGGTCAACGACTTCGGGTCCATCGAGATCGACGCCATGACGGTCGCCGGCCAGGTCGGCTCGACGGTCTCCCTCGGGAACGGCTGCCTGTGCTGCGCCGTCGACGCCAGCGAGCTCGACACCTACCTGGAGGACCTCACCCGCCCCGCGGCCCGGCTCGACGTCATCGTCATCGAGGCCAGCGGCCTGGCCGAGCCGCAGGAACTGGTGCGGATGGTCCTCGCCAGCGACAACGAGCGGATCGTGTACGGCGGGCTCGTCGAGGTCGTCGACGCCGCCGAGTTCGACGCGACGCGCGCCCGCCACCCCGAGACGGACCGGCACCTCGGCATCGCCGACCTCGTCGTCGTCAACAAGGCCGACCGCGTACCGGAGGACGAACTGCGGCGCGTGCGGGACGCCGTCACGGGGCTCGCGGGCCGCGCCGCGGTGGTCACGGCGGCGTACGGGCGCGTCGACCCGGAACTGCTCTTCGACCGGGCCGCCCGCGCCGACGACACGGCCGGCGCCCGGCAGCTGTCCTTCGAGGACCTGTACGCCGACGCGTACGAGCGCGACCACCACGACCACCCGCACGCCGCCTACGAGACCGTGTCGTTCACGGCCGGGGAGCCGCTGCACCCGCGCCGCCTCATGGACTTCCTCGACTCACGGCCCGAAGGGCTGTACCGGATCAAGGGGTTCGTCGACTTCGGCGCCGCCGACCCGGACAACCGGTACGCCGTGCACGCCGTCGGCCGCTTCCTGCGGTTCTATCCGGAGCCCTGGCCGCCCGGCGGGCAGCGGCTCACCCAGCTCGTCCTCATCGGCTCCGGCACGGACGGGGAGGCCCTGCTCCGGGCGCTCGACGGCTGCCGGGTGGCGGGCCCGCACGACACGCCGGAGGACCACGCCCTGTGGGGCGTCCTGCGGTACGTCCCCGACCCGCGCGAGGAGGCCGAACCGGAACCCGACCCGTACGGCACCGCCGCGTACGACGCCGACCCGGACGACACCGCCGCGTACGGCACCGACCCGTACGACGCCGACCCGTACGACGCCGCCGCGTACGGTGAGGCGGCCGACCGCGCCTGACGGGCCGCGGGGGCGCGGGGCGCGCCCACCACCCGGCGGGCGCGCCCCGCGCGCGTCGCGTCCCGCTACGCCGGCGGGCCCGCCAGCACCGCCACCGGCTTGACCAGCGGCGTACCCGACCCGTCCCGGCGCGGATCCGGGTCCGGCAGCTCCACGGGCGCGCCGTTCTTCTGGGCCGCCATGGCCGGCGCACCGCCCGCCCAGGCCAGCACCAGTACGTCCTCGCCCTTCAGGAACCGGTGGCAGCGCACACCGCCCGTGGCCCGGCCCTTGCGGGGGAACTGGTCGAACGGCGTCAGCTTCGCCGACGTACCGACGGAGGCGTCCAACTGGCCCGTGGCGCCCGCGACCGTGAACACGACCGCGTCGGACGCCGGGTCGACGGCGGTGAACGAGATCACCTCGGCGCCCGCCGACAGCTTGACGCCCGCCACACCGCCCGCCGGGCGGCCCTGCGGGCGCACCTGGGACGCCGGGTAGCGCAGCAGCTGCGCGTCGGACGTGATGAAGACCAGGTCCTCCTCGCCCGTCCGCAGCTCCGCCGCGCCGACGATCCGGTCGCCCTCCTTGAGCGTGATGACTTCCAGCTCGTCCTTGTTCGCCGGATAGTCGGGCACCACCCGCTTCACGACGCCCTGCAGCGTGCCCAGCGCGAGGCCCGGCGACGACTCGTCGAGCGTCGTCAGGCAGACGACCTCCTCGTCCTTCTCCAGCGTCAGGAACTCCGACAGCGGCGCCCCGCCCGACAGGTTCGGCGCCGCCGCCGTGTCCGGCAGCTGCGGCAGGTCGATCACCGAGATGCGCAGCAGCCGCCCCGCGGACGTCACCGCGCCGACCGTGCCGCGCTGCGTCGCCGCGACCGCCGACACGACCACGTCGTGCTTGGCGCGCTTCCCGCCGCTCTCCGGCAGCGGGTCGCCGCTCGCCGTACGGGCCAGCAGCCCCGTCGAGGACAGCAGCACCCGGCACGGGTCGTCGGCGACCTCCAGCGGCACCGCGGCGGCCGGGGAACCGGCCGACTCCAGCAGCACCGTGCGCCGCTCGGTGCCGAACTTCTTCGCCACCGTGGCCAGCTCGGACGACACGAGCTTGCGCAGCTCGGCGTCCGACTCCAGGATCTTCGTCAGCTCCTCGATCTCGCTGTTCAGCCGGTCCCGCTCGCCCTCCAGCTCCAGCCGGTCGAACTTGGTGAGCCGCCGCAGCGGCGTGTCCAGGATGTACTGGGTCTGGATGTCGCTCAGGGAGAACCGCTCGATCAGCCGCTCCTTGGCCTGCGCCGAGTTCTCACTCGACCGGATCAGCCGGATCACCTCGTCGATGTCGACGAGGGCCACCAGCAGGCCCTCCACCAGGTGGAGCCGGTCCCGCTTCTTGCCGCGCCGGAACTCGCTGCGCCGCCGCACCACCTCGAAGCGGTGGTCGAGGTAGACCTCCAGCAGCTCCTTCAGGCCCAGCGTGACCGGCTGGCCGTCCACCAGCGCCACGTTGTTGATGCCGAAGGACTCCTCCATCGGCGTCAGCTTGTACAGCTGCTCCAGCACCGCCTCGGGCACGAAGCCGTTCTTGACCTCGATGACCAGGCGCAGGCCGTGCTCCCGGTCCGTGAGGTCCTTGACGTCCGCGATGCCCTGGAGCTTCTTCGCGCCGACCAGGTCCTTGATCTTGGCGATGACCTTCTCGGGGCCGACCGCGAACGGCAGCTCCGTGACGACCAGGCCCTTGCGGCGCGCCGTCACGTTCTCCACCGTCACCGTCGCGCGGATCTTGAACGTGCCGCGGCCGGACTCGTACGCGTCCCTGATGCCGGACAGGCCGACGATCCGGCCGCCGGTCGGCAGGTCCGGGCCGGGGACGAACCGCATGAGCGTCTCGAGGTCGGCGCCCGGGTGCCTGATCAGGTGCCGGGCGGCCGCGACGACCTCGCCCAGGTTGTGCGGGGGCATGTTGGTGGCCATACCGACCGCGATGCCCGACGCGCCGTTGACCAGCAGGTTCGGGAAGGCGGCCGGGAGGGCGGCCGGCTCGCGCTCCTGCCCGTCGTAGTTCGGCACGAAGTCGACGGTGTCCTCGTCGATCGACTCCGTCATCAGGGACGTCGCGTCGGCCATCCGGCACTCCGTGTACCGCATGGCGGCCGGCGGGTCGTCGTTGCCCAGCGAGCCGAAGTTGCCGTGGCCGTCGACCAGCGGCAGGCGCATCGAGAAGGGCTGCGCCATGCGCACCAGCGCGTCGTAGATCGACGCGTCGCCGTGCGGGTGGA
Source organism: Streptomyces tamarix (assembly GCF_032423885.1). Lineage (NCBI taxonomy): Bacteria > Bacillati > Actinomycetota > Actinomycetes > Kitasatosporales > Streptomycetaceae > Streptomyces > Streptomyces tamarix. Next base: position 88,741 of record NZ_JAWCTQ010000019.1, on the reverse strand, counting down.
GCTTGCCCATCACCTCGCCGACGACGCGGGCGCACTTCACGAACCCGCGCTCGGGGCGCAGGCCCATCTCGTTCATCTGGTACACGATCCGGCGGTGCACCGGTTTCATGCCGTCCCGCGCGTCGGGCAGGGCTCGGGAGTAGATCACCGAGTACGCGTACTCGAGGAAGGAGCCCTGCATCTCGTCGACGACGTCGATGTCGAGGATCCGCTCCTCGAAGTCGTCGGGCGGCGGGGTCTTCGTGCTGCGGCGGGCCATCGCTGCTGCGGCTCCTTCACCAACAAGGTTGATCTGACGCCGACCATTGTGGACCGTCCCACTGACAGGACCGACCGCGACCCGGAAGAGGGACGCCGCAGCTTGCCGGGAACTTCGCAGGGCGCCGGTGCGCTTGCATACAGTGGCAGGACTTTTCCATGACGCGATCGAAGGGACGTACATGCCCATGGGTCACACGGCCACAGCCCAGGCCGGCTCCGGCGGCCTGACAGCGACCGAGCACCGGCTGGCCAACGGCCTGCGCGTGGTGCTCTCGGAGGACCACCTGACCCCGGTCGCCGCGGTGTGCCTCTGGTACGACGTCGGCTCCCGCCACGAGGTCAAGGGCCGCACCGGCCTCGCCCACCTCTTCGAGCACCTGATGTTCCAGGGCTCCCAGCAGGTCCGGGGCAACGGCCACTTCGAGCTGGTGCAGGGTGCCGGCGGCTCCCTCAACGGCACCACGAGCTTCGAGCGCACCAACTACTTCGAGACCATGCCCGCCCACCAGCTGGAGCTCGCCCTCTGGCTGGAGGCCGACCGCATGGGATCCCTCCTCGCCGCCCTCGACGACGAGTCGATGGAGAACCAGCGGGACGTCGTCAAGAACGAGCGCCGCCAGCGCTACGACAACGTGCCGTACGGCACGGCGTTCGAGAAGCTGACCGCCCTCGTCTTCCCGGACGGGCACCCCTACCACCACACGCCGATCGGTTCCATGGCGGACCTGGACGCGGCCACGCTGGAGGACGCCCGGGACTTCTTCCGCACGTACTACGCGCCGAACAACGCCGTCCTGTCCGTCGTCGGCGACATCGACCCCGAGCAGACGCTCGCCTGGGTCGAGAAGTACTTCGGCTCCATCCCGTCCCACGACGGCAAGCCCGCGCCGCGCGACGGGACGCTCCCGGACGTCATCGGCGAGCAGCTCCGCGAGGTCGTCGAGGAGGACGTCCCGGCCCGCGCCCTGATGGCCGCCTACCGCCTCCCGGCCGACGGCACGCGCGCGTGCGACGCCGCCGACATCGCCCTCACCGTCCTCGGCGGCGGCGAGTCGTCCCGGCTGCACAACCGGCTGGTCCGGCGCGACCGCACCGCCGTGGCCGCCGGCTTCGGGATGCTGCGGCTGGCCGGCGCGCCCTCGATGGGGTGGCTGGACGTGAAGACCTCCGCCGGGGTCGAGGTGCCGGACATCGAGGCCGCCGTCGACGAGGAGCTGGCCCGGTTCGCCGCCGAGGGGCCCACCGCCGAGGAGATGGAGCGCGCCCAGGCCCAACTGGAGCGCGAGTGGCTGGACCGGCTGGGCACGGTCGCGGGCCGCGCCGACGAGCTGTGCCGGTTCGCCGTCCTGTTCGGCGACCCGCAGCTCGCCCTCACGGCCGTCCAGCGGGTCCTGGACGTCACCGCCGACGAGGTGCGCGAGGTCGCGGCAGAGCGGCTGCGCCCGGACAACCGCGCGGTCCTCGTCTACGAACCCACCAAGGCCGACGACGGCGACCGGACCGACAGCGACGAGGAAGAGGGGGCGGACCAGTGAGCGACGCTGCCGTGTCTCTGACGACCATGGAGTTCCACCCGCGGCCGAAGCCGGGCACGCCCCGCGTGTGGGCCTTCCCCGCGCCCGAGCGGGGCGAGCTGGGCAACGGCCTGACGGTGCTGCGCTGCCACCGCCCCGGCCAGCAGGTCGTCGCCGTCGAGATCGTCCTCGACGCCCCGCTGGACGCCGAGCCGGAGGGCCTCGACGGCGTCGCCACCATCATGGCGCGCGCCCTGTCGGAGGGCACGGACAAACACACCGCCGAGGAGTTCGCCGCCGAGCTGGAGCGGTGCGGCGCCACCCTGGACGCGCACGCGGACCACCCCGCCGTGCGGGTCTCCCTGGAGGTGCCGGCCTCCCGGCTGCACAAGGCCCTCGGGCTCCTCTCCGACGCGCTGCGGGCGCCGGCCTTCGCGGACGACGAGATCGACCGCCTCGTCCGCAACCGCCTCGACGAGATCCCGCACGAGACGGCCAACCCCGCCCGCCGCGCCGCCAAGCAGCTCTCCGCCGAGCTGTTCCCGGCCTCCTCGCGCATGTCCCGGCCCCGCCAGGGCACGGAGGAGACCGTCGCCCGGATCGACTCCGCGGCCGTACGGGCCTTCTACGAGGCCCACGTCCGCCCCGCGTCGGCCACCGCGGTCGTCGTCGGCGACCTGACCGGCATCGACCTGGACGCGCTCCTCGACGACACGCTCGGCGCGTGGACGGGCGGCGCGCCCCGCCCGCGCACGGCGTCGCCCGTCACCGCCGACGACACCGGCCGCGTCGTCATCGTGGACCGGCCGGGCGCCGTGCAGACGCAGCTCCTCATCGGCCGCGTCGGCCCCGACCGGCACGACAGCGTGTGGCCCGCGCAGGTCGTCGGCACGTACTGCCTGGGCGGCACGCTCACCTCCCGCCTGGACCGCGTCCTGCGCGAGGAGAAGGGCTACACGTACGGCGTGCGGGCCTTCGGGCAGGTCCTGCGGTCCCTGCCGGACGGCACGGGCGCGGCGATGCTCGCCATCAGCGGCTCCGTCGACACGCCCAACACCGGCCCGGCGCTGGACGACCTGTGGAAGGTGCTGCGCACCCTCGCGGCGGAGGGGCTCACCGACGCCGAGCGCGACGCCGCCGTGCACAACCTGGTGGGCGTGGCCCCGCTCAAGTACGAGACGGCGGCGTCCGTCGCCGGCACCCTCGCCGACCAGGTCGAGCAGCACCTGCCGGACGACTTCCAGGCACGGCTGTACCGGCTCCTGGACGCGACGGGCACGGTGGAGGCGACGGCGGCCGTCGTCAGCGCCTTCCCGCCGGACCGCCTCGTCACCGTCCTCGTCGGGGACGCGGCGCAGATCAAGGCGCCGGTGGAGGCGCTGGGCATCGGCGAAGTGACCGTCGTCACCGGCTGATTGACGGGGCGGAACCCCGTCGTCCACCCGGACGGCGGGGTTCCGTTCTTGCTCGGACTTATGTCCGTTTTGTTGGAGAGGTTGGGTGTCTGTTCTGTGGCGTGCGCTACAAAAAAGCGTGTCTGTTTGGTGATTGAAAGATCAGCCGCATAGCGTCTTAGGCGCTGTCCGCCCCCCGTACCCGCCGCACCCGCGGCACCGGGCAGCGATCGCCGAATCCCCGTCGGGCGTGAGCCCGGGGAGCCGGGGACCCATGTCCCCTGGGGTGAATCGGACGCCTTCGCCACCGCGTGGAGGGGCCCGTAGGAGACCTTCCTGCTCCGAACCCGTCAGCTAACCCGGTAGGCGAGAGGGAAGGAAAGGACACGTTCCCTTCATGGCGTTCACCCGTTCCACCGGGAAGCACCGTGCCCCGAGCCGAGTGAGCCGCAGGAGCGCCCACGTCGCCGGCGCCGCCGCCCTCGCCACCTCCGGCGTCATCGGAACCCTCGCCTCCCCGGCGTTCGCCGCGGACGCGGAGCGCGCCTCCCTGGAGGACACCGGCCTCAACCAGGCCATCGCCGGCTACGAGCTGGCCGACGAGGTCGAGGACCAGGCCGCCGCCCAGGAGCTGGCCGCCGAGGTGGCCGAGCGCCAGGCGCAGGCCGAAGCGGCGGCCGAACGCCAGGCCGAGGCCCGGGTCCAGGCCGCCCGCGAGGCCCAGGAGCGCGCCTCCCGCGAGGCCGAGCGCAAGCGCCTCAACTCCTTCCAGCTCCCCGTGGCCGGCTCGTACGTCTCCACCCCCTACCGGGCGGGCGGCTCGCTGTGGTCCTCCGGCAGCCACTCGGGCGTCGACTTCCACGCCCCGTACGGCTCCGCCGTCGTCTCCGTGGGCCTCGGCACGGTCGTCGAGGCCGGCTGGGGCGGCGCGTACGGCAACAACGTGGTGATCCGGATGCACGACGGCACCTACACGCAGTACGGCCACCTCGCCTCGATCGGCGTCGCGGTCGGCCAGACGGTCATGCCGGGCCAGCAGATCGGCATCTCCGGCTCGACCGGCAACTCCACGGGCCCCCACCTCCACTTCGAGGCCCGCACCTCCGCCGAGTACGGCTCCGACGTCGACCCGGTCTCCTACCTCCGGGCGCGCGGCGTCGACGTCTGACCCGCCCCGCTCCGCGAAGGCCCCGGCTCGGTCACCGAGCCGGGGCCTTCGCGTCGCCCCTCCGCCTTCCCGCCGCCCGCAGTCCACCGCCCCGGCCAAAAATTCACCATGGATTACGGCCCGGGATCGGAAAATGCCCTTCGTTGCAATAGAGTCACCGAACAGCGTCGAACTATTGGGTGTCGCGCGGATTAAACGGTGGGCGGAGCGATTCGGAGGTTCGGTATGCGCATTCCCGCGCACTCGGTGTGTACGGCGATCCGGGCGGACATCGTCTCCGGGGTGCTGCCGCGCGGCAGCCGCCTCGCCGAGGAGCAGCTCGCCCGCCGCTACGGCGTCTCCCGCGTCCCCGTCCGCGAGGCGCTGCGGACCCTGGAGTCGGAGGGCTTCGTCGTCTCGCGCCGCCACGTCGGCGCCTGCGTGGCGGAGCCGACCGAGCAGGACGCCGCCGACCTGCTGGAGATGCGCACGCTGCTGGAGCCGCTGGGCGCCGCCCGCGCCGCCCAGCGCCGCACCGAGGCCCACCTCAAGGTGCTGCGCGGCCTCGTCCGCCTGGGTCGGGAGGGGGCCCGCCGCGGCCAGGGGGAGGACCTGCGCCCGCTGGGCGACTGGTTCCACGAGACGCTCGCCCAGGCGTCGGCCAGCCCCGGCCTGACCTCGCTGCTCACCCAGCTGCGCCACAAGACCGCCTGGATGTACGCGGTCGAGGAGCCGGCCAGGCCGGCCGAGGCGTGGGCGGAGCGCGGCGCGATCGTCGACGCCGTCGCCCGGAGCGACGCGGAGCGGGCCCGGATGCTCACCGCCCAGCACGTCGAGCGGTGGCGCGGCACCCACCGGCTGCGCCGCACGGGCCGCGTGAGGGGTTCGCAACCTCCCGTAAACACCGCCGGAGCGCGGAATTAACAGCGGGGCCGTATACAAAGGAAGGGAGAAATGACGGGGTCCTTTTCGGCTGCCCGCGAAAAGCGCTGTCCGGGAAATCGGGGAATCCGCGGGACCGGCGGGAACCGGAAATCCGGCGCGTCCCGGAAGAAGGAGAGCCGCACCCCCGAATTCCGGGCGGTGCGGCTCCGTGGTGCTGCCGGTCGTCGTCAGACGGTCTCGGGAAGCTCCTCAAGACCCTCGGCGACCAGCTTCGCCAGACGGTCCAGCGCCGCGTCCGCGCCCTCGGCGTCGGAGGCGAGGACGATCTCCTCGCCGCCCTGCGCGCCCAGGCCGAGCACCGCGAGCATCGACGCGGCGTTGACCGGGGTGCCGCCGGCCTTGGCGATGGTCACGGGGACGCCGGAGGCCGTGGCGGCACGGACGAAGATGGAGGCGGGGCGGGCGTGCAGGCCCTCGGCCCAACCCACGTTGACGCGGCGCTCAGCCATGGTGTTGCCCTTCAAGTGCTAGTGGTTGTCTAGACCAGTCTCTCATGTCCGGCGGAGTGCCGGAACGGCGCCGTACCCTTGGCCCATGCTGAACCCGTCCGATCAGTCGGCGCACGCGTACCCCGACCACTGGGAGGCCGACGTGGTGCTGCGCGACGGCGGCACCGCGCGGATCAGACCGATCACCGCGGACGACGCCGAGCGCCTGGTCAGCTTCTACGAGCAGGTCTCGGATGAGTCGAAGTACTACCGGTTCTTCGCACCTTACCCCCGGCTCTCCGCCAAGGACGTGCACCACTTCACCCACCACGACTACGTGGACCGGGTGGGCCTGGCCGCGACCGTCGGCGGCGAGTTCATCGCGACGGTCCGCTACGACCGGATCGACGCCGCGGGCCGCCCCGCCGCCGCCCCCGCCGACGAGGCCGAGGTCGCCTTCCTCGTCCAGGACGCCCACCAGGGCCGCGGCGTCGCCTCCGCCCTGCTGGAGCACATCGCCGCCGTCGCCCGCGAACGCGGCATCAGGCGGTTCGCCGCGGAGGTGCTGCCCGCCAACACCAAGATGATCAAGGTGTTCACGGACGCCGGGTACACCCAGAAGCGCAGCTTCGAGGACGGCGCCGTCCGCCTCCACCTCGACCTGGAGCCCACCGACCGCTCCCTCGCCGTCCAGCGCGCCCGCGAGCAGCGCGCCGAGGCACGGTCCGTGCAGCGCCTCCTCGCCCCCGGCTCCGTCGCCGTCGTCGGCGCGGGCCGCGCCCCCGGCGGCGTCGGCCGCACCGTCCTGCGCAACCTCGTCGACGCCGGGTTCACCGGCCCCGTGTACGCCGTGAACCGCGCGCTCCCCGCAGGGCCGGCCGCCCTGGACGGCGTCCCCGCCCACCGCTCCGTCGGCGAGATCGGCGAGCCCGTCGACCTGGCCGTCGTCGCCGTGCCCGCCGAACACGTCCCGGACGCCGTCGCGGACTGCGGCGAGCACGGCGTGCGCGGGCTCGTCGTCCTGACCGCCGGCTACGCCGAGAGCGGCCCGGCCGGGCGGGAGCGCCAGCGGGCCCTGGTGCGGCAGGCCCGCTCGTACGGGATGCGCGTCATCGGCCCCAACGCCTTCGGCGTGATCAACACCGCGGACGGCGCCCGGCTCAACGCCTCCCTCGCCCCGCAACTGCCCGCCGCCGGGCGCATCGGCCTGTTCACCCAGTCCGGCGCGATCGGCATCGCCCTGCTCTCCGGGCTGCACCGGCGGGGCGCGGGCGTGTCGTCGTTCGTCTCGGCCGGCAACCGGGCCGACGTCTCCGGCAACGACATCCTCCAGTACTGGTACGAGGACCCCGACACCGACGTGGTCCTGCTGTACCTGGAGTCCATCGGCAACCCCCGCAAGTTCACCCGGCTCGCCCGCCGCACCGCCGCGGTCAAGCCGGTCGTCGTCGTCAAGGGCGCCCGGCACAGCGGCAGCGCGCCCCCCGGCCACGCGGTGCCCGCCACCCGCATCCCGCACGCCACGGTGTCCGCGCTGCTCCGCCAGGCCGGAGTCATCCGCGTCGACACGGTCACCGAGCTCGTCGACGCGGGCCTGCTGCTCGCCGGGCAGCCCCTGCCCGAGGGGCCGCGCGTCGCCATCCTCGGCAACTCCGAGTCGCTGGGCCTCCTCACGTACGACGCCTGCCTCACCGAGGGCCTGCGACCACTGCCGCCCCGCGACCTGACCACCGCCGCCACCCCCGAGGACTTCCGGGCGGCGCTCGCCGGGGCCCTGCACGACGACGCGTGCGACGCGGTGGTCGTCACCGCGATCCCGCGGGTCGGCCTGCGGGGGACGGCGGAACCGACCGGCGAGGGCGAGGTGCTGGCGACCGCCCTGCGCGAGGCGTGCGCCACCTCCCCGGCGAAGCCGGTCGTGGTCGTCCACGTCGAACTGGGCGCCCTGGCGGACGCCCTGGCGGCCGCGACCAGCACGGCCCCCGCCCCGGAGCACCCGGCCCCGGCCGGCCGGGCGGAACCCGCGGGCGCCGCGCCGACGCCGGGCGCGGCGGCGGACCGGACGCCGTACGGGGGGACCGCGACCGCCCCCCGTCCGCCCGGCGCGCCGCCGGAGCCCGGGCGCGCCCCCGCCGACGGTCCCGTGCCGCCCGGCGCCCCCGCCGGGAACATCCCCGCCTACCCCGCCGCCGAGCGGGCCGTGCGGGCGCTGGCCGCGGCCGTCACGTACGCCGAGTGGCGGCGCAAGGCCGCCGAGCCGGGCCGGGTGCCCGAGTACGAGGGCGTCGACGAGAAGGGAGCCGCCGCACGGATCGGACGGCTCCTCGGCACGGGCGGTACGGGCGGTGCGAGCGGTACGGGCGGCGTGGGGGAGCGCGGCATCACCCTCGCGCCGGACGACACCCGCGAGCTGCTCGCCTGCTACGGCATCGCCGTACGGCCCGTCCTCCCCGCGCCCGACCCCGACACCGCCGTACGCGCCGCCGCCCGCCTCGGCTACCCGGTCGCCCTCAAGACCACCGCGCCGCACCTGCGCCACCGCCCCGACCTCGGCGGCGTACGGCTCGACCTGGCGACCGAGGAGCAGTTGCGCACCGCGTACGCCGAGCTCACCGAGGCCCTCGGCGGGCCCGCCGAGCTCCAGCCGGTGGTCCAGGCCATGGTGCCGCGCGGCGTCGACACCGTCGTCCGCGCCGCGATCGACCCGGCGGTCGGTGCCGTCCTGTCCTTCGGCCTCACCGGCGCCCCGTCCGAGCTGCTCGGCGACATGGCGCACCGCCTCGTTCCGGCCACCGACCGCGACGTCGCCGAGCAGGTCCGCTCCATCCGGACGGCCCCCCTCCTCTTCGGCTGGCGGGGCTCCGCCCCCGTCGACACGGCCGCCCTGGAGGAGCTGCTGCTGCGCGTGTCGCGGCTGGTCGACGACCACCCGGAGGTCGTCGCCGTCGCGCTGGAACCGGTCGTCGTCGCCCCGCGGGGCCTCGCCGTCCTGGGCGCGACCGTACGGCTCGCCCCGCCCCCCGCCCGCACCGACCTCGGCCCCCGCCGCCTGCCCAGCTACTGAGCGGGGCGGCCCGGGGCGGTTTCCACAGCCGTCACCGGGGCTCCGGGCGCCCCGTAGGATGGAGTCCATGGCGAAGACCGGTACGACGACCCAGGGGCTGCGCGCGGCGATCGAGCGCAGCGGCTACTACCCGGCCCTCGTGGCCGAGGCGGTGGAGGCCGCCGTCGGCGGAGAGCCGATCGCGTCGTACCTCGTCCACCAGGAGACCACGTTCGACGCCAACGAGGTCCGGCGCCACGTCACGGTCCTCGTGCTCACGGCGACGCGCTTCATCGTCAGCCACACCGACGAGCAGAACGCCGACACGACCTCCCCGACCCCGTACGCGACCACGTCCACCGAGTCCGTGAAGCTCGGCCGGATCTCGTCGGTCGTCGTCAGCCGCGTCGTCGCCAACCCGGAGTCGTACGAGCCCGGCGCGCTCCCGCGCGAGATCGTCCTCACGGTCGGCTGGGGCGCCGTCTCCCGGATCGACCTGGAGCCCGCCGCCTGCGGCGACCCGAACTGCGACGCCGACCACGGTTACACGGGCAGCTCCACCGCCGACGACCTGAGCCTGCGCGTCAGCGAGGCCGGCGACGGCCCGGAGACGGTCCGCCAGGCCCTCCACTTCGCCCAGGCCCTCTCCGAAGCCACCGCGGCCACGCGCTGATGGTCCAGCCGACGACCACGGCCTCCGCCTGGCCCGACGACCCGGTGCCGCTGTCCCTCGACACGGCGCCCATACCGGCGTACGGCTCCGGTTCCCTCGCCGATCTGCTGCCGACGCTGGCGGCGGGGCTGGGCGTGCCGGGCTTCGAGCCCCGCATCGCCGAGCTGGCACCGGCCGACCGGGTCTGCGTCTTCCTGATCGACGGGCTCGGCTGGGAGCAGGTCAAGGCGCACCCGGCGGAGGCCCCCTTCCTCGCCTCGCTCCTCGGCTCCTCGCGCGGCGGCACGGGCCGCCCCCTCACGTCCGGTTTCCCCGCCACGACCGCGACCTCGCTCGCCTCGGTCGGCACGGGCCTGCCCCCCGGCGCCCACGGCCTCGCCGGGTACACGGTGCGCGACCCGGACGCGGGCGAGCTGATGAACCAACTGCGCTGGCGCCCCTGGACCCCGCCGAGCGTCTGGCAGCCGTACCCGACGGTCTTCCAGCTGGCCGACGCCGCGGGCGTCCACACGGCCCAGGTCTCGTCCCCGGCCTTCCAGGACACCCCGCTCACGAAGGTCGCGCTCAGCGGCGGCACGTTCCACGGGCGGCTCTCCGGCGAGGACCGCATGGACTTCGCCGCCGACCAGATGGCGGGCGCCGACCGCGCGCTCGTCTACACGTACTACAGCGAGGTCGACGGCGCCGGCCACCGCTTCGGCGTGGACTCCGACGCCTGGCGCGGCCAGCTCATGCACGCCGACCAGCTCGTCCAGCGCCTCGCCGAGCAGCTCCCGGCGCGCTCCGCGCTGTACGTCACGGCGGACCACGGCATGGTGGACATCCCGTTCGACGAGGAGTCCCGCATCGACTTCGACGAGGACTGGGAGCTGCGCGCCGGTGTCGCCCTGCTGGGCGGCGAGGGCCGCGCGCGCCACGTGTACGCCGTGCCGGGCGCCGAGGCGGACGTGCTGGCGTGCTGGCGCGAGGTGCTCGGCGACCGCTTCTGGGTCGCGGGGCGCGACGAGGCGATCGCCGCGGGCTGGTTCGGCCCGCACGTCGACGAGCGGGTACTCGGCCGGATCGGCGACGTGGTCGCCGCCGCGCACGACGACGTGGCCCTGACGGCGTCCCTCGCCGAGCCGCACGAGTCGGCGATGGCGGGGATGCACGGCTCGATGACCGCCGCCGAACAGCTCGTCCCGCTGCTGGAAGTCCGCACGTAGCGCACGCCCCGCACCGCATCGCCCGCCCCCACGCCCCGGCCCGCGCCGCAGACCCGAAAGGTCGTCACTTCCCCATGCCCGAGCTCGTGTTCTTCTCCGGAACGATGGACTGCGGAAAGAGCACCCTCGCTCTGCAGATCGAGCACAACCGGTCCGCGCGCGGCCTCCAGGGCATGATCTTCACCCGCAACGACCGGGCGGGCGCGGGCAAGCTCTCCTCCCGCCTCGGGCTGGTCACCGAGGCCGTCGAGGCGGCCGAGGAGTTCGACTTCTACGCGTACCTCGTCGATCACCTCTCGCGCGGCGGCCGCTGCGACTACGTGATCGCGGACGAGGCGCAGTTCCTCGCCCCGGAGCAGATCGACCAGCTCGCGCGGGTCGTCGACGACCTGGAGCTGGACGTGTTCGCGTTCGGCATCACCACCGACTTCCGCTCCAAGCTGTTCCCGGGCTCCCAGCGGCTGGTGGAGCTGGCGGACCGCGTGGAGGTGCTCCAGGTGGAGGCGCTGTGCTGGTGCGGCGCGAGGGCGACGCACAACGCGCGCACGGTCGGCGGCGTGATGGTCGTCGAGGGGGCCCAGGTCGTCGTCGGGGACGTCGACAGCGGTGACGAGGTCGGGTACGAAGTGCTGTGCAGACGCCACCACCGGCGCAGGATGACGGCCGCCACCGCCCGCGCGGCCGCGCTGTCGCCGGACGTCCTGCCCGTCGAACCGGCCGCGGTCGAGCCGCCCGTCAGCGCCCGGACGACCGTACGATCGTGAAGACGGCGCCCTCCGGGTCCGCGACCGTCGCCGTCCGCCCCTCCACGCCGTCCCGCGGCGCGCGCAGCACCTTCCCGCCCAGCTCCTCGACCCGCCGCGCGGCCGCGTCCGGGTCGGCCACCTCGAACCACGTCGTCCAGTGCGCGCCCCGGTCCCGCGGCAGGTCGGCGCCGACCCCGCGCACCGACGCCGCGGGCCGCCCCTTCGCGAGGAGGGTCACGCGGTCCTGGTCGTCCGGGCCCAGCGGGTCGGGCTCGTAGCCGAAGACCGTGCGGTAGAACTTCACGACGGGCTCGCACTCGTGCGTCAGCAGCTCGTTCCACACCGGCGTGCCCGGGGCGCCCGCCACCGCGGTCCCCTGGAACGCGGCCGCCTGCCACACCCCGAAGACCGCGCCCGCCGGGTCGGAGCAGATCAGGAGCCGCCCGGCGTCGCCCGAGTCCAGCGGCCCCACGGCGACCGTCCCGCCGCCGCAGCGGACCGACTCGGCCGTGCCGTCGGCGTCGTCGGAGGCCAGGTACGCCGTCCAGGCGCCCGGCAGGTCGCGGTCGGCGGGCAGCCGGCCGATCCCCGCGACCTCCCGGCCGTCGAGCAGCGCCCGCACGTACGGGCCGAGCTGCGACGGGCCCGGCTGGAACTCCCAGCCGAACAGCTCCCCGTAGAACTCCTCCGCCGCGTCAAGGCCGCGCACCATCAAGCTCACCCAGCAGGGTGTACCCGGCTCGCGCCGGGTCGCCTCGGTCATCGTCACATTCTCCTTGGACCATCGTCGCGGCCGTGCGGGGGGACCGGGCGCGGACCGCGCCGGTGCAGCGGTTTCACGCCTCGTCAGATGCTGGCACCGCGGGCCGGGCGGTGCGCCCGGGCCGCGCCGGGGTTTGGCGCGATCCGGCAGGAGGATGCCCGAAATTCCGACTCCCATCCGCGCTTTCCACCGTCAGTCCTCCCGGCAGGGCCCGTATCTGCGCGAGGATGGCACGTATGAACCGCAACGCAAGCACCGACTCGCACCCCCTGGTCTCCGCCGCGGACCTCGCGGCGGAGATGGCGTCCCCGGCGCCCGGTGGACCCCGCCCCGTCCTGCTGGACGTCCGCTGGGAGTTGGGCGGCCCGCCCGGCCGCCCCGCGTACGAGGCGGGGCACATCCCCGGCGCCGTGTACGTGGACCTCGACGCCGAGCTGGCCGGCGCGCCCGGCGCCGGGGGCCGCCATCCGCTGCCGGACCTCGGCGTGTTCGGCGCGGCGATGCGCGCGGCCGGGGTGTCGTCGGGGTCGCGGGTGGTCGTGTACGACGGCGGCCGGGGCTGGGGGGCGGCGCGGGCCTGGTGGCTGCTGCGCTGGGCGGGCCACGGCGACGTGCGGGTCCTGGACGGCGGGCTCGCCGCGTGGCGGGGCGGGCTGTCGACGGCGGTGCCGGAGCCGGTGCCGGGCGACTTCGTCCCCGTACCGGGAGGACTGCCGCTGCTGGACGCGGACGGGGCGGCGGCGCTGGCCCGTGCCGGGCTGCTGCTGGACGCGCGGGCGGGGGAGCGGTACCGGGGCGAGGTGGAGCCGATCGACCCGGTCGCCGGGCACATCCCGGGCGCCGTGTCGGCCCCGACGACGGAGAACGCCGCCGAGGACGGCCGCTTCCTGCCGCCGGAGGCACTGGCGGCGCGGTTCGAGGAACTGGGCGCCCTGGACGCCCCCGAGGTGGGCGTCTACTGCGGCTCCGGTGTCTCGGCGGCCCACGAGGCCCTGGCCCTGGAGGCGGCGGGCGTCCGGGCGGCGCTCTACGTCGGATCCTGGTCCGAGTGGAGCCGGGACCCGAACCGCCCCGTGGCCACGGGCCCCGACCGGGGCTGAGCCTCCCCGCGCGCACCGGATCCACCCCGGTACGGGTCCCGCCGCGGGGGGCCCGCGCGGGTCCGGTGCGCGGGGCGGGCCCCGGCTACTCCTGCTTCTTGCGGCGCGTGCCGAAGACGATCTCGTCCCAGCTCGGGACCGCCGCCCGGCGGCCCGGGCGGACGCCGTCGGCCTCCGCCTGGCGGTCCGTCGTGCCGATCAGGCGGTCGCGGTGGCCGCTCACCGAGCGGGGCATCAGGACGTCCGCGTACGCCGAGCCGGCGCCGGCCGACGCGGCGGGGGCCGGGGGCTCCTCGGCGTCCGGCTCGCTGTCGGGCTCGGCCGCCGCCCCGTCCGTCCCGGTCGGCAGGTCGGGGACGACCATGTCGCCGCGGAAGTTGGGCACCGCCTCCAGGAGGCTGGTCAGCGAGTCCCGCTCGGACTCCTCCGCGGGCTCGGCGCTCGGGGCGGGCGGCGCGGACCGCTCGCGCGGCAGCCGCGCGATGCGCGGGACGAACGGGAAGCTCGGCTCCGGCACGGCCACCGCGTCGTCGGTCTCGCCGATCAGCGCGCGGGCCTCGGCGTCCACGGCCTGGACGAGCCGCCGCGGCGGGTCGTACGTCCAGCTCGCCGTGTGGACCTCGCCGGCGACCCGGTAGACGAGCAGCACCTCCCACGTGCCGTCGTCGCGGCGCCAGGAGTCCCACGCCACGGTGTCCTTCTCGGCGCCGCGCAGCAGCAGCCGCTCCTGCACCGCCTCGCCGAGCTGCGGACCCGCGTTCTCGCCGGGGCGGCGGACGGGGGTCTTCCGGGCCCGCTCCGCCATGAAGGCGCGCTCCGCGAGCACGGGTCCCTCGAAGCGGCGGACGCGCTCGACGGGGATGCCCGCGAGCTGGGCGACCTCCTCGGCGGAGGCACCGGCTCGTATCCGCGCCTGGATGTCCCGGGGCCGCAGGTGGCTCTCCACCTCGATCTCGATCTGGCCGAGTCGGGGACGGTCGTTGCGGACGGCGGCGCGCAGCCGCTCGTCAATCGGAAGCGTGTACTCCGTGTTGTCCGCAGCCTTCAGCACCAGTCGTGTGCCGTCGTTGGAGACGGCCACGACACGCAGTTCGGGCATGGGGACCTCCCGGGTGGTGCCTGCCGACGTCACGTGCGTCGCTGCTTCCGCTAGTCGAGTGTGGCCTGCCCGGGTGCAGCCTGCCACAACCTTGCCGAGTTGACCGGCGTGTCGGGCGTGGGCCCTGGAACGCCGTCATGGCACGGTAACCCATTCCGCAACTCGACGTGACCGAACCGTCACGCTCCGTCGCGGGCTCCCGTGCGGTATGGCGGCGCCGCCGGATCGAGTGCCATTTTCGGCCCCTCCCGTCGATCCTGGGCATCCGTGAGGGACCGATGCCCAGGGTTCGCCACAGTACTCCATTCGGGCCATGTCGGTGGACCGGCGCGCCGCCGAAGTTCTCGCGGTGTCCGGCGATCGACCCTCCGACAGGGTCTCGCCGACGAGGGCGTGACGGGAGGAAACGGTCGAAAGGGAGCTAGGTGCGGCTCCCTCGGGCGGTGCCGTGCGCGGTGTCAGTCACCCAGCACCCGCCGCAGATAGGGGTTGCCGAAGAGACGGTCGGGATCCAGCCGGTCGCGCAGCGCCACGAACTCCCCGAACCGGGGGTACGCCTCCGCCAGGTACGCCGCGTCGCGCGTGTGCACCTTGCCCCAGTGCGGCCGGCCCCCGTGCGCCGTCATGATCCGCTCCGCCGCCGTGAAGTACGCCCGATAGGGGGTGCCCCGGTACATGTGGACCGCGATGTACGCGGTGTCCCGTCCCGACGCCGTCGACAGCGTGATGTCGTCGGCCGGCGCCGTCCGCACCTCCACCGGGAAACTCACCCGCAGCGGCGAGCGGTCCACCACCGCCTTCAGCTCCCGCAGGGCGGCCACCGCCGCCTCCCGCGGAACGGCGTACTCCATCTCCACGAACCGCACCCGGCGCGGACTGGTGAAGACCTTGTACGGGATGTCCGTGTACGTCCGCGCCGACAGCGCCCGGCTGGACAGCCGCGCGATCGCCGGGACCGCCGCGGGCAGGGCCCGCCCGAAGGAGTTGGCCACCTGGAACACGCCGTTGGACAGGAACTCGTCCTCGAACCAGCCGCTCACCGCGCCCGGCGGGTCCGCGGGGCCCAGGCTGCGGTTGTTCCGCTTGGTGTTGCAGTTGCCCGTGTGGGGGAACCAGTAGAACTCGAAGTGCTCGTTCTCCGCGTACAACTGCTCGAACTCGGCCGTGACCCGGTCGAAGCCCATCGGCTCCTCGCGCGCGGTGAGCAGGAACATCGGCTCCACCGCGAAGGTGACCGCCGAGACGACGCCCAGCGCGCCCAGGCCGACCCGGGCGGCGGCAAAGACCTCCGGCTCCACCTCCTCGGAGCAGGCCGTCACCCGCCCGTCCGCCGTCACCAGCTCCAGCTCCCGGACCTGCGCGGCGAGCGACGCCGAGTCCCGGCCCGTCCCGTGGGTCCCGGTGCTGATCGCGCCCGCGACCGTCTGCTCCATGATGTCGCCCATGTTGGCGAGCGACAGGCCCTCCCGGGCCAGCGCCGCGTTCAGCCGCTTCAGCGGCGTACCCGACTCCACGGTCACGGTCATCGAGGCGCGGTCGATCCGCCGGATCCCGGTGAGCAGGTCGGGGCGGATCAGCAGCCCGTCCGTCGCGGCTATCGACGTGAACGAGTGGCCCGTCCCCACCGTCTTGACCCGCAGGCCGTCGTCGGCGGCGCTCCGCACCGCGTCCGCCAGCTCCCCCACGGACGCCGGCCGCGCCTCCCGCGCGGGCCGGACGGAGACGTTCCCCGCCCAGTTACGCCAGGTGCCGCTCGCCCTGCTCCGGCCGCCCCTCCTGCCGAGACCGCCCAGGTTGCTCAGACTGCTCAGGGTCCTGCTGCGCACGCTGCCCCTCCCGCGTCGGCACCGGCCTGTTCAGCCGGCGGTACCCCAGGAACGCCACCGCGGCCGCCAGCACCCCCGCCAGACCGGGCACCGCGTACCCCGCGTCCGCTCCGTGCACGGCGACCACCCATCCCGAGATCGACGTGCCGAGCGCCACACCGACCGCGAGCCCGGTTCCGGTCCAGGTCATGCCCTCGGTGAGCTTGCCGCGCGGTACGTGCGCCTCCACCAGGGCCATGGTGGTCACCATCGTCGGCGCGATGGCGAGGCCCGCGGCGAAGAGCGCCACGGCCAGCAACGGAAGGTTCCCGGCCAGTTGGAGGGGGATCATACTCACGGCCATCGCGAGCACACCCACGACCCAGCGGCGGGCGGGGGCGCCCTTCAGCCGCAGCATCCCGAACACGGCGCCCGCCAGGCACGAACCGCCCGCGTACACCGCGAGCACCAGGCTCGACGCCGTCTTGTGGCCCTGCTCCTCGGCGAACGCCACCGTCACCACGTCGACCGCGCCGAAGATCGCGCCGGTCGCGACGAACGCCACCACCAGCACCTGCAGACCGGGGGAGCGCAGCGCGCTCGTCCGCGCCGCCCCGTGCTTCTCGACCGGGTGGGGCGCCGGCTCGGTGGCCCGCTGCGCGGTCAGCCACCACGCGCCGACCAGCAGGAACATCCCGGCCAGCAGCGGGCCCGCCGCCGGGAACCAGATCGTCGACAGGCCGATCGAGAGGGGTGGGCCCAGGATGAAGCACACCTCGTCGACGATGGACTCCAGCGAGTACGCCGTGTGCAACTCCTGCGGCCTGCCCCGGTAGATCTCCGCCCACCGCGCGCGGGTCATGGCACCGATGCTCGGCACGCAGCCCGCGGCCAGCGCGCACACGAACAGCGTCCAGTCCGGCAGCTCCCCCTGCGCGCAGAGCACCAGCGCGCCGATGGCCACCACGGACACCAGCGTCGCCGGCCGCAGCACGCGGCGCTGCCCGTACCGGTCGACGAACCGGGACACCTGCGGGCCCAGCACCGCCGCCGACAGCGCCAGCGTGCCGGTCAGCAGGCCGGCGAGCCCGTACCGGCCCGACAGCTCCGTGACCATCGTCAGGACGCCCACGCCCGTCATGGCGAGCGGCATCCGGCCGATGAGGCCGGCGGCGGAGAACCCCAGGGTGCCGGGGGCGGCGAAGATCGCACGATAGGGACTGGGCAAGGGGCACTCCGGAGCGGGGGTGGGGCACGGCCGGCGGGGGCGACCGGCGAGGTAAGGCGCATGGACAGCCTTGACAGGTTACGGCCGAATGGAGGAGCGCGCACGGCGGTTTCCCCGCCGTCAGTGCCGGGTGGCAGGATCGGAGCCATGTCCGATCAGCGTGTGCCCGACCAGCGTGACCCCGCCCCGTACGACGCCCTGCTGCTGCTCTCCTTCGGCGGCCCGGAGGGACCCGAGGACGTGGTCCCGTTCCTGGAGAACGTGACGAGGGGCCGGGGCATCCCCAAGGAGCGCCTCAAGGAGGTCGGACAGCACTACTTCCTGTTCGGCGGCGTCAGTCCCATCAACGACCAGTGCCGGGCGCTGCTCGCCGCCCTCCGCGAGGACTTCGCCGCCGCCGGCCTCGACCTGCCGGTCTACTGGGGCAACCGCAACTGGGCGCCGTACCTGACGGACACGCTCCGCGAGATGGTCCGCGACGGGCGGCGCCGCATCGCCGTCCTCGCCACCAGCGCCTACGCCTCGTACTCCGGCTGCCGGCAGTACCGGGAGAACCTCGCCGACGCGCTCGCCGCGCTGGAGGCGGAGGGCCTGCCGCTGCCGAAGGTCGACAAGCTGCGGCACTACTTCAACCACCCCGGCTTCGTCGAGCCCATGGTCGAGGGCGTCCTGAGCTCCCTCGCCGAGTTGGACGAACCGGTCCGCGCCGGCGCCCACCTCGCCTTCACCACGCACTCGATCCCCGACTCCGCCGCCGACACGTCCGGCCCGGTCGGGGAACACGGCGAGGGCGGCGCGTACGTCAGGCAGCACCTCGACGTGGCCCGCCTCATCGCCGGGGCCGTACGGGAGCGCACCGGCGTCGACCACCCCTGGAAGCTCGTGTACCAGTCCCGCAGCGGCGCCCCGCACGTCCCGTGGCTGGAGCCGGACATCTGCGACCACCTGGAGGAGCTGCACGAGGCGGGCGCCCCGGCCGCCGTGATGGTGCCCATCGGCTTCGTCTCGGACCACATGGAGGTCCTGTACGACCTGGACACGGAGGCCACCGCGAAGGCCGCCGAGCTGGGCCTGCCCGTGCGCCGCTCGGCCACCGTGGGCGCCGACCCGCGCTTCGCCGCCGCCGTCCGGGACCTGCTCCTGGAGCGGGCCGCCACCGAACGCGGCGCCGCCGTCGAGCGGTGCGCCCTGGGCGCGCTGGGACCCTCGCACGACCTGTGCCCCGTCGGCTGCTGCCCCGCCCGCGCCAAGCGGCCCGCCGCGGCCGGCGCCGACAGCCCGTACGCCTGAGGAGGCCCCGTGACCGATCCGCTGCCGCACGATCCGGCCGACGACCCGCTGCTGGACGAGCTCCTGGCCGTCGCCCTGGAGGCCGCGCGCCGCGCGGGCGCGCTGCTGCGCGACGGGCGCCCGGCCGACCTGGGCGTCGCCGCGACCAAGTCGAGCCCCATCGACGTGGTCACCGAGATGGACATCGCCGCCGAGAAGCTGATCACCGACCACCTCGCGGAGCACCGCCCGCACGACGGTCTGCTCGGCGAGGAGGGCGGCGCCGCGGAGGGCACCAGCGGCATCCGCTGGGTCGTCGACCCGCTGGACGGCACGGTGAACTACCTCTACGGCCTGCCGACGTGGGCGGTGTCCATCGCCGCCGAGCGGGACGGCGAGGCGCTCGTCGGCGTCGTGGAGGTCCCGATGCGGGGGGAGACGTTCCGGGCCGTACGGGGCCGGGGCGCCCGTCTGGGGGAGCGGCGGCTGCGCTGCCGGCCGGCCCCGCCCCTGGACCAGGCCCTCGTGTCGACCGGGTTCAACTACGTCACGACGGTCCGCGCCCACCAGGCGGAGGTGGCCCACCGGCTGGTCCCCCTCGTGCGGGACATCCGCCGCAGCGGCTCGGCCGCCGTCGACCTGGCCGACGTGGCCGCCGGTCGGCTGGACGGCTACTACGAGCGGGGGCTCCGCCCCTGGGACCGGGCGGCGGGGGCGCTCATCGCGCGCGAGGCGGGCGCCCTGACCGGCGGTCGCCCCGGCGGGCCGGAGACCGACGACCTCACGGTGGCGGCGGTACCGGGCGTCTTCGAGCCGCTCCAGGCCCTCCTGGAGGACTTCGGCGCCTGGCACGACTGACGGGGCCCGGGCCCGCGCCCGGTCGCCGCGCCCGACCCGCCGCCGGGCCCGGCGCCCCCGATCCGCCGCCGGGCCGCACCGGTCCGTACGCGCGCGAAGGCCCCGGGTCCCAGGGGGACGCCGGGGCCTTCGCGGTCGGGTCGTCAGGCGGAGACCACGGAGACCTCCACTCCGTGTTCCGCCGCCAGGCGGCGGAGGTCGTCCAGCTCCGCCTGCTCGACGTCGGCCAGGAAGTCGTCTCCGGTCTCCCGCGCCCGCGTCAGGTCGGTTTCCGTCGCCCTTATGCGCTGCAGCAGTCCTGCGGTGAAAGCGTCCATGATGCGCCCCCTCGTCATGGGTCGGTTGGCACGGGGTGTGCCGAGGGTGGGTTCGGATCACGCACAGCGCCTCTGGGGGACAGAGCGGCTCGTGGCGTGCCACATACAGGGCGTGATCTCGGGTGTGCAGTCGTCCTCCCCAAGGGCGGCCCCGCGGAAACCTCGCAAACCCGGGAGTGTCGCGAACGCGTCGGGCCGCACCCGTCCCGCGGGCCCGGCCACCGGCCGACTTACAGCCGGTTTACGCGTGTAAGGGGGAGGATGGCCAGGACACCGGCGATCCCGCCGGTGTCCAAGACCTGCCCGGATCCGGGCTCGGAGGAAGGAACAGCGCCGTGCGCGTACTCGTCGTCGAGGACGAGCAACTGCTCGCCGATGCGGTGGCCACCGGACTGCGCCGGGAGGCCATGGCCGTCGACGTCGTGTACGACGGGGCCGCCGCCCTGGAGCGCGTCGGCGTCAACGACTACGACGTCGTCGTCCTCGACCGCGACCTGCCCCTCGTCCACGGGGACGACGTCTGCCGCAAGATCGTCGAGCTGGGCATGCCGACCCGCGTGCTGATGCTCACCGCGTCCGGTGACGTCAGCGACCGGGTCGAGGGCCTGGAGCTGGGCGCCGACGACTACCTGCCCAAGCCGTTCGCGTTCAGCGAGCTGATCGCCCGCGTCCGCGCGCTGGGCCGGCGCACGACCGTGCCGCTGCCGCCCGTCCTGGAGCGGGCCGGGATCAAGCTCGACCCGAACCGTCGCGAGGTGTTCCGCGACGGCCGGGAGGTCCAGCTGGCCCCGAAGGAGTTCGCCGTGCTGGAGGTGCTGATGCGCAGCGAGGGTGCCGTCGTCTCCGCCGAGCAGCTCCTGGAGAAGGCGTGGGACGAGAACACCGACCCCTTCACCAACGTCGTCCGCGTCACGGTCATGACCCTCCGCCGCAAGCTCGGCGAACCGCCGGTCATCATCACCGTGCCCGGCTCCGGCTACCGGATCTGACCCGTGACAGGCACGCCCACACCACGCGCGGCACCCCCCAAACCGACCTGGGACCCCCGGATCCCGGCCCGCCCCCTGCTGCGGCCGACGATCCGGATACGGCTCACCCTGCTCTACGGCGGCATGTTCCTGATCGCCGGGGTCCTGCTGCTGTCGATCATCTACCTGCTCACCCGGCAGGCCCTCTACATCAGCACCGACGACCTGCCCTTCAGGCTGCTGACCGGCCAGGTCGACGCGAACTTCGACTGGTGCCGGCTGCCCGCGGAAGGGGTGACGGCCGACCAGTTCAACGACGCCATGGCCGCCTGCCTCCAGCACCAGCGCGACCTGGCCCTCGACGACCTGCTGCGGCGCTCGCTGTTCGCCCTGCTGGGCCTCAGCATCATCGCGTTCGCCTTCGGGTACGCCATGGCGGGCCGGGTGCTGTCCCCGCTGGGCCGGATCACCCGCACCGCCCGCCAGGTCGCCGGCTCGGACCTGAGCCGCCGCATCAAGCTGGCCGGTCCGGACGACGAGCTGAAGGAGCTGGCGGACACCTTCGACGAGATGCTGGACCGGCTGGAGCGGGCCTTCACCGCCCAGCAGCGGTTCGTCGCCAACGCCTCCCACGAGCTGCGCACCCCGTTGGCGATCAACCGCACCCTCCTGGAGGTGCACCTGTCCGACCCCGCCGCCCCCGTGGAGATGCGGGAGCTCGGCAAGGCGCTGCTGGCCACCAACGAGCGCAGCGAGCAGCTCGTGGAGGGGCTGCTGCTGCTGGCCCGCAGTGAGAACCAGATCGTGGAGCGCAAGCCCGTCGACATCGCGGAGGTGGCGTCCCGCGCCATCGACCAGGTGCGCGGGGAGGCCGAGGCGAAGGGCGTGGAGTTCCGCGGCGAGCGCGTCCCGGCCGTCGTCCAGGGCAACGGCGTGCTCCTGGAGCGCATCGCCCTGAACCTCGTCCAGAACGCCGTCCGCTACAACGTCCCCGAGGACGGCTGGGTGGAGGTCACGACGGCCGTCGAGGGCGGCCAGGCGGTACTGGTGGTCTCGAACACGGGGCCGGTCGTCCCGGCGTACGAGATCGACAACCTCTTCGAGCCCTTCCGGCGACTGCGGGAGGAGCGGACGGGCAGTGACCGGGGCGTCGGGCTCGGTCTGTCGATCGTCCGGTCGGTGGCGCGCGCCCACGGCGGGCGGATCACCGCGGTCCCCCGTGAGGGCGGCGGGCTCGTGATGCGCGTCACGCTGCCGCGCTGACCCACCGCTCGGTGCATCTCCGGTGTTCGCTGTACGCGGAATTTCCCGAAGGGGGCGAACGCGGCGCGCTGTGTGATCGATCACAAGGGCTTACTTCCGGACCCTCACCCTGTGTGAGGAATTTTAGCCCCCTAAAACCATGAAAAGTCCGGGTTTCCAGGCGGCCGGATTACGGGAAGTACACGGGGTGGTGCCTGTGAAGCGCACGATGGCGACCGTGTACGGTCCCGTTCGCCACCCAAACCCGATCACTCAAGAGGGGTCCGGTTGGGTGTCGATTGAGTAACAGACCTTGATGTGAGGCAAAATCTCCGCCTCAGGTCGGGCACAAGTCCGGCCTCTCACGCGTTACGTGCGCTGGAGACACCGCAAACACCCAGAGGGGGAGAGTGACATGGCTACGGACTACGACACCCCACGCAAGACCGATGACGACGTCGACCAGGACAGTCTCGAAGAGCTGAAGGCCCGGCGGAACGACAAGTCGACCTCCGCGGTCGACGTCGACGAGTTCGAGGCCGCCGAGGGCCTGGAGCTCCCGGGCGCCGACCTTTCCAACGAGGAGCTGGCCGTCCGCGTCCTGCCGAAGCAGGCGGACGAGTTCACGTGCATGAGCTGCTTCCTCGTGCACCACCGCAGCCAGCTGGCTCGGGAGAAGAACGGCCAGCCGATCTGCCGAGACTGCGACTGAGGAGCGGTCGGTCGTGGCAGGCGAGACCCCGTTCAGGAAGAGGCTCGGCTTCCGCGGGAAGCCGGAGACCTCCCAGGGCGGCCCGGGGCCGGCGGACGGCGCCCACGGGGCGCCCGCCGAGCCCTCCGCCCCCCTGCCCTCCCCCGACGCGCGTGACGGCGGGCGGGGTCCCGCGGCCTCGCTCGAACCCGCCGGCGACGGCGCCCGGCCCCGCCGGTCCCTGTCCGCCACCGGCTCGCGCGGCGTGGACCTCGTCCGGCGCGGCGTGCGCAAGGGCGGCGCGGGAGCCCGGGCCGGCCTCGCGTACCTGGCCGACCGGATCATCGAGAACGCCCCGCGCGTTCCCGTACGGGACCTGGCCACCCTCCGCGGGCAGTTCCCGGGCCTCGGGCCCGAGCAGCTCGCCGACAAGCTGGTCGCGGGCGCCGCGGCGGCCTCGGCCACGGTGGGCGCCGGAGTCGGCGCGGCCGCCGCGCTGCCCGTACCCCCGGCGATGCCCGCCGAACTGGCCGCCGAGGTCACCGGCATCG
Organism: Streptomyces tamarix; assembly: GCF_032423885.1. Taxonomy (NCBI): domain Bacteria; kingdom Bacillati; phylum Actinomycetota; class Actinomycetes; order Kitasatosporales; family Streptomycetaceae; genus Streptomyces; species Streptomyces tamarix. The sequence continues at coordinate 65,494 of NZ_JAWCTQ010000019.1, read as the reverse complement.
CCGCCATCGAGCTGAAGCTCATCGCCGAGCTCCACGAGGTCTACGGCCAGCGGCCGCCCGGCAACCTCAAGGAGCGCTCCACGGCCTACCTGACGGCCTGGACGGAGGAGCGCGGCATCGACGTCACCAAACCCACCACCGTGAACGCGGCCCTGGGCGGCCGGATGAAGCGCGAACTGCGCCAGCAGATCATGAAGCGCACCGTGCGGAACCTGCCGAACCTGCTCCCGTTCATGATCGGCGCCACCGTCGGCGCCGTGATGAACCGCCGCGACACGAAGAAGCTCGCCGAGCGGATCCGCAACGACCTGCGCACCCGCCAGGTCCCCTGGGACGCCCTCCCCGCCCTGCCCCCGCTGGAGCAGCCGGAGAACCCCAAGGAGCTCGGCCACTAGACCCGCCGGAGCCCCGGGCCCGCCGGCCGCTGGCGGCCGACCACCGCCTCCTGCGCCTGCCGGATCGCCGCCGCCAGGCCCTCGGGGTCGCGGGTCGACAGGTACACGTACGGCGTGGGGTCGGCCGGGTCGGTCACCTCGACGCGCACCGCGCCCGGGATGTAGCCGCGCAGCACCATGAACGCCCGCGGGTCCGCCTTGTACGTGCGCCAGGCCCGCGCTTCCTCGGCGTCCAGGGCCTCCGGCTCGCCCAGCGCCTCCACCGGGATCCGCGCGTCCCCCGCGACCAGGGAACCGGCCACCACGCGCACGCGCGCGGAGCCGTACGAGCTGACGCAGATCGCCGCGAGCGCCCCCGCGACGATGATCCCGCCGAGCATCGGCACCGCGCCCAGCGGCATGGCCACCAGGCCCCCGGACAACCCCAGCAGGGCGGCGATCAGCCACCACGGACCGGGGGCGGTGAGTCGTTCGTCGTACTGCGGGGCCGAAGGGCGGTCGGAAGGCTGCATACACCCAAGCTTGGCACGGGGCGACCGCCGCGCCGCCGCGCGGGTAAGGTCTGCGGCTGTGAGCACTGCACTGACGCCCCCGGACGGGGCCCGGCCGCCGGTACGGCACCCCGACGCGCCCGCCCCGGGCGAGCTCCTCGGGGCCCACTACGCGTACTGCTTCGGCTGCGGCGACGGCCAGCCCCACGGACTGCACCTGGAGGCCAGGGCCGGCGAGGGCGTGTCCGTCACCGCCGAGTTCACCGTCACCCCCGACCACCAGGGCGCCCCCGGACTCGCCCACGGCGGCGTCCTCGCGACCGCGCTCGACGAGACGCTGGGCTCCCTCAACTGGCTGCTGCGGGTGATCGCCGTGACCGGCCGGCTGGAGACCGACTTCGCCCTCCCCGTGCCCGTCGGCACCGTCCTCCACCTGGAGGCCGAGGTCACCGCGGTCCACGGCCGGAAGATCTACTCCACGGCCACCGGCCGGATCGGCGGTCCCGAAGGACCCGTCGCCGTCCGCGCCGACGCCCTCTTCGTCGAAGTCAAGGTCGACCACTTCATCGACAACGGCCGCCCGGAGGAGATCCGGGCGGCGATGGACGACCCCGACCAGGTCCGGCGCGCCCGCGCCTTCGAGGTGAACCCCTGATGCGCAACCCTGTCGACGTGCTGATCCGCCGCCTGGACCCCGAGGTCCCCCTCCCGTCGTACGGGCACCCCGGCGACGCCGGCGCCGACCTCGTCACCACCGAGGCCGTCGACCTCGCCCCCGGCGAGCGCGCGGTCCTCCCCACCGGGGTGTCGATCGCCCTCCCGGACGGGTACGCGGCCTTCGTACACCCGCGCTCCGGGCTGGCCGCCCGGCTGGGCGTCGGGATGGTGAATGCCCCGGGGACCGTCGATGCCGGGTACCGTGGAGAGATCAAGGTGATCGTGGTCAACCTGGATCCGCGCGAGAGCGTCCGGTTCGAACGGTTCGACCGGATCGCCCAACTGGTCGTTCAGCAGGTCGAGAAGGTCCGCTTCCACGAGGTGGCGGAGCTTCCCGGCTCGGCACGGGGCGAGGGGGGCTTCGGATCCACGGGCGGGCACGCCGCCGTGGGTGGCTGGACGGGTGGGAATCCATACGCAGCGGTCGTAACCGACCGGGAAGGACAGTGACGTGTTCGGACGTCGCAAGAAGGCCAGTGCCGCCGAGAACGCGGCGAGCGAGGCCGAGCAGGTCGTCGACGCGGTCGACACCGACGAGGCGGCGGAGGAGGGCGGCCCCCGCCGGGTGAACCTTCCGCCGGCGCCCCGGCCGGACGGGCCGTGGGACGTCTCCGAGGTCTCCAAGCCCGAGGAGGGGCGCGTCGACCTGGGCGGCCTCTTCGTCCCCGGCGTCGAGGGCATGGAGCTGCGCGTCGAGGTCGCGGGGGACGCGATCGTCGCGGCGACGGTCGTCCTGCGGGACAGCGCGATCCAGCTGCAGGCGTTCGCCGCCCCCAAGAACGAGGGCATCTGGGGCGAGGTCCGCGAGGAGATCGCCTCCGGCATCACCCAGCAGGGCGGCGTCATCGACGAGGTCGAGGGCCCCCTCGGCTGGGAGCTGCGCGCCCGGGTCCCGGTGCAGCTGCCGGACGGCACGGGCGGCGTCCAACTGGTGCGGTTCGTCGGCGTCGACGGCCCCCGCTGGTTCCTGCGCGGGGTCATCTCCGGACAGGGCGCCGTCCAGCCGGAGGCCGCCGGACTGCTGGAGCAGATCTTCCGGGACACGGTCGTCGTACGCGGTGAGGGCCCGATGGCCCCGCGCGACCCGATCGTCCTGAAGCTGCCGAGCGACGCGCAGATGGTCCCCGAGGGCGTCCAGACCGAGGGCCAGCCCGCCGGCTCCCGCTTCTCCGGCGACATGGGACAGCTCCAGCGCGGCCCGGAGATCACCGAGATCCGCTGACCGCGTCGCGAGGGGGCGGGCCACCGGGCACAGGGCGTCAGAATCCCGGCAGGACCTCCCGGACACCGCCCCCGTCCGGTTTCGCCTCACCGCCGGCCGTAAGGTCGACGCTGCGCGGGCGCGGTGCCCGGAAGAGGATGAGGCGATGGGACGCGGCAAGCTACGGATCTACCTCGGCGCGGCGCCGGGGGTCGGCAAGACGTACGCGATGCTGTCCGAGGCCCACCGCCGCGCCGGACGCGGCACCGACTGCGTCGTCGCCTTCGTCGCGCACCACTCCCGGCCCCGCACCGAGGCGCTGCTGACCGGCCTGGAGCAGGTCCCCCGCCGGACCGTCGAGCACCGGGGCGCGGTCCTCGCCGAGATGGACGTCGACGCCGTCCTGGCCCGGCGCCCCGCCGTCGCCCTCGTCGACGAGCTGGCCCACACCAACGCCCCCGGCTCCCGCAACACCAAGCGCTGGCAGGACGTCGAGGACCTGCTCGCCGCCGGGATCGACGTCGTCTCGACCGTCAACATCCAGCACCTGGAGTCCCTCGGCGACGTCGTCGAGGCCATCACCGGCGTACGGCAGCAGGAGACCGTCCCCGACGAGGTCGTCCGCCGCGCCGACCAGATCGAACTGGTCGACATGTCGCCCGAGGCGCTGCGCCGCCGCATGGCCCACGGCAACATCTACGCCCCGGACAAGGTCGACGCCGCCCTCGCCGACTACTTCCGCCCCGGCAACCTCACCGCCCTGCGCGAACTGGCCCTGCTGTGGACCGCCGACCGCGTCGACGAGTACCTCCAGCAGTACCGCAGGGACCACAGCGTCTCGACGATCTGGGGCTCCCGCGAACGCATCGTCGTCGGCCTGACCGGCGGCGGCGAGGGCCGCACCCTCATCCGCCGCGCCGCCCGGCTCGCGGAGAAGGGCGCCGGCGGCGAGGTCCTCGCCGTGTACGTGGCCCGCGGCGACGGGCTGACCTCCGCCTCCCCGAAGGAACTGGCCCTCCAGCGGACCCTCGTCGAGGACCTCGGCGGCACCTTCCACCACGTCATCGGCGACGACATACCCGCCGCGCTGCTGGAGTTCGCCCGCGCCCACAACGCCACGCAGATAGTCCTCGGCGCCAGCCGCCGCAAGAGCTGGCAGTACGTGTTCGGGCCCGGCGTCGGCGGAACCGTCGCCCGCGACTCCGGACCCGACCTCGACGTCCACATCGTCACCCACGGCGCCGCCGGCCGCGGACGCGGCCTGCCCGCCGCCCGCCGGAGCCGCCTCAGCCGCGTCCGCAGCGCCTGGGGCTGGAGCGTCGGCGTCCTCGGCCCGTGCCTCCTCACCTGGGTGCTCTCGGTCCTCGAAGCGGGCGCCGACACCGGGCCCGGCCTCGCCAACGACATGCTGCTGTTCCTGGCGCTCACCGTCGCGGCGGCCCTCCTCGGCGGCCTGCTCCCCGCCCTGGCCTCCGCCGCGGCGGGCTCCCTCCTCCTCAACTGGTACTTCACCCCGCCCACCCGCACCTGGACCGTCGACGACCCGGAGAACATGGTGGCCATCGCCGTGTTCTTCGCGGTCGCCGCGTCCGTCGCCTCCGTCGTGGACACCGCCGCCCGCCGCACCCAGCAGGCGGCGCGGCTGCGCGCCGAGTCGGAGATCCTCTCCTTCCTCGCCGGGAGCGTCCTGCGCGGCGACACCACCCTCGACGGGCTCCTCCAAGGGGTCCGCGAGACCTTCGCCATGGAGTCCGTGGCGCTCCTGGAACGCCCCGACGACCGCGCCCCGTGGACCTGTGCCGCCCACGCCGGCCCCGGCCGGCCGCCGGCCCGACCCGAGGACGCCGACGTCGACATGCCCGTCGGCGACCACCTCGCGCTCGCCCTGACCGGCCGCGTCCTGCCCGCCGAGGACCGCCGCGTCCTCGGCGCCTTCGCCGCGCAGGCCGCCGTCGTCCTCGACCGGCAGCGGCTCGTCGGCCAGGCCGAGGAGGCCCGCGGGCTCGCGGAGGGCAACAAGATCCGTACGGCGCTGCTGGCCGCCGTCTCCCACGACCTGCGCACCCCGCTCGCCGCGATCAAGGCCGCCGTCTCCTCCCTCCGCTCCGACGACGTCGAGTGGTCCGACGAGGACCGCGCCGACCTCCTCGAAGGCATCGAGGACGGCGCCGACCGCCTCGACCACCTCGTCGGCAACCTCCTCGACATGTCCCGCCTCCAGACCGGCACCGTCACCCCGCTGCTGCGCGTCACCGACCTCGACGAGGTCGTCCCGATGGCGCTCGGCGGCGTCCCCGAGGGCAGCGTCGACCTCGACGTCCCCGAGTCGCTGCCCATGGTCACCGTCGACCGCGGCCTGCTCGAACGGGCCGTCGCCAACCTCGTCGAGAACGCCGTGAAGTACGCCCCCGACCACAGCCGCGTCCTCGTCTCCGCCAGCGCCCACGCCGACCGCGTCGAGCTGCGCGTCATCGACCGCGGCCCCGGCGTCCCCGACGAGGCGAAGGAACGGATCTTCGCCCCCTTCCAGCGGTACGGCGACGCCCCGCGCGGCGCCGGAGTGGGCCTCGGCCTCGCCGTCGCCCGCGGCTTCGCCGAGGCCATGCACGGCACCCTGACCGCGGAGGACACCCCCGGCGGCGGGCTCACCATGGTCCTCACCCTCCGCGCCGCGCGGGCCCGTACCGCGGACGGCCGTGCCGATCCCCGCCCCCTACAGAAAGCAGGCCCCTCATGACGCGGGTGCTCGTGGTCGACGACGAGCCGCAGATCGTACGCGCCCTCGTGATCAACCTGAAGGCACGCAGGTACGAGGTCGACTCCGCATCCGACGGGGCGACCGCCCTCACCCTCGCCGCCCACCGCCACCCCGACGTGGTCGTCCTCGACCTCGGGCTGCCCGACATGGACGGCGTCGACGTCATCAAGGGCCTGCGCGGCTGGTCCCGCGTGCCCATCCTCGTGCTCTCCGCCCGCCACACCTCCGACGAGAAGGTCGAGGCTCTCGACGCGGGCGCCGACGACTACGTCACCAAGCCGTTCGGCATGGACGAGCTGCTGGCCCGGCTGCGGGCCGCCGTGCGCCGCGCCGAGCCGGTCGGCGGCGGGGACGGGGACGTGGCCGTCGTGGAGACCGCGGGCTTCACCGTCGACCTCGCCGCGAAGAAGGTCAACCGGGGCGGCAAGGACGTCCGGCTCACCCCGACCGAGTGGCACCTGCTGGAGGTCCTGGTCCGCAACGCCGGACGGCTCGTCGGCCAGAAGCAGCTCCTCCAGGAGGTCTGGGGCCCCTCGTACGGCACCGAGACGAACTACCTGCGCGTCTACATGGCGCAGTTGCGGCGCAAGCTGGAGGCCGACCCGTCGCACCCGAGGCACTTCGTCACCGAGCCCGGCATGGGCTACCGGTTCGAGCGCTGACCTGCGGCGCACCGCGCGGCGGGGCGGCGGAACCGGGTCGCCGGAACAACGCCCCGGTAGGCTTTCCGTATGAGTGCTGCACCGCGTACAGAGAGGCCCGGCGGCCGCTTCCGCCGCATGCTGGACCGCCTGTCCAGCTCGCAGGGCGAACTCGAGTCCGAGGAGCTCCAGGAGGACGCGGAGGCGACGGGCTGCACCCGCATCTCGGACTGCGGTGACCGCCAGATCGTGAAGGTGACTGGTACCTTGCGGACGGTCACCCTGCGCCCGCGGGCCGGAGTGCCGGCCCTGGAGGCGGAACTCTTCGACGGCACCGCCCCGCTGGACGTGGTGTGGCTGGGCCGGCGGTCCATCCTGGGCATCGAGCCGGGCCGCAGGCTCATAGCCTCGGGCCGGATCTCCATGAGCCAGGGGCGCAGGGTCCTCTTCAATCCGAAATACGAGCTCCGACCGCTCGGACAGGAGTAGCCGGTGACGTCACTCGACAAGCCGACCACCGACGAAGGCGGCCCCTGGGGGCCCGACGGCCACGGCACCGCCCCGGACGGACCGGACGGCCCCCGCGCCCAGGACGCCGCCGAGGCGCGGGCCGGCCGGGACGACGCCAAGGCCGTGACCGAGGCCGCGCTGTTCGACGCGTTCGGCGGGGTCCGCGGCATGGTGGAGACCGTCGTGCCCGGCCTCCTCTTCGTCACGATCTTCACCGTCAACAAGGACCTGCACGCCTCCGCCCTCGCGGCGCTCGCGGTGTCCCTGCTGCTCGTCGTCGTCCGGCTGGTCCGCCGCGACACCGTCAAGCACGCCTTCAGCGGCGTCTTCGGCGTCGCCTTCGGCGTCGTCTTCGCGATGATGACGGGCAACGCCAAGGACTTCTACCTGCCCGGCATGCTGTACACGCTGGGCCTGGGCCTCGCGTACGTCGTCACGACGCTGGCCGGTGTCCCGCTGATCGGGCTGATCCTCGGCCCGGTCTTCAAGGAGAACCTCTCCTGGCGCACCCGCAACCCCGGCCGCAAGAAGGCGTACGCCAAGGCCAGCTACGCCTGGGGCTTCATCCTGCTGGGCAAGTGCGCGATCCTCTTCCCCCTGTACTGGTGGGCCGACACGACCCAGCTCGGCTGGGTCCTCATCGCGCTGAAGATCCCGCCCTTCCTGCTCGCCGTCTACCTGACGTGGGTGTTCCTCGCGAAGGCGCCGCCGCCGATCGACGTCTTCGCGGAGATGGAGGAGGCCGAGCGCGCCGAGAAGGAGCGCGAAGCCAGGGCCTGACACCGGCAACGCGCACGAGGAGGGCCGGGGACCGATCGCGGTCCCCGGCCCTCCTCGTACGGAGTTGCGGACTGCCGGAACGGGGCGCCCGCGCGCCCGTGCCGGAGCGGCCCGGATCAGCCCGCGGCGTCCTCGCGGCGGACCGACAGCAGGTCCTCCAACTGCTCCTCGCGCGCCTGCGCGGCCACGAACAGCAGCTCGTCACCGGCCTCCAGCGTCTCCTCCGCACCCGGCGTGAGGACCCGCGAACCACGGATGATCGTCACCAGCGACGTGTCCTGCGGCCACGCCACGTCCCCGACGCGCGTACCGGCGATCGCCGACTCCGGCGGCAGGGTCAGCTCGACCAGGTTCGCGTCGCCGTGGCTGAAGCGCAGCAGCCGGACCAGGTCGCCGACGCTCACCGCCTCCTCCACCAGCGCCGACATCAGACGCGGCGTCGACACGGCGACGTCCACGCCCCACGCCTCGGTGAACAGCCACTCGTTCTTCGGGTTGTTGACCCGCGCGACGACCCGGGGAACCCCGTACTCGGTCTTCGCGAGCAGCGACACGACGAGGTTCACCTTGTCGTCACCCGTCGCCGCGATCACGACGTGGCACCGCTGCAGCGCCGCCTCGTCCAGGGACGTGATCTCACAGGCGTCGGCCAGCAGCCACTCCGCCTGCGGCACCCGCTCCACCGAGATGGCGGTCGGCGCCTTGTCGACGAGCAGCACCTCGTGCCCGTTCTCCAGCAGCTCGCCCGCGATGGAACGACCCACCGCGCCCGCGCCGGCGATGGCGACCCGCATCAGTGACCGCTCCCCTCGGGGCCGTGGGCGAAGGCCGCCTCGACCTGCTCGACCTCGTCCGTCCGCATCATCACGTGCACCAGATCGCCGTCCTGCAGCACCGTCTGCGACGTCGGCAGGATCGCCTCGCCCAGCCGCGTCAGGAACGCCACGCGGACCCCCGTCTCCTCCTGGATCGTGCTCACCTTGTGGCCGATCCACGCGGGGGAGATGTACACCTCCGCGAGCTGCACCCCGCCGCTCGGGTCCCGCCACAGCTCCTCGGCGCCGGACGGCAGCAGCCGCCGCAGCATCTGGTCGGCGGTCCACCGCACCGTGGCGACCGTGGGGATGCCGAGCCGCTGGTACACCTCGGCGCGCCGGGGGTCGTAGATCCGGGCGGCGACGTTCTCGACGCCGAACATCTCGCGCGCCACCCGCGCCGCGATGATGTTGGAATTGTCACCGCTGCTGACCGCGGCGAACGCCCCGGCCTCCTCGATGCCCGCCTCGCGCAGGGTGTCCTGGTCGAACCCGACGCCGGTGACACGCCGTCCACCGAAGCCGGAACCGAGGCGCCGGAAGGCCGTGGGGTCCTGGTCGACGACGGCGACCGTGTGACCCTGCCGCTCCAAGGTCTGCGCCAGTTCGGCGCCGACACGGCCGCAGCCCATGATCACAATATGCACGTTCGACTACCCCGCGCTCCTGGTCACCTTGCTGACCTGCGAAAACACCCTGCTCACTCTTCTCTCTCAGCCTGCGTGCGGTGCTGTCTCGGAATGAGCTTATGCCCCGATCAGGCGGTTGCCCTCATCCGCGTCCGGGAGCCGACGACGCGTCGAACACGCCACCCACGGGTGAGCGGCACCCATTTCGAACGCTTACGATCCTCTGCGTGTCCAAACTGACCGACGTGCCCAAACGGATCCTGATCGGCCGGGCCCTGCGCAGCGACAGGCTGGGGGAGACGCTCCTCTCCAAGCGCATCGCGCTCCCCGTCTTCGCCTCCGACCCGCTCTCCTCGGTGGCGTACGCACCGGGCGAGGTCCTGCTGGTCCTGTCCATCGCGGGTGCCTCGGCGTACGCGTTCAGCCCGTGGATCGCGGCCGCCGTCGTGATCCTCATGTTCACGGTCGTCGCCTCGTACCGGCAGAACGTCCACGCCTACCCCAGCGGCGGCGGCGACTACGAGGTCGCCCAGACCAACCTCGGTCCGCGCGCCGGACTCGGCGTCGCCAGCGCGCTCCTCGTCGACTACGTGCTCACCGTCGCCGTGTCGATCTCCTCCGGCGTGGAGAACCTCGGCTCCGCCATCCCGTTCGTCGTCGAGCACAAGACGGCGTCCGCCGTCGCGATCATCGTGCTCCTCACCCTGATGAACCTCCGCGGCGTCAAGGAGTCCGGCCGCCTCTTCGCCATCCCCACGTACGTCTTCGTCACCGGCGTCTTCGCCCTCATCGTCTGGGGCGCCTTCCGCGGCCTGGTCCTCGGCGACACGATGGAGGCGCCCACCGCCGACCTGGAGATCCAGGCCGAACACCAGGGCCTCGCCGGGTTCGCCCTCTTCTTCCTGCTGCTGCGCGCCTTCTCGTCCGGCTGCGCCGCGCTCACCGGCGTCGAGGCGATCAGCAACGGCGTGCCCGCCTTCCGCAAGCCCAAGAGCCGCAACGCCGCCACCACCCTCGCGCTCATGGGCGGCTTCGCCGTCACCATGTTCTGCGGCATCATCGGCCTCGCCCTCGCCACCGACGTCAAGATGGCCGAGAACCCGGCCCACGACCTGCTCCGCGACGGCGCCCCGGTCGGCCCCGAGTACACCCAGGAACCGGTGATCTCCCAGGTCGCCGCCGCCGTCTTCGGTGACGGCAGCTTCCTCTTCGTCGTCCTCGCCGCCGCGACCGCGCTCGTCCTCTTCCTCGCCGCGAACACCGCGTACAACGGCTTCCCGCTCCTCGGCTCGATCCTCGCCCAGGACCGCTACCTGCCGCGCCAGCTCCACACCCGCGGCGACCGGCTCGCCTTCTCCAACGGCATCGTGCTGCTCGCCGCCGCCGCCGCGGTCCTCGTCTACCTCTACGACGCCGAGGTCACCCGGCTCATCCAGCTCTACATCGTCGGCGTCTTCGTCTCCTTCACGCTCAGCCAGACCGGCATGGTCCGCCACTGGAACCGGCTCCTGAGCACCGAGGGCGACCCGGCCGCCCGGCGCCGCATGGTCCGCTCCCGCGCGATCAACTCGTTCGGCGCGTTCTTCACCGGCCTCGTCCTGATCGTCGTCCTCATCACCAAGTTCACCCACGGCGCCTGGGTGGCGCTGCTCGGCATGGCGATCTTCTACGTGACGATGACCGCGATCCGCAAGCACTACGACCGTGTCGCGGAGGAGCTCGCCGCCCCCGAGGGCCCCAGCGAGGACAGCGTCCGCCCGGCCCGCGTCCACTCCATCGTCCTCGTCTCCAAGATCCACCGCCCGACGCTCCGCGCGGTCGCCTACGCCAAGCTGATGCGCTCCGACAAGCTGGAGGCGCTCAGCATCAACGTCGACCCGACCGAGACCAAGGCCCTCACCGAGGACTGGGAGCGCCGCGGCCTCGACGTCCCGCTGAAGATCCTCGACTCCCCGTACCGGGAGATCACCCGGCCCGTCGTCGAGTACGTCAAGAGCCTGCGCCGCGAGAGCCCCCGCGACGTCATCAGCGTGATCATCCCCGAGTACGTCGTCGGCCACTGGTACGAGCAGCTCCTCCACAACCAGAGCGCCCTGCGCCTCAAGGGGCGCCTGCTGTTCACGCCCGGCGTGATGGTGACCTCCGTCCCGTACCAGCTGCGCTCCTCGGAGGCGGCGAAGCAGCGGGCGAAGAAGAACCTGGAGTGGAACGCGCCCGGCTCGGTGCGCCGCGGCCTGGTCGAGACGGGCGCGAAGCGGCCCACCCCGCCGAACGGCAAGGAGTGACGGCGAAGGGACGCGGAGAAGGGACGTAGACTGGTGGGCTGGTCGTCCGACCGGCCCGGTTGTCCGACCGCCGCGAGAACCCCTTCCCTCCTTTCTCTCCTTGGAGTCACCCCGCCATGCCGAAGAACGCACCCGAGTCCTCGCTGGTCGGCGAGGAGTACGAGGTCGAGGTCGGCCCCGTCGCGCATGGCGGCCACTGCATCGCCCGCACCGGGGAGGGCCGCGTCCTGTTCGTCCGGCACGCGCTGCCGGGCGAGCGGGTCGTCGCCCGCGTGACCGAGGGCGACGAGACGTCCCGCTTCCTGCGGGCCGACGCGGTCACCGTCCTCGACGCGTCGAAGGACCGCATCGAGGCGCCCTGCCCGTACGCCGGGCCCGGCCGCTGCGGCGGCTGCGACTGGCAGCACGCCAAGCCGGGCGCCCAGCGCCGCCTCAAGGGCGAGGTCGTCGCGGAGCAACTGCGCCGCCTCGCCGGCCTCACCCCCGAGGAGGCCGGCTGGGACGGCACGGTCGTCCCCGCCGAGGGCGACAAGCTGCCGGCCGGCGAGGTCCCGCAGTGGCGCACGCGCGTCCAGTACGCCGTCGACGCGTCCGGACGCGCGGGCCTGCGCCGCCACCGCTCCCACGAGGTCGAGCCGATCGACCACTGCATGATCGCCGCCGAGGGCGTGAGCGAGCTGGGCGTCGAGAAGCGGGAGTGGCCGGGCATGGCCTCGGTCGAGGCGATCGCCGCGACCGGCTCGCAGGACCGCCAGGTCGTCCTCACCCCGCGCCCCGGCGCCCGCCTGCCGCTCGTCGAACTCGACAAGCCGGTGTCGGTGCTGCGCGTGGAGGAGAAGGACGGCGGCGTCCACCGCGTCCACGGCCGCCCCTTCGTCCGCGAACGCGCCGACGACCGCACCTACCGCGTCGGCAACGGCGGCTTCTGGCAGGTCCACCCGAAGGCCGCCGACACCCTGGTCCGCGCCGTCATGCAGGGCCTCCTGCCCCGCAAGGGCGACACGGCCCTGGACCTGTACTGCGGCGTCGGCCTCTTCGCGGGCGCCCTCGCGGACCGCGTCGGCGACAAGGGGGCGGTCCTCGGCATCGAGTCGGGCAAGCGCGCGGTGGAGGACGCCCGCCACAACCTGCGGGACTTCGACCGGGTGCGCATCGAGCAGGGCAAGGTGGAGCAGGTCCTGCCGCGCACGGGCATCACGGAGGTCGACCTCGTCGTCCTGGACCCGCCCCGCGCGGGCGCCGGCAAGTCCGTCGTCCACCACCTCGCCGCCCTGGGCGCCCGCCGCATCGCCTACGTCGCCTGCGACCCGGCAGCCCTCGCCCGCGACCTGGCGTACTTCCGCGAGGCCGGCTACAAGCCCCGCACACTGCGGGCCTTCGACCTGTTCCCGATGACGCACCACGTGGAGTGTGTCGCCATCCTTGAGCCTGCGGAGAAGAGCTCCTGACCTGTGGTTTTGTGCGTGCGCATTATGTGCGGTGTGGGCGTTACGGGCGATATCTTGACGCTGAAATGACGCTCGTGACGCTCATTTGACGCTCGTTCTGATGGGGTGTCAGGCGCCTTGTCGGGCAGGTCAGACCCTGTCAAGGTGGCGAGCGTCGATGGGGCGCCGAGGGCGGGCGATGCTGAGCGCAGACCTACTGAGAAGGTGTTAAGTCCTGTTTCTGGTGATGTGGTGTCGCCCGTTCGTGGGTGAGGGGGTGTTTCTGCCATCGCCTCGTGTCGTGTGCATGATGAGGTCGCGGCATGGAACGGATGCCGTACGCAACCGACTTGTCCGACGAGCAGTGGGCGTTGATCGAGCCGTTGGTCACCGCGTGGAAGCAGGAGCGGGTGACCCGGTCGGCGACCGGGGACCCGGGCTCCTGCGACCTGCGTGAGGTCGTGAACGCGCTGCTCTACCAGAACCGGACGGGCTGCCAGTGGCGGCTCCTGCCGCACGACCTCCCGGCCTGGTCGGCGGTGTTCTACTACTTCACCCTGTGGCGCCAGGACGGCCTTGACCAGCGGATCCAGGAGATTCTGCGCTGCCAGGTGCGGGAGCGGTCCAGACGATTAGAGGACCCGTCCCTGGTGATCATCGACACCCAGTCCGTCCGCGTGGCGGCCGGGGTGCCGAGGGAAACGACGGGACTGGACGCGAACAAGAAGACGCCCGGCAGGAAGCGGGGACTCGCCGTCGATGTGCTGGGTTTGATCATCGGCGTGGTGGTCCTGGCGGCGAGTGCGCACGACAACGAGGCCGGTATCGCCCTGCTGGACCAGGCAGCCGAGCGATGCGGGATGCGCCAGGAGAAGGTCCTGGTCGACCAGGGCTTCAAGGACGCCGTGATCATCCACGGGGCGGTGAAGGACATCACCGTCGAGGTGGTCCGCCGCAACCCCGACGACGAAGGCAAGGGCTTCGTCCCGCAACCGAAGCGGTGGGTGGTCGAGCAGGTCAATGGCACCCTCATGCTGCAGCGGCGCCTGGCCCGGGACTACGACCACCGGCCCGACAGCTCGGTCTCCCGCGTCTACTGGGCCTCCACCGCCTGCATGCTCCGCCGCCTGACCACCCCCACCGCCGCCTGGCGGGACGACGTGGAGCTGGCCGCGTGAACGTCAGCGAACTCCTGCGGCTGCCGTGGACCGAGCACGATGAGACCGCCACCCGCGCCGGCAACCTGCGTGAGCAGATCGAGCGGCTCACCACCGCCCTTACCGAGACCGAAGTCCGCCTGGCCGAGCTCGCCGCCACCCGCAAGGTCATCGACGGCCTCACTCCACCGAGCCATGCAACGACCCCCGCGGAGACCACCACCGCGACCGTCTACCAGCGCATCGTCACCACGTTCAACGACCACCCCGAGAAGGTGTTCCGCGTCCATGACCTGCACGAGCACCTCGGCCTGCCCACCGACGAGCCCTCAATCAACATCACCCGCTCCCGCCTGGGACGACTCGTCCGCCAGGGACTCCCCGAACACCCCGGACGCGGCCGCTATCAGAAACGGACTTAACGCCCTCTAACCCCTCGTGAGCGTCGTAACGAACCCGGCAATGCGCTCCAGCGCTTCCGACAGACGTTCCGGCGGCACCGTGTAGGAGATACGGACGTGGTCGGGAGCGGCGAAGTCGGCACCGGGGACGACGGCCACCTTCGCGCGGGCGAGGAGCAGCTCGGCGAAGTCGGCGGCCGAGGTGATGGTGCGGTCGCCGACGCGGTGCCCGTAGGTGCCGGAGACGTCGGCGAAGACGAAGAAGGCGCCGCGTGCGTCCGCGTCGACCCGTACGCCCGGTACGGCGGCGAGGGCTTGGAGCGTGGACCGGCGCCTCTCATCGAGCGCCGCACGCCGCTTGTCGAGTTCTTCTTCGAGGTCTGCTGTCAGTGCACCGAGAGCCGCCCGCTGGGAGATCGAGGACGGCGCCGATGCGGTGTGGCTTTGCACGGCGCTGATCACCTTGGCCACCGAGGCGGGAGCCGCCACCCAGCCGATGCGCCAGCCTGTCATGGCGAAGGTTTTGGATACCCCGCCGATGGTGAGTGTACGGGCCGCCACCTCGGGGCTCAGGGCGGCGACGCTGGTGAAGGCGCTGCCGTAGACCCAGTGGTCGCAGATCTCGTCGCTGATGAGCGTGAGGTCGTGTTCCACGGCCACGTCGGCCAGCGCGGCCAGTTCGTCACGGGTGTAGACGGCGCCGGACGGGTTCGCCGGGCTGTTCAGGAGCAGGACGCGGGTGCGCGGGGTGATCGCCTTCCGCACCTGGTCCGGAGTGATCTTCAGGCCGCCGTCGGGCGCCGGGTGCACCTCTACGGGGACGCCGCCGGCAAGGGTGACCATGTGCGGATAGCTGACCCAGTACGGGGCCGGGATGAGCACTTCGTCGCCTTGGTCGAGCAGGACGTTGAAGGCGTAGTGCAGGGCCTGCTTGGCGCCGGCCGTGATGACCACGTCTTCCGCTGCGTACGAGGTGGCATGCCGGTTCAGGTACGCGGCGACGGCGGTGCGCAGTTCCGGTATGCCTGCGGCGGGGGTGTAGCGCGTGAAGTCCTCTTCGATCGCTGCCGCGGCGGCCCGGGCGGCGGGTTCGACTGTCGGGAACGCCGGTTCGCCGCTGGTGAGGTTGATGACGTCCACGCCGCTGGCGATGAGGTGCTTGGCGTGGGCGTCCAGGGCGGCGGTGGCGGAAGGCGGCAGGTGGGCTGCCCGGCTCGCCAGGCGTATGGCCGTCGTCGTGGTGGTCATGGGTCCTTCAAGGTCGGTTGGAGGGCGTGCAGGCGGGCTGCGGGTCAGAAGTGGATCAGGCTGGCGGCGTGCAGGGTCTGGTCGCGGTGTGCCTCGGCTCGGCTGCTCACGTCACTCACTCGGGAGCAGCTGTCGCAGAACTGCACGCCCCTGGGCTCGGTGCTGCGGGTGGAGGAGAAGACCTTTCGGACGGTGCGGAGCGCGGCGGTCATGACGACCCCTTCCATAGATGGTTGTCGATGGTTTTGAGTATGGGGCAACTCATCGATGCTCGTCAATGGGTTTTGCTGTTGCGGGTGCGGTAAGTCCGCTTCACGGGTGGCTATGGACGTGCGGGGGCGCACTCCGTCAGATTGGTACGCATGATCGAGCAGTTGTCTCCCGTCTTGGCCGCCGCCTGCGGACCCGTCTCTTGTCAGGCCCCGATGACGTCGCAGCAGGCGGTGGACCTGGCAGCGGTGTTCAAGGTCCTTGCCGACCCCGTACGGTTGCGCATCGCCAGCGTCGTGGCGTGCTGCCCCATGGGCGAGATGTGCATGGGGGACATCGCCGCCCAGTTCGACGTGTCCGGGCCGACGGTGAGCCACCACCTGCGCAAGCTGCGCGAAGCGGGCGTGCTCGTCAATGAGCGGCGCGCTAACGAGGTGTACTACCGGATCCTGCCCGAGCGGCTGGGAGCCGCCTTCGGGCAGTTGATGTCCCTCGGTATCGCGGACGGTGTCCCACCGCGCACCGCCTGACCCTCACTTGCCGGGGAAGACCTCCAGGATGCGCGCGACGCGGTGCCAGCCGGCCACGAGGATCGCCGCAAGGGCCGCACATCCCAGGACCATCCAGGGCCGGAGATCCTCAGGAACCTGGAGCGCGGGCATTGCTGCCGAAGCCGCTACAGCGGCTCCCATAGCGGCAAGGATGGCCAGGACGACACGCAATGACTCGCCAAGCGTCGTGCGTGTGGTGGATACGGGCGTCGCGTCGAACAGAGCTTCCTCGCTCAGCAGGGCCCCGACGCGTCCCGCCGCGTAGCGCTCGCTGATCGCCAGCAACATGGCGGCAAGCTCCGGCAATGCCTTTTCGGGCTCTACGTCCAGGCGGGCGAGCTGCGTCCGAAGGGCACCGGCCACGAGCGCGCCGTGGTGCCTTGCTTGAAGCCGGCGCGGGGAGCGGCGCCGCATCGTTCCTATGGTGCGGTGTGCCTGCAGAATTCGCTGCTCGACTTCACGGCACACGTAGTCGAGCTCCTTCAATGGCTGCGAGCGGCGTTCGGCCGGCTTCTCGGCGGCCGTGGCGCACAACACGACGGCGCGCGCGTAGATCAGATTGAGGTGGTAGCGATAGTGAGCACCACGTGCCAACTTCCGGGTGAACACCCAGAAGAACGGCGGGAGGACGCAAGCGGCGGCAGCCGCGGTGGCCATGAGGAAGTCGAGCCCGACGAGGCTCTGGTCGTTCTCCTTGAGCATCTTCCACAGTCAGAGGAAGTGTTGCGCCGCACGTTCGAGGCGCTCCCAGCCGTTTGCCTCCGCTGCTCTGTGAACGCCGTGCGCCAGCGCCCGGGACAGCCTGGTGAGAGCCATCAAGGCCAGAAGCCCGGCCGCGAACCACTCGAATGGCCATGTCTCCAGGGTCAAGCGGGCGAACCGCAACGCGCTCCGGGTATGGGGAAGTCCATCGTGCTGTAAGGACAGTGTGGCGACTGCGCGGTCCAGGGGTTCCACCTGCCGCGAGACAGCTTGATCGTTCACCCTCTGGCGCCACTGCCGGAAGCGCCCCCAGGCCGTCTTCGCCCTCGACGCGGCCCCGCCCATGTCCGACTGTGCCTCGCTCACACCCGTCCCCCGAATCCCCTCGGCGTGATGGATCGATGATCCTCCGGGCTGCCGCGCACGGCAGGTGATTCCTGAAAGTGCTGAGACGCGACTGCGGCCCGTCCCCGATGTCGGGGACGGGCCGTTGCCGTCAGTGAGCCGGAGAGGCTCAGCGTGTGGGCGCCGGTGCGCCTTTGTGCGTCAGAGCCACATCGGGGCGAGGTAGCCGGCGAGGACGGCGCCGCCGAAGAGGAAACCGACGACCAGGCCGACGATCTTCTTACGGGCGATGACGAACATTCCGCTGATCGCGCCGATGCTGGTGCCCGCGCCGGTGATGAGGAAGGCGAGCGCGGCGCCAGGGCCCATGCCGCCCTGCATGAGGGTGGCCACCAAGGGCAGCGAGCCGTCGGAGTTCAGGTAGACCGGGATGCCGATGAGGGCGGCCAGCGGGACGGCCAGGATCGAACCCTCGCCGAGGTAGTTGGTGAGGACGCTGGTCGGGATGGTCTCGATCAGCAGGTAGCCGAGGGCCGCGAAGCCGAAGAAGAAGAGGGCCAGGCGACGGGTGTTCTTCCACAAGGTGACGCCGAACTCGTCCAGCTTGTACTTGCTGACCAAGGTCACCTCCGGCTCGGGAGCGGCCGGCTTCACCTCGATGCGCTCCAGCAGGGCCGTGCGGGCCAGGCCGCCGCCACCCGCCGGCACGGTGGCGCTGCCGCCACCCAGGCCGCCCTCGTCCGAAGATCCGCAGCAGCCGTCGCTCTCGGCCTTGGGCGCAGCCTTGTCCTCGGTGCCGCAGCAGGACGCCTCCTCGGGCGAGACCACACGGGCCTGCCCCTTGAGCCAGCCGGTCTTCTCGATGAGATGGGTGATGCCGCCGGCGGCCAGGCCGAGGACGATCGAGGCAACGAAGAAGGTCGTCGCGAAACTGAAGCCGAAGAGGCCGGTTGAGTAGACGTACTCCTCCGGGCTCGTCAGCGGCGAGGACACCATGAAGGCCACCACGGGTGCCCACGGAACGCTGGAGGCGAGTGCTCCCAGGACCACCGCAGTCGTACCGCAAGAACAGAAGGGCGTGAGCACCGCGAGGGTGACCGCGCCGAAGACCGCGATCCAGGTCTTCCTGCGCAGCCAGGAGGAGAGCCGATCCGCCCCCACGTAAACGCTGATCGCCGAGGCGACGACCACGCTGATCAGAAGGAACGGCCAGTTGTGGGTGAAGGTGCTCCAGACGTCCTGGGCCACTCGGCCCAGCACGTCGACCACGGGCTCGATCATGTCGATCTCCAACTCATTGACGGCTGTCGATGAGTTAGAGCTTGCCGTGACTCATAGACGACTGTCAATGGGTTCTGGGAACAATTCATAGATGGCGATCGTTACGTCGAGCATGAGCACCCCTGTCATCCAGCTCTGCTGCCCTCCCGTCCTGACGGGCCCGCTGTCCCAGCAGGACGCCGAGCAGCTGGCTGCCGCCTTGCGGGTCATCGCCGACCCCGCTCGCCTTCGCCTGCTCGGACTCATCAAGAGCCAGCCGAACGGTGAAGCGTGCACCTGTGATCTTGTGGAGCCGCTCGGGCTGTCCCAGCCGACCGTCTCCCATCACATGAAGGTGCTCTTCGAAGCCGGCTTCCTGGAGCGCGAGAAGCGCGGACGCCAGACCTGGTACCGCCTCGCGCCTGACAGCCTCAGCATCCTGCGTGACGCCCTGGACCCCAACGCCCCCCAGCTCGCCTAGCTCCCGCTGGACCTGCTCCTCGGCTCCTTCTCTCCGGCGACGCCTTCTCTCCTCGGCCGCCCCTCGACGCGCCTGTCCTGCGCGACGGGAGGGCGGCCATTTCTTGCCGTCCCAGGCAGGTGGGTGCCGCGCGCAGTTGCTGCCACCCGGAATCACTTCCACCGCCTCCAGGTACCGAGCAAACTCTTATCCATCAGGGCGGCACACGCCGCCGGGAAAGCCGGAAAGAACTTCCCAGCGGCTGCCCGAATTCCTTGTTGAATCGTTGTTCCGACTTGGAGAGAGTCATGTCTGTTTCGCGCCGAATCGCTTCCGTCGCTGCCGCCTTCGCCTTCGGAATGTCCGCCCTCACCGCCATCGCCGTGGCGCCCGGCCAGGACGGAATCAACGGCGCGGGCTGGGACAACGTGCAGGCGGGCAGCGCGGACGGCGCTGGCTGGGACAGCGGCCCGACTGCCGAGGTCGACGGCGCGGGTTGGGACAACGTGCTTGCCGGTGCGGGCTGGGACGCCGCCCCGGTCGCCGAGACCAACGGCGCCGGCTGGGACACGGCTCCGACCGGTGCGGTCAACGGTGCGGGCTGGGACTGAGCCCCCACCACCGGCACGACCCGGCTGAATTCCTCCCCATCCCCGATAAGCGGTCCGGCGGAGAAGCCGTGATTCTCGCCGCCGCATAATCGCTTCCGGTGCGGCTCCCCGACGGAAGTGCCCCTCCTATTTGCTTAACGGGCCGTTGCGGGCCCGGCCCCACCGACCCGAAATTCTTTCCCGAGGAGCGGAAATGGTAACCCAGGCCACGATGTGCTGCGGCCCCCGGCCGGATGACGTTCAGATCGATGTGAAGCACGAGCCGGTCGACGTGCCCGTCGAGCCGGGCGGATGCTGCGGCACCGTCACCGAGGAACCGCCGATCGTCGAGATCAGCAGCAGTGGCTGCTGCGGTGACGGTGACACGAAGCAGGAGACGGTGGAGATCGTGAAGGCCACCGGCTGCTGCGGCACCACGGGCACCGACGTGACCGTCCGGACCGGACTCGCCCTCTCCGACGCCGCCGAAGGTGTGAACGCCGACCGCGGAACCTGGCCCTTCCTGCACCCGGCGTGGCTCCGGGGCACCGAGACGGCTCTGCCCGACGCCAAGCCGTGGCACGCGGTCGCCCGCAGCGGCGAGGACAACGTGCTGCTGCCTGGCTTCGTGTTCGACGCGCCGTCGATCGTCGACACCGACCCGCGCACATACCTGGGCTGGGAATCGGCCACCGGTGAGAGCGCCTGCTGCTCTGTCACCACCTCCTGCTGCAGCGCCACGACCGACGTCGAGGCCATCGGCGAGGACAAGTTCTTCCCCTCCCTGCTCCTCGGCTCGCCGATCGGTTACCGCAGCGAGGCGGTCGGGTCCACGAACAACGCGCTGCTCCTCGCCGATCTGGTCGACCAGGTCGTCCCCGCTGCCCGCGCCGCCGGCATCCGCAGCATCGTCGCCCCCTGGGTCGCCGACCTGCCGGCGAACGAGGCGCTGCTCGTGGCCCTCCAGGCGCACGGCGCGACCGTCTCCTTCTGGGGCGAGGACAACGTCCTCACGCTGGAGCACGACAGCTACGAGGCACACTTCGCCGCGATGAAGGCCCGCAAGCGCCGCAAGCTGCAGGACGATCACGCCAAGGCGCTGGCCAGTGGGGCCCAGCTGGTCCGAAAGGACGGCGCCGACCTGCTGCCGATCGCCAACCGCATCGCCGAGCTGGTCGGGCTCAACCGCCAGAAGTACGACGGCAGCGAGGGCACCGAGCAGATCGAGGCCCTGCTGACGTCGATGATCGAGAGCGGCGCGGACGTGCGCGCGTACTTGGCGTACTACGAGGGCGAGATCGTCGGCTCCACGGTTGGTTTCCGTCAGGGGAAGCGACTGTTCATCAAGTGGGCCGGCTTCGACTACGACGCGATCGGCGAGCGCAGCGGGCTCTACTTCGAGCTGCTCTTCGACCGCCCGCTCAAGGACGCGTACGACGAGAAGCTGGAGGCGCTGGAGCTGGGTCCGGGTGCCGACCAGGCCAAGCGGCTGCGCGGCTGCAAGCCCCGTGCCGTCCACACCGCTCTGCTGATCACGGATGCCAAGGTGGCCCCCAAGGCCGCCGAGCTCCAGAGCGCCTTCGGTGAGGCGCGGCGCGAGGCACTCGGCGCCGAGACCGCCGAGAACTCGGTGACGGGCAAGCTCCTTTCCGTCTTCCGCGGCGGCTCCAAGCTCGAACCGATCAAGCCGATCCAGCCGGAAGGCGGTTGCTGCGGCTGATCAGCCGGCACAGGCACGGACATGGACACGACCCGTGGGGCCGGTACGACACGAACACGGTGCCGTACCGGCCCCACGGGCGCTTCTGATGTGCGAGTGCCGATCACCGATCTATGCAGGAGGCCGCCGATGGTCATACTGGCTTCATGAGCGAAGACCCGGCAGGGACTCCTGACACCGCAGGGCGCTTGCGGCGGAAGCGGACGCGAAGGCCGGAGGCCGGTCAGGTGGCGCAGATGATCGGGTCTCGGGCCACCGTGCTGAGGATTCACCCTCCGGCCCAGACCCTGGTCGCAGAGGTGATGCGGAACAACCGCCGCAATCCGGCCATGTCCGGGCCACTTGCGGCCATCACGCGACCCACGATCGGAGAACTGCTGGAGCGGCTTCCGGGGCGGGGAGTTCCGTCTCCCACTACCGCGGTTCTCATGCCGGCACTGAACTGGGCGCGGGCAACTGGCATTGAGCAGGGTCTCGCTCCCATGCTGCGTCGGGTCTGGGACCGCCTGGAACTCGACTTCCTCCCCTCCAACTGGCCAGGAGTGGGGGATGTCGACGGCATCGAGGACATGCTCCACGTCATGAGGGCCGGGATGCCCCTGGTGTGGGTCCCGCCGGCCGATGTCGTTCAGGAACTGCTCGACGCCGAGGAGGGTGAGATCCGGGATGTCCTCTTCGACCACCGGGCGACTGTCCTGCAGTCGTGCCGTGAGTGCCTTGACGAGGTGGAACGGGAAGATCTGGCCTACTGCGCAGAGCTTCTGCAGGAGTGTGTGGACGTCGCGGAGAGCGGCTCCTGGAGCGCCGCCCAATCCCTGGCCGCTTCCGTCTGGGACACCCTGATCCGGGGAATCGCTCGTCACTCCGCCGGGCTGCGCAAGCACACGAGGAGATACGGCCCGGTCTTCAACTACAGGACCTTCCGTGACAACCTGCCCCAGTACAGCGGTGACACGTTGATGGGTAAGGTTCGCGCCGTGTGCGTTCTCGCACCCATCCCAGCGGCTCTCGCCGACTTCCACGGCGGACAGATCCCGGAGACGTACTCGCGACACGCGACGGCGCACGCTGCCTCTCCACGGCAGTACACCCCGGCGAACTCGATCATCGCGCTGATGCTGGCGGTCAGCCTGATCCGTGAGATGGAAGCCTCCCGCTGGCGCTGCACCATCGACACTGGTGATCAGGCATAGCCACGGAAGGCCGGCGCCGTGAGGTGCTGTTGGCCGGACCGGCAAAGGTGCCCCGGAGGGCGTCAGCGAGTCGCTGACGCCCTCCGGGAACCACCATTCATGTCCGGTGATCAGCTGAGCCAGCCGCGCTGGGCGGCGCGTGCCCCCGCCTCGAAGCGGCTGCGTGCCTCCAGCCGGCTCATCAAGTCTGACATGGTGCGCCGAACCGTGCGCAGGCCGATGCCCAGTTTCCGGGCGACGATCTCGTCGGTGTTTCCCTGGAACAGCAGTCGCAGGATCTCAGCTTCCTGCGGTGTCAGGCCGGCGTCGTTCGGCTCTTGGTCCCGGTCCGTCCCGAACGGGCTGGCCGCCTCCCAGATCTGTTCGAACAGCGCGGCGAGAGCGGTGATGATCCCCGGCCCGCGCAACAGAGCGGCCCCCTTCTTGGTGTTGTCCGGGTCAACGGGCAGCAGCACCACCTCACGGTCGAACATCACCATGCGGATGGGGAGCGTGGGAGAGGTACGAACCTCTCCGCCGCGCTCCGCGAGCCACTGCGCGTAGTTGAGCGTGGCCTGGTCGTTGCGGACACTGTCCAAGTACAGAGTCAGGAGGCGTACGCCGCGATCCATCAGGTCCTGGTCGAGGGGCTTGCTCGCCTCCAGACTCGCTGCCGACTGCGCGCCACCCGGCATGAACGACAGGCACTCGCTTTCACACCGGTGTGCCAGCTCCTCCAGCCGGCCCTGGATGGCGTCGATGCCGACCAGGTACTCCACGTCGTGGCGCTCGCGATGCGCCCCGTCCGCGTACTCCTCGACCATGCGCATGACGGCCGCCTGGCCTTCGGCCAGTCGCTGCTGTTCCCGCAGGAGCGCGCTTTCGCGCTCCCGTACGAGGAGCCGCAGGCCGACTTCGGGACTCACGGCCCTTACGCGTCCCTGCTCCTGCAAGGAGGTGCGTAGCAGTCGCAGTTGAGCTAGATGGTCCAGTGACTCCCTGACTTCCCCCTCCGAACACGTCAGTTTTGCGGCGATCTCCGCGACGCCCAGGTCATGCTGGCGCAGCATCAGGCGGTAGACCGACTCAGTCCTCTCGTCGATCCCCAGCACCTCAAGCACGAGTTCCCCCCTGTCTCACAGTGCGAGATTTTTGGTTCCCGTATCAGTGGTGCTCGATATTCCCAGCTCAGAGCCGTGATCGGCAAGGTCTTCTCAGGTGCTGGGCAGGTGGCAGCTTGCTGCCTGCGTGCGCGTCGCAGGCAGGCAGGTGCCACGCAAAGGAGCTGCCACCCCATTGATCTTCCGCACCCATGACGAGGCCGGGAAACTGGTGAAGCCAAGGCGGAACACCCCGGAGAGCGAGGCCGACGCGAAAGCCCACTCGCTTCGGGGACCGTCTTTCGAAAATCTCACCCATCCAATCCAGGGGACAGCCATGCCTGTTGCACTTCGCCGTGCCACCATGCTCGTCGGAACCGTGACCGCGCCCGGCTTCACCTCCCGCACCGACTACTCCGCGAGCGACCCCAGAGCGGCGATGCCGCTGGTCGCAACCCTCAGCGGAACCGGCAGACGTAGCCGTGAACCCGAGCGGGGCGACGGGGACTGAACCGGTCGACGCGCCCCATGCACATGATCGAGGCGATATTCGCCGCACCCGACAAAACAGCGACCGGCCGCATCGAAGAGGCTCTTGTGGCCGACATCCTCTGGATATCCGCCCGACCTGACGACTGCCTCGAACACATCTATTCGGAATCGGGCCACGGGCGCTTACAGATCACCTTCTTCATCCGTTCCAAACCCCTCGCCGCCGCGCACGACACGGTGGCCGCCATCTGCCGGCGTGCGCTCCTCGCAGCTCCCGCCCTGCGCGGCTGGCAACTCCTCGACGCCGCCGACCCGGACGGCCGTCCGTACCCATCCTCCAGGAGGACACCCCCATGACCGCTTTTCAGGACCCCCGGCTGTCCGCCGAGCGGCTCACCGTCGAGACGCTCGCGGGCGTCGACAGCGACGTGGCCGTCCTCGGCTCCAAGAGCTACACGAACCGCGCGATCGCCATCGCCTCGCTCGCCGACGAGCCCACCGAGATCCGCGGTGCCCTCATCTCCGACGACACCGTCTACTTCGCCAACGCCGTCGCCCAGTTCGGTCACGTCACCACCGAGATCGACCACGACACGCGCACCATCCACGTCACACCGACCGGCAAGCCCATGAAGGCCCCGGAGGCGGAGGTCTACGTCGGCGCCGCCGGCACCCCGCTGCGCTTCCTGATCTCGCTGGCGGCCCTCGCCGAGGGCACCACCACCATCAACGGCACCGCCCGCATGCAGGAGCGTCCCATGGGCGACCTGCTCGCCGCCCTCGGCCCCCTCGGCGTCGACGCCGTCGCGGTACGCGGCAACGGCTCCCCGCCGATCCAGGTCACCGGTGGCACCTTCCGCGGCGGCCGTACGGAGATCAGTGGCGCGGTCAGCAGCCAGTTCACCTCCAGTCTCCTGATCAGCTCGGTCAAGGCCGAGCAGGACACCGAGATCAACCTCGTAGACGACCTGGTCTCCAAGCCGTACGTCGAGATGACCCTCGCCTCCCTGGCCGCCGCCGGCATCCGCGTCGAGCGCGACGGCTACGCCCGCTTCACCGTCCCCGCCGGCCAGTTCTTCAAGGGCGGTCAGGTCACCGTCGAGCCCGACGCCTCCGGAATGTCGTACTTCCTCGCCGCCGCCGCCATCCTCGGCGGACGGGTCACCATCCCCGGCATCGGCACGGGCTCCCACCAGGGCGACGTCGGCCTCGTCGACGTCCTGGCCCGCATGGGCGCGCACGCCGAGGTCACCGAGGACTCCATCACCCTCAAGGGCGGCGACCTGCACGGCATCGACGTCGACATGGAGGCCATGCCCGACGTCGTCCCGACGCTCGCGGTCGTCGCCGCGTACGCCGAGGGCCCGACCCGCATCACCAACATCGCCAGCCTGCGCGTCAAGGAGTGCGACCGCATCGCCGCCGTCACCACCGAGCTGCGCAAGATGGGAATCCAGGTCGACGAGTACGACGACGCCATGACCATCCACGGCGGCACGCCGCACGGCGCCGTCATCGACACCTACGACGACCACCGCATCGCAATGTGCTTCGCGATCGCCGGCCTGCGCACTGAGGGCGTCGTCATCAACGACCCGGGCTGCGTCGCCAAGTCCTTCCCGACCTTCTGGCAGGCCGTCGACTCGCTGCGGGAGATCTCGTGACCCTCCCGTCCGCGCCGGGAGTGCTGCTCGTCCTGGACGGCTGGGGCCACGCCCCGACCTCCCCGGACAACGCCATCACCCGTGCCGACACCCCGACCCTCGACGCGCTCGCCGCCAAGTTCCCCACGGCGTACGTCGACGCCTCGGGTGCGGCCGTGGGGCTGTTGCCCGGTACGGTCGGCAACTCCGAGATCGGCCACATGGTCATCGGAGCCGGCCGCCCCCTGGAGTACGACAGCCTCCTCGTCCAGCGCGCCATCGACAACGGCGCTCTACGCGGACACCCGCTGCTCGCAGAGACCCTGCGGCGCGTTACGGACGACGGCAAGGCCCTGCACCTGATCGGGCTCGCTTCCGACGGCCAGATCCACGCCCACGTCGAGCACCTGCGCGAACTGCTCGCGATCGCCGCCGCCCACCGCGTATCCCGCGTGTGGATCCACGCGATCACCGACGGCCGGGACGTCGCCGATGGCACCGCGGCCGACTACCTCCGGCGCGTCGAAGCCATCACCGCCGAAGCCGGTACGGGCCGCATCGCCACCGTCTCGGGGCGGGGCTACGCCCTCGACAAGAGCGGGGACCTGGAGCTGACCCGTCTGGTGACCGAGGCCATCGCGGACGCCACCGGCCCGCGCGCCGCGAGCGCCGAGGCGGCGGTCGTGGACGCACCGCGTGGGGACGTGTGGATCGAGCCGACCGTCGTCACGGGTGGCGCGGCCATCGCCGATGGGGACGCGGTGCTGTTCACCAACTTCCGCAGCGACCGCATCCAGCAACTCGCCGACGGCCTTCTCGACCACCTGGCCGCCGGCCCCCGCGCCGTCACGGCCCTGAGTCTCGCCGTCTACGACACCCGTGCCCCGATCCCGCCCCTCGTCCCGCGCGCAGACGCCTCCGGTGGACTGGCCGACGAACTGGAACGACACGGTCTGACCTCCGTACGCATCGCCGAGAAGGAGAAGTTCGAGCACGTCACCTACTACATCAACGGCCGCGATGACCGCCCCCGTACGACCGAGGAGCACATCCGCGTCACCGGCGACGTGCCGCCGGACTACGTCGCCCGGCCCGAGATGAACCTCGACAAGGTCACCGACGCCGTCGTGGACGCCGTCGCCCGCCCCGACGTCGACCTGGTCGTCGCCAACCTCGCCAACATCGACGTCGTCGGCCACACCGGTCATGCCGAAGCCACCGTTCGGGCCACGGAGTTCACCGACGCGGCCGTCGATCGCATCCGGGTGGCCGCGCAGGCCGCCGGCCGCTGGGTGCTGCTCGTGGGCGACCACGGAAACGCCGAGGTCATGGCCAAGCCGGGTCCGGACGGCATCCCGCGCCCGTACGGCGGCCACACCACCAACCCCGTGCCCGCGATCGTCGTCCCGGCCCCCGGCGCCGTCCTCCCCGAGGAACTGCCGACCGGAGGGACCCTCGCCGACATCGCCCCCACCGTCCTGTCCCTGCTGGGCCGCCCGGCCGGTCCCGCCATGACCGGGAGGTCCCTCGTATGAGCACGTCCCCGCTGCTGTCCGCGCCGCTGTCCCAGCTGCCCGCCCTCAACGGTGAACGCTTCGCCGACGCCCTCGCCCCTGAGGCGGCCGTCCGCCAGGTCGAGCTCGGCAACGGCCTGTGGGCCATCGAACGCAGCGGCGGCACCACCCAGCTCCTGTACATCCACAACCCCACCGACCAGCCGCAGTCCTTCCGCCCCGCCGCCGTGTTCGGCGACGACGCCACCCCGCTGTTCCTCTCCGGGGCCATCAGCACGGCGGGCGAGGAGGGCGCGGGTCTGACCGTCCAGCTCGCCCCGCAGGGCGACGTCTGGCTCGCCTGTACCGACCCCACCAACAAGGAGACCGTATGACCGGCATCGCGCAGGCCCGACCCCGGGTCGCCCTGGTCGGCAACCGCAACGACCACACCCCTGCGCACCCCCGGCTGGAGGCCATCGCACCCCACCTTCCGGTGCAGGTGGAGTGGGTCGCGAGCCAGAACGTCACCAGCCCCGCCGACCTCGCCGGCTACGACGGGATCTGGGTCATCCCGGGCTCTCCGTACGCTTCCAAGGACGGTGTTCTCACGGCGATCAAACTGGCCCGCGAGACCGGCATCCCCTACCTCGGCACCTGCGGTGGCTTCCAGCACGCGCTGATCGAGTACATGCGCAATGTCCTCGGCATCACGGGAGCGGACGACGTTCAGTACGACCCGGACACGCCGACCCCGGTGATCATCCCGCTGGTGTGCTGCCTCAAGGGCCAGCAGGCGTCGCTCCACCTGGGTGACGGATCCCGGCTGTCCGGTGTCTACGCCGGTGCCGAGCAGGCCACCGAGACCTTCCACTGCCAGTACGGTCTGAACCCGGACTTCGCCGAGACCATCGAGCGCAGCGA
Organism: Streptomyces tamarix; assembly: GCF_032423885.1. Classification (NCBI taxonomy): domain Bacteria; kingdom Bacillati; phylum Actinomycetota; class Actinomycetes; order Kitasatosporales; family Streptomycetaceae; genus Streptomyces; species Streptomyces tamarix. The sequence continues at coordinate 37,377 of NZ_JAWCTQ010000019.1, read as the reverse complement.
CCTGGTCGTCAGCGGCTGGGACAGCGAAGGGGCGCCGCGCGCCATCGAACTGGCCGACCATCCCTTCTTCATCGGAACGCTCTTCCAGCCCGAGTTGTCCTCGGAGCCCGGGGCGGTCCACCCCCTCATCGAGGCGTACACCGACGCGGTCCTGCAACATGCCGGCGTCCCCCGAGCCGCGGCCCTGTCCGCCCTCGTCTGAACTGCCTCACCGACAACGCCGCGAGCACGGCGGTCGTGGAGCGCGAGGGGCCTTTGAGCCCCATGGCCGCGCAAGCCGCCGTGCTCGCCGCTCGGGTGCCGAGTGCAGTCACCAGCACTGGAACCGCCCAGCATCAGCCACCTCCAGAGAAGGCCACCGCCATGTCTTTCATCCCCACCTCGAACACCCACGCCACCGACCGGCCCAGGCGCCGCCGCGCGTATCTCGCCTCCACCGCCCTGGTGCTCACCGCGGTGCTCACCGGCTGCGCCGGCGCCGAGGCCGCCACGGGCGCGCTGCAGGCCAGCGGTTCCACCACCGTGGCCCCGGTGGCCGCGGACGCCGCCGAGGCCCTGAAGGCCAAGGGGCTGGACATCACCGTCGCCACCCAGGGCGGCTCGGCCGGCGGTATCTCCCAGCTCGGATCCGGCCAGATCGAGATCGCGCTGAGCTCGAAGCCCCTGTCGGACGACGACCGCAAAGCCCACCCCGACACCGAATTCGTCCCCACGCAGATCGGTGCCGACGCGGTCGGCGTGATCATCACCAGGAAGGTCGCCGACGCCGGCGTCGACAACCTCACCAAGGACCAGGTGAAGGGCCTGTTCGAAGGGAAGATCAAAAACTGGAAGGAAGTCGGCGGACCGGACCTCGCGGTCTTCGTCTACGACAAGGAGCCCGGCCGAGGCACCCGTGAGGTGCTCGACAAGTTCCTCTACGGCAAGGGGGGCAAGGCCCCGGCGCCACCGCAGTCGGGCAACTACGCCGTCGTCGGCGGCAACCTCGAGACCCGCAACAAGCTGAAGTCGACCCCCGGCTCCATCGCCCCGCTGTCCACCGGCTTCATCGAGGGCCACGACGACCTGGTGGCCGTGACCATCGACGGCATCGCCCCGACGCCTCAGAACGTCGCCGCCGGCACGTACCCGATGACCCGGCCCCTCTTCATGATCACCGACGGGAAGCCGACCGGTACCGCCAAGGAGTACATCGACTACATCCTCTCGTCCAAGGGGCAGGCCCTGCTCACCGAGCACGGTTACCTGACCCGCAAGCAGATGGGTATGTGACCCGTGAGCATCACTCTGGACCGCCCACCAGAGGCGCCGAAGTCCGAGGGGGACAGTCGCCGCGCCGGTACGGACGCGCCTTTCGCGACGGAGACCACGTCCCGCCCCCTGCGGGCGAGATGGGTCCGCGGCTGGACGGCCACCGGCATGTCCGCGATCGGTCTGGTCCTGCTGGTCCTGGCCGGGTATCTGGCGACCGGCGTCGCGAGCGGTGAGGTGGACTGGCTTTCCCTGTTCACCTCCGCGCAGTGGAGCCCGACCCACGCCGCCTTCGGCTCCCTGGCCATGATCTTCGGCTCGGCGGTCGTGTGCGTGCTCGCCCTGGCGCTGGCCGTGCCGGTCGGCTGGGCGGCGGCCGTCACCCTGTCGGAGTACCTGCCGCCGCGACTGGCCCGGCCGCTGCGCCTGCTGGTCGAACTCCTCGCCGCAGTCCCCTCCATCGTCTACGGCCTGATCGGCGTCATGGTCGTCCGCCCGTTCGTGGCCACCCTGGGCGGCGTACCGGGCGGTGACAGCCTCCTCGCCGCAGGCATCGTCCTCGCCGTGATGATCATGCCGACGATCGTGGCGGTGAGTGTGGACGCCCTGACGGCCGTTCCCCACCGGTACCGGGAGGCCGCCTATGCCCTGGGCCTCACCCGCCGGGAGGTCGTCCGCTCCGCCGTCCTTCCGCAGGCCCGGTCGGGCATGCGGGCCGGCGTCCTGCTCGGCCTGGCCCGGGCCCTCGGCGAGGCGATCGCCGTCTTCCTCGTCGTAGGGCGGGCCGACGGCCGGCTCCCCGGCTCGTTCAGTGAGTTCCTCGACTCCTTGTTCCACCCCGGTCAGACCCTCACCACCAAGCTGGCCGGACCCGAGCCGACGCTGACCGGGACCTCCGGTGCCCACTGGGCCGCCCTCTGCGGCCTGGGCGTCATCCTGCTCACGCTGGTCGCCGCGGCCACCGTCTGGGGCATACGCGGCACCGCGCGGCGAGCCAGCGGCGCGACCCGCGGCCTGAAGGGCCACCAGCCCGCGGCCGCTCGACTGCGCATGCCCCGCGACCGGATGGCCACCGTGCTCCATATGAGCGCCCTGGCCCTGCCGGGCGTGCTCCTGGTCGGCATGCTCGCAGTCCTCGTGGGCCGGGGAAGCACCGCCCTGGACCCGTCCTTCTGGTTCACCTCCGCGACGGGCGCGGCCGGCGGCGGCGTGAGCGACCAGATCCTCGGCACTCTGCTGATCATGGTCACCACGGCACTGATCGCCCTGCCGCTGGGCTACGGGGCGGGCATCCTGATCGGTGTGCACGCCTCACCACGAGTGGCGCGTCTCCTGGAGACCCTCACCATGGTCGTCGGCGGTACGCCGACCATTCTGCTGGGCCTGGCGGGATATGTGATCTTCTGCAGCACGATGGGCTGGGGACGGTCCTGGCTGGCCGGTGCGATCGTGCTGGTGCCGGTGGTCGTGCCGGTGATCGCCATGACTACGGCGGGGCGGATCCGGAGCATGCCACCGGAACTCACTGAAGCAGCCATGGCCTTGGGCCTGTCCCGGACGCAGTACATCCGATCGGTGGTCCTGCCCTACACCTGGCCCGCCACCCTCACCGGCCTGCTGCTCGGCCTGGCCCGCGCGGCGGGCGAGACGGCACCCCTGATCTTCACCGCCACGGTGTTCTTCGGGGCACCGGCCCTGCCGTCCGGCGTCGTCGACTCGCCGGTGCAGGCCCTTCCCACGCACATCTTCGCCCTGTCCCAGGACTCGGGTGATCCGGCGGCGGTGGCCCAGTCATGGGGCAGCGCACTGGTCCTGGTCCTGATCACCGCAGCCCTTCTCATCCTGGCCGTGGTGCTGCGCAACCGCTTCGAAGGAGCACGCCGATGGACAACGTGATAGCCGTACGCGACCTGCGGATCCTCGCCGGCGACAGGACGCTGGTGGGCCCGGTCACCTTCGAGATCGAACACGGCTCGACCACCGGCCTGTGCGGTCCCTCCGGCGCCGGTAAGTCCACGGTGCTGCGGGCCCTGGTCGACCTGCTGCCCCACGGGCTGAGGCGGGACGGTCACCTGGAGATCCTCGGGCGGGAGGTCCGGTACGGCAAGGGCGACTTCGCGCTGCGCAGCACGGTTGTCCTGGTGCCGCAGACCCCCGTCGTCTTCGGCGGCAGCATCCTGGACAACGCGCTCTTCGGCCTCCGTCACCTGGTACGGGCATCGAAGCAGGAGATGCGGGATCGGGTGGAACAGGCCCTGAAGGAAGCCGGGTTGTGGAACGAGGTCAAGAACCGCCTCGTCTCCCCGGCGCTGGACCTGTCCGCGGGACAGCGACAGCGGCTGTGCCTGGCACGGTCGCTGGCCCTGGAACCGGCCGCGCTGCTCCTCGACGAACCGACGAGTGCCCTGGACGAACGGAGCCGGGACACGGTCGAGGAGTCGGTGGCGGCGCTGCGAGGCCGCCGCACGGTCCTGCTGGTCTCGCACGACCCGGCCCAGGTGGCGCGGCTCTGCGACACCACGGTACGGATCGAGCACCCGGAGACGGTTGCCCTCGCCGCCGGCTGAGTGCCGCGGAGGCGGTGACGTTCCTCCGGCCTGTCGCAACCAGGCCGGCTGCCGGATCCCCGCCCAGCGTGTCCTGAGTCCGTACCTGGAAGACCGGTCCCCGGTCCGCCGTGTCGCAACCACGGTGGACCGGGGACCGGCGCTTTCTGCGTTACGCAGCTGCTTGTACCCGTGCGTGGAGCAAGGAGGTGAGCAGTTCGGCGCGATCGCTCCGCACCGAGTACCACACCCAGGCGCCGCGCTTGCTTCGCGTGACGATCCCGGCGTCGGTGAGGACCTTGAGGTGATAACTGATCGTGGGCTGCCGCTGGGCGAGCGGAGCGGTCAGATCGCATACGCACGCCTCGCCGTCGGGAGCGGCCAGGAGCATGCTCAACATCTGAAGCCGGGTCGGATCAGCGATGGCCTTGAGTGCGCGCGCCATCTGCTCGGCCTCGTCACGGGGCATGGGGTCCACGCCGAGCGGTGGCCCGCAGGTGGGGTCCTCCCCCTCGATCAGCGGAAGCTCCAGCCGGGGCCCGGGGACAGGTGCAGAAGACATGCATCCCACCCTAAGAACTCACGGCAGGTGGAAGGGCCGGGTCTGGCGCAAACCTCCCACCTGTCGCGAACGTTCGCATCGTGTTCAGCTGGTGTTCAACTCGACGGCGGCCGAGCGGCTACGCGCCGAGGAAGGGCTCGAGTTCGAGCTCGATCGTGGCCTTCGGTTTGGCACCCGCGGTGGTCTTGGTGACCTCTCCTTTCCCGTAGACGTTCAACGCCGGGACGGACATGACGCCGTACTCGGCGGCCGTATCCGGGTTCTCGTCGATGTTCAGCTTCACAACCGTGATGCGGCCGCCGTGCTCGGCGGCGATGGCCTCCAACGATGGCGCGATCTGGCGGACTTCTGGGCCGCACCAGGCGGCCCAGAAGTCCGCCAGTACGGGCCCGTCGCTCTTGAGGACGACGCCCTCGAAGAAGTCGCCGGTCACGCTCTTCGGGGCCGCGGTGGTCTCCTCCTCAGCGGGTCACGCCGTCGGCGAGCGCGGCGAGGTAGCGCTCGGCGTCCAGAGCGGCCGCGCAGCCGGAACCGGCGGCGGTGATGGCCTGGCGGTAGGTGTGGTCGACGACATCGCCCGCGCCGAACACGCCGGGGACGTTCGTCCGCGTGGAGGGCGAGGCGACCTTCAGGTAGCCGTCGTCGTCCAGCCCGAGCTGGCCCTTGACGAGTTCGCTGCGCGGGTCGTGGCCGATGGCGACGAAGAGGCCGGTCGCGGCCAGTTCGGAGGTCTCGCCGGTCACGGTGTCGCACAGGGCGAGGCCGGCGAGCTTGCCGTCCTTGGCGTGGAGTTCGGCGACCTCGCTGTTCCAGGCGAAGGAGACCTTCGGGTCGGCGAAGGCGCGTTCCTGCATGGCCTTGGAGGCGCGCAGGGTGTCACGGCGGTGGACGATGGTGACGGACTTGGCGAAGCGGGAGAGGAAGGTCGCTTCCTCCATGGCGGTGTCGCCGCCGCCGACCACGACGATGTCGTGCCCGCGGAAGAAGAACCCGTCGCACGTCGCGCAGTACGACACACCGCGCCCGGACAGCTCGTCCTCGTGGAGCAGGCCCAGCTTGCGGTGCTGCGAGCCGGTCGCGATGATCACGGCCTTGGCGCGGTGGACGGTGCCGGCGGTGTCGGTGACGGTCTTGATGCCTTGGCTCAGATCGACGGCCACGACGTCGTCGGGGACGAGCTCGGCGCCGAATCGCTCAGCCTGGGCGCGCATGTTGTCCATGAGCTCGGGGCCCATGATGCCGTCGCGGAAGCCGGGGAAGTTCTCGACCTCTGTCGTCTGGATCAGCGCGCCACCGGCGGTCACCGAGCCCTCGAAGACGAGCGGCTTCAGCGAGGCGCGGGCCGTGTAGAGCGCCGCGGTGTACCCGGCGGGGCCGGAACCGACGACTATGACATTGCGGATCTCCGACTCGACGGTCACTTCGCAGCCTCCGGGGCGATCTCTTCGATGAGTCCTTCGACGAGCTTCTTGATCTCGTCGCGGATGGGGCGTACGGCTTCGACGCCCTGGCCGGCCGGGTCGTCCAGCTTCCAGTCCAGGTAGCGCTTGCCGGGGAAGACCGGGCATGCGTCGCCGCAGCCCATGGTGATGCAGACGTCGGATGCCTTGACCGCGTCGACGGTGAGGACCTTCGGGATCCCGGCCGACATGTCGATGCCCACTTCGCGCATCGCCTCGACGGCCGCCGGGTTGACCCGGTCGGCGGGGGCGGAGCCGGCCGAGCGGACCTCGACACGGTCTCCGGCCAGGTGGCTCAGCCACGCGGCGGCCATCTGGGAGCGGCCGGCGTTGTGAACACAGACAAACAGCACGGAGGGCTTGTCGGACATCGAGGTCTCTCTTGGTCAGGCTGGGGCCGGACCCGATTCACATCAGGATCCGGTGGTGTCAGTCACCGCTGATGTGAGAGTATCAGTCCATGATGACGTCAGTCGACACTGAACTGATCCGGGTTCTGGCCGACCCTCTCAGGCTCCGGATCGTGACCCTGCTCGCCCGCGAGACCCTCTGCACCACCCACCTCGTGGAGGAGACCGGCGCCCGCCAGACGAACCTCTCCAACCACCTGAGAGTGCTGCGTGAGGCCGGGGTCGTGGAGACCGAGCCGTGCGGCCGCTTCACGTACTACAAGCTGCGCCCCGACGTCATCGCACAACTCGCTGACCGGTTCGCCGAGCTGGCCGCCACCGCTCGTACCGCCGCTGACAACAAGAGGGCCTGTCCGTGACCCGTACTGAAGCACCCGCGACCACCGAGGAAGCATCCGTCGTTGCCAAGCTCTCCACGCTCGACCGTTTTCTCGCCGTATGGATCCTCATCGCGATGGCCTTCGGCCTCGGTCTCGGCCGTGTGATCCCCGGCCTGAACGACGCCCTCGCGAAGGTCGAGATCGGCGGCATCTCGCTGCCGATCGCCGTCGGTCTGCTGATCATGATGTACCCGGTCCTGGCGAAGGTCCGCTACGACAGGCTCGACGCCGTCACCGGCGACCGGAAGCTCATGGTCTCGTCACTCGTGATCAACTGGGTTCTGGGTCCGGCCGTGATGTTCGCGCTGGCGTGGATCTTCCTGCCGGACCTGCCCGAGTACCGTACCGGCCTGATCATCGTGGGTCTCGCCCGCTGCATCGCCATGGTGATCATCTGGAACGACCTGGCCTGCGGCGACCGCGAAGCCGCCGCCGTGCTGGTGGCGCTGAACTCCGTCTTCCAGGTCCTCGCCTTCGGCCTGCTCGGCTGGTTCTACCTCGACCTGCTCCCGGGCTGGCTCGGCCTCGGCAACGGTGAGCACCTCGACATCTCCATGTGGAAGATTGCGCTCAACGTCGTCATCTTCCTCGGCGTGCCGCTCCTCGCGGGCTTCTTGACCCGGCGGGTCGGCGAGAAGAAGCTCGGCCGCGAGGCGTACGAGTCCGGCTTCCTGCCGAAGATCGGGCCGTGGGCGCTGTACGGCCTGCTCTTCACGATCGTCATCCTCTTCGCCCTCCAGGGGAAGACGATCACTTCCCAGCCGCTGGATGTGGCCCGGATCGCGCTCCCGCTGCTGGTGTACTTCGCGGTGATGTGGTTCGGCACCTTCGCTCTCGGCAAGGCGATCGGTCTCGCCTACGACCGCACCGCGACCCTCGCCTTCACCGCCGCCGGCAACAACTTCGAGCTGGCCATCGCGGTCGCCATCGCCACCTTCGGCGTGACCTCCGGCCAGGCCCTTTCGGGAGTCGTCGGCCCGCTGATCGAGGTCCCGGTCCTGGTGGCGTTGGTGTACGTGTCGCTGGCCTGGCGCAAGAAGTTCGCGGTGGCCCAGTGACACCGCATGTGGATGTGGTGGTGATCGGCGGCGGCCAGGCAGGGCTCGCCGCCGGTTACCACCTGCGCCGCCTCGCTCTGGACTTCGTCGTCCTGGACGCCCAGGCCGTGGCCGGCGGCGCATGGCGCCATGCCTGGGACTCCCTGCGTCTGTTCTCACCGGCGGCGTACTCCTCGCTGCCCGGCCGCCTCATGCCGCCGCAGCCCGGGGCGACATACCCGGACGCGCAGCACGTCGTCGACTACCTGGCCGACTACGAAACGCGGTACGAGTTGCCGATCGAGCGCCCCGTCCGTGTCGAGGGCGTTCACCGCGACGGTGCCCTCCTGCGCGTCGAGACCGATTCCGGCACGTGGCATGCCCGCGCCGTGATCAGCGCGACCGGTACCTGGGGGCGGCCCTTCCTGCCCGCGATACCCGGCCGCGCCCAGTTCCGCGGTGCCCAGCTCCACACCGTGGAGTACCGCAGGCCGCAGGACTTCACCGACTCGCGCGTGATCGTGGTCGGTGGCGGCAACTCCGGAGCCCAGATCGCCGCAGACCTCGCGCACGACACCGATCTCATCTGGGTCACTCCGCGCGAACCGCGGTTCCTGCCCGACGACATCGACGGCCGCGCCCTCTTCGAAGCCGCCACCGCGCGCCGTCGGGCGCTCGACGAAGGCCGCGTCGACACCGGCGGCGTCTCCTCGCTCGGCGACATCGTCGCCGTACCGCCCGTACGGGAAGCGCGCGATGCCGGACGTCTCAAGGCGTCACCGATGTTCGACCGCCTCACACCGACGGGCGTCGTGTGGGCTGACGGCGTGACCGCTGAAGCCGACACCATCATCTGGTGCACCGGCTTCCGACCCGCCCTCTCCCACCTCGCGCCCCTCGGCCTGAGGGGGCCGCGCGGCCACATCCCCACCGCCGGCACCCGCGTCCTCGCCGAGCCCCGCCTCCACCTCCTCGGCTACGGCGACTGGACCGGTCCGGCCTCCGCCACCCTCATCGGGGTGGGCCGCCCCGCCCGGGAGGCGGCCCGCGAGATCGCCGCCCAGACCCGGTAACGGTTCAGGCCAGCGGGCGCCCGACGGCGTCCAGCAAGGAGTTGGCGATGCCCAAGCCGGCTATGGCCGCTGCCGGCGCTCCGCGATCGCAGCGGCGGCTCGGGGTGTCCGACACCTGGTGATCGGCCTCGGATCGTTGATCGGCGCGGGGGTGTTCGCCGCCTTCGGGCCCGCTGCCGACGCGGGCTCGGGGCTGCTCCTCGGTCTGGTGCTGGCGACGGTGGTGGCCCATCGCGACGCGACCTCGTCGGCCCGGCTGGCTGCCCGCCATCCGGCTCCGGGCGGCACCTACGTCTGCGGACGCGAGCGGCTGGGTGATTCCTGGGGCTACCTCGCCGGAGGTGGGCGTCCGTGGTCGGCAAGACCGCCTCCTGCGCGTCAATGGGGGCCTACGCCTGACCCGAGCAGGCGCATGCGGTTGAACTACACAGGGGTGCAGAAGCCGGCCTGACTGACACGGGCGATCGTCGCCGTAGTCCTGGCCGTGCTGGCCTCAGCCGTCACCACCACCCTCTCCTCCGGAGACGTGGAGGTGGCACGACTGGACATCGCAGCCGAAGTCACACCGACCGGGATGCCCCCTCGTCGTCGACGCCGGTGCCTGGTCGCTGGACGCGCCCCCGCATCGCCGCACTGAAACCGCCGTGACTGCGCCGAGCAGCTCCTGAATGAGCTGCGGCCTGTTTCCCCGCCCAGGCAGGACGGTGCCAGGCGCGGATCATGCCACCGGTCTCCTCTTCCTGATGCTCTGCCACTCCGGCCAGACTCTTGAGCAGTCGCCGTGCGCAGAAGCCGGCAGAGGTGCGGGGAGTAACCAGGTGAGCAGTGACGATCGAGGTGTGTCCCGACGTGGCTTCGTGCACTCCGCGGTCATCGGGGGAGTCGGTATGAGCCTGCCCGTCGTCAGCGCGACGAGCGCGAGCCAGGCCGCCGCGGCGAGCCACACCTCGTCGACGTCCCGGCCCGACTTCACCGAGCAGTCCGCCGCACTGAGCCCGGACCGGACCGTGACCACCGCCTGCCAGTTCTGCAACTCCAACTGCCGCCTGCGCGTGGACCTCAAGGCCGACCGCGTCATCGGCGTACGAGGCGAGGCCAACGACCCGGTTCAGGCCGGCGGCCTGTGCGTCAAGGCCGAGATGATGCCCGAGCTGGTCTACAACGACCAGCGACTGACCACGCCGCTACGCCGCGTCGCGGGCAAGAAGGGGTCCCCGGACTCCCGCTTCGAGCCCGTCAGCTGGGACGAGGCCCTGGAGACGATCGCCCGCAAGCTCCTCGAACTGCGCGACGCCGGCCAAGCCCATACGATCGCCAACCGCACCACGGGCCGCATGCTGCGCGGCACCGGGTCGCTCGTCGCCCGCCTCTTCGCCATGCTCGGCAGCCCCAACAACACCGATGTCGGCCCGGTCTGCAACGACGCCGGCGCCAACGCCCTCACCGCGACGTTCGGACTCGGCAACTTCACCAACGGCTACGGCACTGACGCCGCCACGGGCAAGGAGGACCTGGGCTCGGCCCGCTACCTGCTCCTCCTGGGCACGAACCAGGCCGAGACCCATCCGGTGACGTACGAGCACCTGCTGCGCGAGCGCGCGAAAACCGGCGCGAAGCTCACCGTCGTCGACCCCCGGCTCACCCCGACCGGCGCTCAGGCCGACCGCTGGGTGGCCCCCAAGCCGCACACCGACTACGCCCTCGTGCTCGGCATGCTGCACCACATCATCACCACCGGCCGCCACGACCAGGAGTTCGTCGACCGCTGGGTCCTCGGCTTCGACGAGCTGCGTGACCACCTGATCAGCCACCGGTACACCGCCGCCTGGGCGGCCAAGGTCACCGGCGTACCCGAGAAGACCATCACGGCGATCGCCGAGGAGTACGCGGCCGCGAAGCCCGCCGCGATCTACTGCAACGCCGGCATCTCCCACCAGCTCGGTGCCTTCGACACCTACCGCGCGCTGACCTTCCTCGCCGCCGTCACCGGCAACATCGGCGTGCCCGGCGGCGGCTGCAACTTCATGCACAACACCTGGCCCGGCGACCTCCACCTGCCGCCTCTGCGTGCCCGGACCTCGGACCGCACCCAGGCGCTGCCCGTCGGCCCGGACTACTTCGCCGAGTCCATCCTCACCGGCCGCCCCTACCGGCTGCGCGCCATCATCGCCCAGGGCAATCCGCTGGTCTCCTCCGCCAACACCCTCCGCGTGCGCGAAGCCTTCGAGCAGCTCGAATTCTTCGTCTACACCGGCCTCTTCATGGAGGAGCCCGCCTACTACGCCGACATCATCCTTCCCGTGTGCAGCGGTCTGGAAATGGAAGGCGTCTACATGCGGCGCGACGACCGTGCCATTCGCTGGCAGGACCAGGTCGTGCCGCGGGTCGGTGAATCCCGCCCCGACCCGGAGATCTGGATCGGTCTCGCCCACGCGCTCGCCCGCCTCGACACCAAGCGCCCCGACTCCGAGTGGCGCGAGGCGTTCCCGGAGAAGTGGACGGACTACCGAAACCTGTGGGCGGAGTTCGTCAAGCACACCCCGGGCATGGCGGGCATGACCGAGCAGCGGATGCGCCACCGTGCCGAGCCGCTGCAATGGCCCTGTCCCAGCACTGATCACCCCGGCGTGAGCACGCTCTACCTGGACCACCCCTCCTGGTACGAGGCCGTCGAAGCGCTCGACGCCAAGCATGGGGGAAAGCGCTTTCTGACCCCATCCGGCAAGGTGGAGATCTTCACTCCCGAGTTGGAAGCCAAGCTCGCCCCGACCGGTCACGGTGCGCTACCCGTCTTCTACACGCATCCGGAGGTCACGGGAAGCCACCCGACCCTGCGCTACAAGTCCGACTTCGTCGTCAACCCGATCAACCCGCAGGCGCTCACCCATGCCGTGAGCATCGGCCCCCGCCAGGGCCGCTCACCGCACGGCGCCTACCCCCTGATGGGCATGACCGGCCGCCCTAGCGTGGTCCACTTCGCCGAGGTCACGCACTGGACCAGGACCGGCAAGCAGCTCAACGGCATCCGCCTGATCCAGATCCATCCCCGCACCGCCCGCGCGAACGGCATCGCCGACGGCGACCCGGTCCGCGTGGAGAGCCCGCGCGGCTCCGTAACCGGCACGGCTCTGCTGTGGGAGGGCATTCGCGAGGACACCATCTTCGTCCCGAACACCTTCGGCCCCGCACAGCGTGTCGGCGACCTCTACGGCGCCCCGCGCTACGAGCCGGCCAATGTCCTTCCGGATGACGGTCACTACGACAACCTCTCCGGGCAGCAGGCGTTCAAATGCTTCGCCTGCCGCGTCGTGAAGGACACGCAGAGCAGCAAGGGCTCCCGGCGGTGACCGTCGGCGTCACTCCTTGCTGGTGAGCATGCGGCCCATCGCCGCAATGACGGATGGCTCGACCCGGTAGAAGACCCACGTGCCGCGGCGTTCGGAGGTCAGCAGACCCGCCTCCTTGAGCTTCTTCAGGTGGTGGGAGACGGTCGGCTGCGACACGCCGACGTCCGAGATGTCGCAGACGCATGCTTCTCCGCCCTCGTGGGAGGCGACGGCGGAGAACAACCGCAGCCGGACCGGGTCGCCCAGCGCCTTGAACATCGCGGCGGTACGGACTGCCTCCTCCGCCGTCAGCGGACGCTCGTTCAGCGGCGGGCAGCAAGGCTCGACGTCCGGTTCGAGGAGCGGCAGCACGTTCGCGTTCGACATGCGTCCAGATTGACACATGTCGAATCAGTGGAGGGAAGCGAAACGGCGGGCGAGGTGCTGGGCATCCCGTCCCACGCCACGTATCGAAGCGGAGGACAGACTGTGCTGCCACTCCACTCCCACGAATCCCAGCCCTGGCCGGCCGATGGCCATGCCGTCGCGATGGCGCGGACGCCCGGTCGCGTCCAGGGCCCCGAGGGATTCCAGATAGCAGAGGTCGGGGCGGTAGCCGGTGGCCAGGATGATCGCGTCCATACGCTCCCGTGTTCCGTCTGCCCAGCTCACGCGGTCTCCCTCGACGCTGGTGAAGAGCGGTCGGCGGTTGGGGTCTTGGGCTGCGAGCGCTGCGCGGTAGCGGCCGTCGTCGATGACGAGCTGAGTTGGCGGCGTGTGAAGGAATCGGCCGATCGGCGCGGTGTCGAGCCCCGTGCGTGTGAGCCACCAGTGCAAGTCGCGGCCCGAAGGCCATTGGCATGTGAGCTTCACAGGGGCCCGGCTGGCCAGGGTGACGCGCGCGGGCGGCGAGCTCGGCGCCGATTTGTACGGCGGAGTTCCCCGCGCCCACGACGATGACGCGTTGCCCGGCGAAGGGCTCGGGCCTTTGGTGCTCCGAAGCATGCAGCACCTGGCCGGTGAAGGATTCCAGTCCGGGCAGCCGCGGCCGGTGGGGGTTGCCGAAGTGACCGGTTGCCGCGACCAGGCGGTGTGCGGCCAGCGTGTCACCGTTCTCAAGACTCAGCACGAAGCCGCGACCGTCAGCGCGGACGTCCCACACCCGGGACCGCGTACGAATGTCGACGTCGAGCCGCTCGGCGTACCGCCGCAAGTAGTCGACGACCTCGTCACGGTGCGGATACCAGTCGCTGCCCCCGCCGAAAGGCAGACCCGGCAGGGAGCTGTATCGCGCCGGCGAGAAGAGGGTGAGGCTTTCGTAGTAGCGCGGCCACGACCCGCCCGGCTCGTCCGATGCCTCCAGGACCACTGGGGCAGGCCCCCGCCGACGAAGGGCGTAGGCGGCGGCGAGGCTGGACTGCCCGCCCCCGATGACGGCTGCATCCACCGATTCCACGTCCATGACGCTCCCCCTGCTTCTACTTATATCTATATTGACGAGTATCGAAGCAGACGCCATGCTGGTCATGCAAGCTATCGACGGATGTCGAAACAGAGGGAGTCGCCGTGAACGCGCCCACCACCACAGAGCTGCCCGTCGTCGTCATCGGAGCGGGCCCCATCGGTCTAGCGGCGGCGGCCCATCTCGTCGAACGCGGCATCGAACCGCTCGTCCTTGAGGCCGGCCCCGTCGCCGGAAGCGCGGTGCGCGAGTGGTCACACGTGCGACTGTTCTCCACGTGGGCCGAGCTCGTGGACCCGGCCGCCGAGAAACTGCTCGCGCCCACGGGCTGGGGGAAGCCGGACGCGGCGACGTATCCGACTGGTGGCGACTGGGCCGAGCGGTATCTCCAGCCGCTCGCCGACGCCCTCGGCGGGGCGGTCCGCTACGGCGCGACCGTCACCGGCGTCTCCCGCCTCGGCCGGGACCGGGTCGTCGACGCCGACCGTGCCGAGCAGCCCTTCACCATCCATGTCCTGGCCGCGGACGGGCACGAGGAGCGGATTCTCGCCCGCGCCGTGATCGATGCCTCGGGCACCTGGTCGACCCCGAGCCCGCTCGGCGGAAACGGCTTGCCCGCGCTGGGCGAGAAAGCCGCCGGGGACCGCATCTCCTACCGCGTCCCCGACCTCAAGGACCCGGCCGTACGCGCCCGGTACGCGGGCAAGCGCACCGCGGTCGTCGGTTCCGGAGCTTCCGCCTTCACAGCCCTCGCCTACCTCGCAGACCTGGCTGAGGAAGAGCCCGGTACCCGCGCTCTCTGGATCCTGCGCCGGGGCATCACCGGCTCCACCTTCGGTGGCGGCGAGGCCGACCAGCTCCCCGCCCGCGGCACCCTCGGCCTGCGTGCCAAGGCGGCGGTCGAGCAGGGCCGCGCATCAGCCGTCACCGGCTTCCGTACGGAGGCGATCGAGCGGATCGGCGATCGTCTGGTCCTCGTCGGCGACGACGGCCGCCGCCTCGACCCGGTCGACGAGGTCATCGTCCTGACCGGCCTTCGCCCTGACCTGTCGTACCTCTCCGAACTACGTCTCGGCCTCGACGAGCGACTCCAGGCCCCCGTGGCCCTCGCGCCCCTCATTGACCCGAACGTCCACTCCTGCGGCACGGTCTACCCGCACGGCGTGAACGAGCTGGCCCACCCGGAGAGGGATGTCTACCTGGTCGGCATGAAGTCCTACGGGCGCGCCCCGACGTTCCTCGCCATGACCGGCTACGAGCAGGTCCGCTCCATCACAGCCGCCCTCGCCGGTGACCGTGAGGCTGCCGAGCGCGTCGAGCTGACCCTCCCCGAGACAGGCGTCTGCGGTGGCGCGGGCCTCTTCGGCGAACCGGAAGCGGCAGAAGCCGGCGCGGGTGGCGGTTGCTGCGGAGCACCCGCCACCCTCCAGATCGGCATGGGCGCGCCTGCTTCCTCCGGTGGCTGCTGAGCATCGTGACACACCTCGACAAAACTGTATGAGGGCCTCCGCCCCGTGGAGGTGGACGGCCTGCTCCTGTGGCACCGGCTCGGATGCTCTGCTGCGGCCGTCGGCCGCGCCACCGGCCTGCTCCCTGATGCCTTCGAACCGCTACGACGCACGGCGCTGGCGAACACCGCTCAGCTCGAAGGCAACCGGCATCTGCCAGAAAGGGATGCTGTCAGAAATGGCCTAGCGCGCTCCTCCGCCTCCGAATGCGTAGCAGCGCTGCGATCCTCGGCTGACCTGGAGGATGGCCGCCACTGCGGGGCGGCCGAGGATCGCATCCTGTGCGAGATCGGCTACCCGCCGACCGGCGCGATGTGGCGGTGGCCTTCCGGAGTGGCCGAGGAAAGGGTGCGAGGCCCAGTGTTCTTGGCGGCGGATCGCCCTGAGGGTGCGGGGGTAGCCCCTGGGGCGTTCTGAACGTGGTCAGCGGCTGGCTGTCGTCCCCACACCCGTAGGGGAAGTTCGACCACGGTGACACGGTGGTCGGCCAGACGGATCAGGGACGGGTGGGGGTAGGTCGTGCCGGCTGGTGGCCGGGTAGGTCTCGGGGGTTGCGGTTTCGAGGAGGACGTCATCCTCCTCCTCGATGTCGAGCTGTGGTTGCTGCTGTCAGTGCAAGAGGGTGTTCCATTCGCTTGCAGCGGCCTGCTCGTAGGCGTGGCGGAACAGGGGCGCAGAGTTCTTTCGCTCGTCACGTGATTGGCGTGTAGAGGGAGTGCTTAGAAGGCACCTGCTCCAACCCGTGAGCGACGAGACCTGAACCGCATAAATATGGCCTGCGTGCGCTGTTCTCGAATGAGTAGGCGACATGCGGGAGAACCAGTCTGTTCCGGGAGTCGGAGGGCGAGAGCCTCTTGGCTCGGCCGCATGCGCGGGGTCTCATGTCGTCTCCACGGCTTCGGAGCTCTTCGTGGAGACGCTGGGGAATCGTCGGTCCATGACGACATCACCAGCCCGGCTTCGACAACGCCGCCCGGTGTTCATCGGCTCCCTCTTCAGCGAATGTCGGTTGAGCTCGATACGTGAGGTCCGGCCAGCAGGACGTACCAGGTGCCGTCTTCGATGACTGCGTAGCTGTACGACCTGCCTCGGGCCAGAAGCGCGAGGACGTGTTCGTGGGAGGCGGCATTGCCGGACCAGGCGCGGAGCTGGTGCGCTGCCGGAGGATCCAGCTGGTCGGAGATGTCGGAGGCGCGGGTGCGGAGCCATCTCAGGGCGAGTCGTGGGGACGGCTTGAACGCCTCCCCCAAGTTGCGGGCCGAGCCGTTCGGAAGGCGGGCTAGGGCTCGTACCCAGCAAGGAGGAGGCGGGGCAGGAGGCCGGCTGTTCACGGAGCAGGAGGGCGGAATGCGGGCGTCGTTGCCGAGCAGCCTGGTGTGAACGGGCGGCGCTCGGCGAACCGCCAGGGCGCCTTCGCCGCGGTGAGGAAGGCGGTCGGGCCTTCGGTCAGATGGGTGAGCACACCCAGGAGGAGAGTGTGGGAGACGGCCAGGAGCGGACCGTGCTCCTGGGCCGTGCGGTGGAGGAAGGCGGCGCAGAGCCGGGCGCGGGTGTGGAGGTCGGTGAGGCTCTCGCCGTCTTCGCAGGACAGGGAGGGGTGGGTAAGACGGCGCTCTCGCCATGTGCGGTACGCGAGGGGATAGGTGGACGGGGTGTGGCCGAGGACCATGTGGGGAGCTCGCCATTCCGCCAGGAGGTCGGATGCGGCGACGATCGGCAGGCCCGTGAGGTGGGCGACGGTCTCGGCGGTCTGGTGCGCGCGGGGAATCGGGCTGGTGACGATGGCGGTGATGCCGTCCGGAAGGGGGAGCGAGCGGTGGATCTGGTCGCGGCCTTCCGGCGTCAGGGCGGCTTCGGGCGGGGCGTGGTAACCGGGACGGTGCCCCTCGTAGATGCCGTGGCGCATGAGCCAGATGTCAGCCAAGGATCCAGCCTCCGTCGACGCGCAGTGTCTGGCCCGTGATGAAGGCGGCGTCGTCGGTCGCGAGGAAGGCGACGGACGCGGCGACGTCGTCCGGGCGGCCCCGGCGCTGGACGCACTGACGGGCGAGCTGCCGGGCGGTCATGGCTTCCGGGTCGTCGACGACCGTCTCCTCGGCGGGGACGCGGATGGAACCGGGAGCCACGCAGTTGACGGTGACGCCGGCGGAGCCCAGCTCGCGGGCGAGGGCACGGGTGAATCCTTCCAGACCGGCCTTGGCGCTGATGTATCCGGCGAGGTCGTGACGGCCTGCGGTGGCGAGGACGGAGCCGAGAGTGATGATCCGCCCCCACCCCGTGGTGGCCATCACGGGGGTGAGCTCGTGGGCGAGGAGGTAGTGGCTGGTCAGGTTGGCGGCCAGGGCGTCGTTCCACCGGGCGGGGGTCGTCTCCGGCCAGGGGACGCGAGGGTAGGTGCCGGCGTTGCTGACGAGGATGCCGATCGGACCCAGCTGGTCGCGGGCCTGCAGGCAGAGGACGTGTACGGACGCCGGTTCGCGGAGGTCGGCTTCCAGCGGGACGGCGGTGCCGCCGCTCCGGGCGATGCGTTCGGCGAGGCCGGCCGCGGCCTGGTGGTCGTCGAGGTGGGCGAGGACGACGGCGGCGCCGTTCGCCGCGAGGCGGCGGGCGACGGCCGAGCCGATACCGCCGGTGGCACCGGTGACCAGGGCGGTGCGTCCGTTCAGGGGGCCGGGCATGGCGACTCCTGCGGGGAGAAGTAGGTGGCGGGGTCGAAGGCGGGGCTCAGGGCTTCGGCGAGCCGGGCCAGGAGGACGAGTCGGTCTTCCGGGGTGAGGCCGGCGAGGTCGTAGACGGCGAGGATGCGCATGGCCAGGTACGGGCGGAGCAGTCGGGCGAGGTCCAGGCCCGGCCAGAGCCGCTCGGCGACCGGCCTCACGAGCTGCTGCCAGTACGCGGCCACGGCAACCCGTCGGGGCGCCGAGAGGCGCGGGGCGTAACCGATGTGGATGGTGTTGGTGGCGGAGTCCACGTCGGCCCGCCGGAGCTGGGGCGCGTTGGCCGGGACCCGGGTGAGGGCGGCGGGGTGGTCGGTGAAAGCGGCCGGGTTGTAGGTGGGGACGAGCCATCCGCCGAGGGCGGCGGTGTACCAGAGGAAGTTTGCGAACTCACCGGGGACGCTGTTCATTCCGGCGGTGTCGAAGTCGAGCCAGGCGAGGGGGCGAGCGAGGTTGACGTCGGTGGGGTCGCCCTGAGTCAGGGCTGCCCAGACCGGCTCGGTCGCCGTGAAGTGCGCGCGCAGTCGGCGGAGTGTCGTGGCCCAGTCCAGGTGGTGCCGCCGGCCGTTGATACGCAGGGTATATGTCCCGAGGAGGGAGACCGGGACGTCGATGAGGCCGTCGGCGACGGTGAAATCCTTCCCCGCGTAGTACGCGTCGAGTCGGCCGCCGGGCATCGCGCGGTCCCAGTACAGCTTGCGCACGACATGGGCGGGATCGGTCGGCTTCGCCGTTGTGAGGATGACGTCCCGGTACGTGGCCGTGAGCCGGTCCATGTAGCCGTTGAGATCATCACTCGGCTCGTCGGTGTTGAGGAGGTCGAGCAGGAGCCCCTGGTCGGTTCCGCCGGGGAGCCGTTCGTACGCGAGGAGGTGGCCCCCGGGCACGCGCAGGTGCGTGTGGAGGGTGGGCGCCCGGTAGTGCCCGGCCAGTCGGGCGTGGCCCTGGATCTCCTCACGGGCCTCGGCCGGATCGCGGGTGTACTTCAGCAGCAGGGGACGGCCGAGAACGTCGACGGGGCAGAGAAGATTGCGGGTGGACCGCCGCACCGGTCCGATCCGGAGGAAGCGCTGTCCGGTCATCCCCTCACCCCGTTCAGCAGGTCGAGGCAGACGTGGGCGAGCGCGGCGGGAGGGAAGGCGTCCATGTGCACGTCCGTCTTCGGGGCGATGACGTCGCGTACGGGGCACAGGTCGCCCTGGTGCATCCGGTCGGACAGATCCGTGGCGACGGCATGATGGTGTGGCAGGCCGGTTCGCCACTTGCTGTGGCTGTGCCGTGCGTACAGGCCGACGACCGGCGGACCGCTGCCGTCGGGACCGCGGCTCATCGCGGCGAGGTGGGTGAGGCCGGTGTCGTTGCCGACGACCAGACGGCAGTGCGGGAAGAGGTCGGCGAGCTGATCGGCGGGAACGCCGTCGAGGCGCAGAACCTGTACGTGACGCCGAGGCCCCTCCGCGGCGATGCGGACACCGTTGCCGTCCGGGTGTCCTCCGATGAGCAGCAGCCGGGCCTGTGACTGGTGCGCCTCGGCGATGCGCTCGGCGAGTTCGACGAAGCGCCGGGCGGTGTAGTCCTTCCGCTCCGGCCAGCTCGTAGCCGTGATCGCCGCGATGGTCAGGCCGTCGAGCCAGCCTGCCGAGCGCAGCTCCTCCACGAGCCTGCTCGGCCCGGTTGAGAGAAGGGGAACGAAGGGAGCGGCGCCGGGAAGCCGGACACCGAGGCGGCGTTCCAGTGCCAGATAGTGCCGCGCGGGCAGGTCCGGGTACGGGCGGCCGTCGCTGGACCAGCAGGGCGGTGCCGTCGGATCGCACACCAGGACCACCGCCGCGCCGGATGCGCGCGCCTCGACGGCGGCTCGGTCGCCGATGACGACCCGTCGGCCGGTGGCGACGGTGACCGGGTCCCGCGTGACCGCACCGGTACGGGCAATCAGTCCGGCGTACGGTCCCACCGCCCGCACGGAGACGGGGATTGCGCGCAGGCGCAGCCAGTGGGTGAGAGCGCGGACGGCTGCGAGAGCCAGCAGGGTGTCCCCGAGCTTCCCCTCGAAGGCCACCTCGATCTCGTCGCAGGTGCTCAGGCGGCCGACGAGTTCGGCGGAGGCGGGGAGGGGGAGCGGCGTGCCGATGGGGACGCCGGCACGGTCGTATCCGAGTGGCGTGGTGTGGATGGTCCCCGAGGGGAAGACCTGCGAGCCGGGGTGGAACCGGATCCCTGCGGAGGCGACCGTGGTCATGCCTGACCCTCGATCGTGGTGAGGGAGACCAGAGGGAGGCCGAGGCCGGCGAGCAGGGCGCGGGCACCGCGCGTGGTGTCCTCCACGAGGCAGGCCGCCGCCAGCGGGACCGCGCCGGCCTCGCGGAGACGGAGGGTGAGGTCGGCCAGCGTCCGACCGGTGGTGATCTCGTCGTCGACCAGGACGATCCGCTGCCCGGCGGTGATGCCGTAGGCGAAGACGTCGGTGCGCATCGCGTGGGGTTCGGTGAAGCGGACCGCTCCGTCGAGCGGCAGGTGCAGCTTCCAGGCGATCTTGTAGGGCAGCCGCGCTGCGCCGGAGAGGGACACCGTGGGCAGGATGCCGCCGGCGTCCAGGCCGAGGAGGAAGTCCACGGGATCGAGACCGTCGGGCATTCCCTCCTGGAGGCGCTGCCACAGACGGGTGCCGGTGCCGGCCAGGGCGTCGGGGTGGACCGGGTCTTCGAGCCCGTCCAGCGAGTGGACGACGCGCTCACGGCGGCTGGTCACGCCGACGCTCAAGCGCTCGACGATGCGGGCGGAGAAGGGCGGCACGGTGAGGATTTCAGGCATGGCGAAGCTCCTGCGGGCAGGGACGAGGGAAGAGGAGAGGTCGCTCAGGCGGCGAGCTGGGCGGCGTACCAGGCCAGGAGCCGGTCGACGGCCGCGGTGACGGACTTGAGCGCCGTCTCGCTCCCGCCGTCGCGCCAGATGGTGGAGACCTCGGCCAGGGGCGGCACGGAGAAGGCGGCCAGACCGGGGACGCGACAGGCCGCGGCAAGGATTCGGTCGGGGCCGGACTCCCACTGGTCGTGTTCGCGCAGGAGGAGCCGGCAGGCCAGCACGAGGTGCTTGTACAGCTGCCGCAGGGCTTCCGGCCGCGCGTCGGCGCGCAGACGACGCATGGTGAGGACGACCTGGGGGAGTTCGCGGACGGCGGCCAGAGCGAGCTCGTCGCGCGTGACGCGGGGCAGTTCGACGTCCGGCGCGGCATGCAGGACGGGTCGGCCCTGCTGGAGCTGGTACAGGGCGAAGGCCAGGCGCGGAGTGAGGCACCGGGCGGTCAGTTCACCAGGAGAGACGAGGGTGGGACCGAGATCGGCCGCACCGTCCAGGGCGGTCCGGTAGCGATCGAGGGCCTTGTGGACCCGGCCGGTGGCCTCGTGTCCGGCGACCACGAGCAGGTCCAAGTCGGACCAGCCGGCAATCCAGGCGCCCTCGCCCGGGCTACCGGTCAGGGCGACGAGCTGTATCCCGGGGCCGTACGCCCGTAGAGCGTCGGTGAAGTCGGCCGTCGCCGAGGCGACCGCGGCGGGCAGACCCAACCCGTACGGGGTGGTGATGCGCAGTGCTCCGGTGACGGGCGGGGCGGCGATGCGCCGGAGCCTGGCACGCAGGGCTGTGATGCTGCCGGAGTTGTCGATCACGTGGTCGGCGAGCGCGGCGACCTGGTGGGCGCCACGGCTCATCTTGATCTCGTCCTTCGCGGCGACCGCCTGGGCCGGCATCCCGGACCGTTCGGCCCGTACGTCGAAGGGAGCGTCCAGGTAGACGATCTGGAGCGTGTCGCCCATGAGGCGCTTGAGCTCGGTGACCGAGGCGTCGTCGTGAACCGACTCGATGGTGAACAGCCGCGTGACGACGTGCGCCTCCGCGAACCGGTTCAGCTCAGTGAGCAGCAGCTCGGCCTGCCGCCGGGCCGACAGCGCGTACGGGTCGGCGAGGCCCTGCCGGTGGGCGGCCTGCCGCAGGAGGAAGCCGATCTTGAGACGCTGGGCACCGCACGCCCGGCGGAGGAACTCGGCGCTGGTGCTCTTGCCGCACTCGCTCAGCCCGCCGACGGCGATGACCCGGCCCAGACGGCGACTCGGCCTGACCTCCGTCACCGCGGCGTCTTCCCGTCCGTAGAGCTTGTAACGGGCCGGCGAGGGAAGGCGCCGCCTGCCGACGAGGATGTCGGCGACCAAGGTGTCGAGAGCGGCACACAGCTCCTCGCGCTGCCGGTACAGGGTGGGAACACGACGCCGGGCCAACTCGTTCCGTACGGCAGCGCGCTCGCTGTGCCAGATCCGCAGGGTGAGTACCGAGAGCCGGTCCACGACGGAGGCGAGCGTCTCGGTGTGCAGCGGCGCGTCGGCGCGTCCCGCGTCCGCGAGAGCCTCCAGCACTTCGTCGGCCCGTTCGGCGAGCGCGTTGCGTTCGGCGTTGAGCTGGTCGATCTCGCGCTTGCAGTCGGCGACCTGGGCGGCGGTCAGCAACGCGCCGCGCACCCGGTCCTCGGTGTCCCACAGGCGTCCGTTGACGCTGTGGAGCCGAGCGACGGTGTCGTCCAGGCGCCGCCGGTCCTTGTCCCGGAGACCGGTGACGGCCTGGAGCAGCCCCGGTGGAAGGATCAGTGGCGGAAAGTTCTGCGCCATTACGGACTCCCGTCGGTGAGTGTGTGGAGGCCGGCGTGGTGGAGCACGTCGGCGTGGACGTCGTCCGGGGAGCGGTCCTCGCAGTTCACAACGGCGGTGTACGCGCCGTGGCCGACCTGATGGAGCAGGACCGTGTGGAGGGCCTTCTGGTATGCGGGGTAGACGCCGTTCCAGGGGCGGCTTTCACGGGCGCTGGTGATGGCGTAGCTGCGCTCGGTGTCGAACGAGGGCAGCAGGAGGACCGAGGTCTCCGGCGGGGTGGCCCTCGTACCGGCGATGCCCATCACGGCGCCCAGGGCCTCCCGCACCGACAAGCCGTCCTTGACCACGCAGGTCGCGGCGGCCACGGCGAGGAGCATGGGCAGGCCCCGGTCGAGAAGCCCCGTGCGACCGGCGCTGAGGGAGGCGGCCCGCTTGGCGTGACCGGTGAGCAGCATCTCCGTCAGTTCCACCGTCGTGGACGTCTCGAACCACCATCGGGCGTAGTCTCCGGCCGCCACCCGCGCCCACGGCTCCGGGTCGTGCTCATGGACCGCGCCCAGCGGTTGGAAGCCGCTCCAGCACTCGGCCAACCGCAGCAGTTGAGTCGTCTTGCCGGCGTTGTCGGGCCCGTTGAGGCTGACGAAGGCCGGTGTCCTGCCCTCCATCCGCGCTCATGCCTCTCGGATCGGAGTGGCGAGGACGGAGGAGATCGCGTCGGTGTTGGCGGCGATGAACCCGCCCAGCTCCGGCGGCATCAGGTTCAGCTTGCGGACCGCCTCGGCGGTGAACGGCACCCGGACCACCTCGTACCCGCCCCGCTCTGGCTTGGTGAACTCCGTTCCGGTACGGGCGGCCAGGTCCATCGACGCCAGGCGCGCGGCGAAGATGTGCTGGACGCCGACACCGCCCTCCAACTGGTCGGTGATCAGGTGGACGAGTTCGGCGCGTTCCAGCTTGCCTCCGAGCTCCTCGGACACCTCCCGGTGCAGCGCCGCCTCGACGGTCGCGTCGTCCTCCTCGACTCCGCCGCCGACTGTCACCCAGTACGGCTTCCTGCCCGGTTTGGTGCGCTTGATCAGGACAAGCTCGTCACCGTCGAGGAGGATGGCGCGAGCGTTGCGCTTGACGATGTCGGACACTGCGGCTCCTTGTGGTCGAGGTACTTGCGAGCCGGCGGACGGTTTCACCGTGCGAAGTCACCCGGCTCGGTGGATACAGCATGGTGCAGATCAGTGGCGGAGCGTGACGTACGAGTGCTGCACCAATGCCGCACCATTGCCGAACACGGCTCGTTACGCTGAGCGTTTCGGCGCTCCACTGGACGGCGAACAGGGGGTACGACGGTGGTCACAGTGCAGCGATGGTCCGGACGGGAGACCCGGTTGTTGCGGGAAGCCCTGCGCATGAGCCTTCGCGACTTCGCCGCCTACCTGGGGGTCAGTGACCGCGCCGTGTCGAAGTGGGAGGCGGGCGGGGCGAGCTACCGTCCGCGAGGAGAGTCGCAGGCCGTCCTCGACACGGCGCTCGCACGTGCGTCGAACGAGGCGAGAGCACGGTTCGCCGAAGCCGCCGGCATGAACGGTTCCGACCCGCCCGTCGCTGCCGGAATCGGGGTGGACTCCCACAAGTTCCTGCCCGTCTTCATCGGTGTCGAGCGTGCGCACCGGCTCCTCGCTCTCATGCCCCCGGGCACCGTGCAGGGGTGGCTCGAGTCCTCAGCCGCCCAGGTGGACCACCCCGACGCCCGGAAGTGCACCCTGCACGTTTTCGGGTGCGGCGTCGCCGTGTTCCACCTCGTGCAACCCCACGAACCGTCCTCGCTCACCGAACTCGCCGTGTGGCGCTACCGCTCCTACGCCACCGACCTGCCCTGGGCGCGGGGGAAGATCCGCGACCTCCTGGACGAGGACCACTCCCGCGTTCCCCATCCCGAGTACGTCCTCTCCCTGTACTGGCTCACTTCCAGCCCGTGGACGCGCCGCGAGTACGACACCGCCCTGCGCCTGCTGTCCACCCCGTCGGTACTGGTCGACCGCGGAGCGGCCGGGGGACCCGCACCTTTGGACGGCTCGGTCGAGGAATCGCTTCTGGCCACGGGCTTCGACCATCCGGACATCGTGTCCTTCGGCGTACGGGGAGTCTCCACCGGTTACGCGGGCTGGTCCGGCGTCGCGTACGCGTCCCTCTCCCGCGAGCGCAGCCTGAGCATCGATGAACTGGTCACCTGCGAACTGACCGTCCAGGCCCTGTGGTGCTTCACCCGTCACATCCAGCAGATGGTCGAGGAGGGCCAGGACCCCTCCATGCCGGAGCAGTACGGCTGGCGCTTCCTTCGCGCCGCGTACTCCCGTCTCACCACGGCCCGCGCCCAGGAGACCGCGCAGCACGTCCTCATGAGGGAGGCCATCATGAAGACCAGCGGCTTGGCCGAGCGGCTCCGTGCCGCCCAGGACGCGCTGCGCGAAAGCGCTGGCTGAGAAGACAGGGCAGGAGAGGCAGCGGATGGACATCGGCAGTGCCGTGCTGGTCGTGATCGACATGCAGAACGGATTCGTGAACCACCACAGTCGCCATGCCGTTCCCGTGGTTTCCGACCTGGTCGCCCGTTGGTCCCTCGCCGGCCGCCCGGTGGTTTTCACCCGCTACTTCAACTACCCGGGCAGTCCGTACGAGCGCTTCTTCCGCTGGCACCGCCTGCAAGGGCCGCCCGAGACCGACATCGTCCCCGAGCTCACCGAAGCCGCTGGTCGCGCGCACGCAGTCGTCGACAAGACCGGGTACACGCTCTTCACCCCCGAAGCGGCCGAGCTGATCCGCCAGGCCGGATGGACCGACCTGATCTTCTGCGGCATCGCCACCGAGAGCTGCGTACTGAAGTCCGCCACTGATGCCTTCGAGCACGGCTACGCCCCCTGGATCGTCACCGACGCCTGCGCGAGCGACGCGGGCCCGCACGTGCACGATGCCGGCCTCGTCGTCGCACGGCGCCTCGTCGGTTCAGGCCAACTCGTCGGCGTCGAGCACGTAAGAGGACGACTCGCTGCGTACGCGGGGGCTCCGGTGCTGGAATAGCCCCATGGCCGATACTCCGCCCCGCACCGGTTCGCCCGCCACTCCCGTCACCGGCACGGACCTCGACACCGATCTCGTCGTCGTCGGTGGGGGACCCGCCGGTTGTGCCGCCGCCCGCATGGCCGCCAGTGTCGGCATGCGTACGGTCCTGGTCGAGGCGGGCGCCCTGTGCGGCAGTCTTTACCGCGTCCCGGTGCTGGACAACGTCCTCGGTGGACACACCGGCGGTCCGGGGCTGGCGGCGGCGATCACCGCGGAGTTGGAGGGCACGGGGCTGTGCCGTCTCGTGCTCGGCCGCCGGGCGACGGGGCTGCGGGCCGGCGATGACCGTGTCACGGTCACCCTGGACACCGGTGCGCGCGTCACCGCCCCGTACGCGGTCGTCGCCACGGGCGTGCGTCCGCTCCAGCCCCGCGACGTCGGGTGGATCACCGCCCCCACCGACCTGGCCCTGCCTTCGTTGTGGGAGGCGGACGCGTCGGACGCGGCCGGCCGCACGCTCCTCGTCCTGGGCGGGGACCGCCCGGTCGGCACCTTCCTCCGCGCCCATCCGGCCCTCGGCACCCGTGTGCTGGTCGCCTACCCGGAGAGCGACGACTACAAGGTCGAGGAGGTCCGCGACGACCCCCGCGTGACCCTCCTGCCCGTCGGGCACCTGGTGTTGGGCTCCGCGGGTGGCCGGGCGGTGGCCGAGGTCTCGGACCGGTCCGGCGGGCGGCGGACGGTCGCGGCGGACACCGTCTTCCTCAGCATCGGCGGGGCCCCCACCGCCCCGGCGGGCGACCTCGTCCGCGACGAGGCGGGCTACTGCCTCCCCGCCGACCAGCACCCCCGCGTCCTCGTCGCCGGAGACCTGCGCTCGGCCCGCTTCCAGCGGATCATGACGGCCATGGGCTCCGGCGGCGAGGCCGCACTGCACGCCTACTACGCGGCGCGGAAACCACCCACCGGTACCTGAGGCACACCCGCGCCCGACCGAGGCACACATCCGGATCGGGGCTCGCGCCGACACCGCGACGCGCTTGAGTGCGAAACGTCCCGCAGGGGTGTACGGCAGCCAGTTCACGTTCATCAGGCCGTCGGTGAGGGTGACGGTGGTCCGGCACGCCGCAGAGCCCGAACAGGCTGATCAGCGCGGCGGGAACACCAGAGGGGACGCGCGTCCTGTCCGCCGCGGATGACCGGGTCGTTCCGGCGACGACATGCGAGCTCGGCCCGCTCACACACGACGATCACCCAGCAAGTGACACTCTTTTGCGCTTGGGATCATGTCGGCTGCTGCCGGTCGAGGACGGCGGTCGCGGCGGCGTGGACCGCGTTGGCGGCGCGCCGCACGGCCCTGATTGTCTCTTCCAGGTCGGGAGCGTCCGCTCCGGCGTTGAGAGCCTTGGCCACCTGGTTGAGGTTGCTGCCGGCCCAGCCGAGCTTGCGCCGGCTGTCGAACAGGACGGTGATCACTTCGCGCTCGGTGGCGATCTCGGCGCTGGTGCGGTCGAGGTCGCGGGCAGTGGCGAGCGCGGCGCGTGCGAGGAACCCGGCGACGGTCAGATTGCACTGGGCAGCGGCGGAGGTGATCAGCGCGTACTCGGCGTCGTTGAAACGGGTCGAGTGCTGGTGTCGGCGCTTCTTCGTGGACGGCTGACGCGGACGCTGTCGGGCAGGATGCTGGCGACGGGGCGGCTTCGGTATCTGTGTTCTTCCCCCGGCTTCGATCCGCCCTCGGTCGAAGCCTTCGGAACCTGCGCCCCCGGTGCAGGTTCTTCCACACTCCTGGGAGGGGTGGGCTCGGCGGAAGCATTGCTTCCGCCCCAACTTGCTCGGCCGGGGGCCGGACTGTCTCCCTTCTGCTGCGGGCAGGCGGCGTGGTTGGTGCGCGGGCGGCTCATACGTGAGGTTCTCCGTGGTGGTTGTGCTTGCCGAAGCTGAATGGCGATATGCGGGCCAGGATGAGGTCCGTGTGATGCTGTGGTCGTCCGGTACGGGACAGCTCTCGGTGGAGGGCGTTCGTAGCGGACCCGGTGGAGGCAGGCGTCGGCCTTCATCTGTCTGGACCAGCGGTCCTGGACCCGTGATGTGGTTCGGGTCCCTGTGTGGTTTTGATTGCGCGTGGCCTCTGGCTCTGAAGGGGACCGTGGTCCCTTTGGGACACGGTCCCCGATCACGGTCCCCGATCACGGTCCCCGATCACGGTCCCCGATCACGGTCCCCGATCACGGTCCTCGATGGCGGCGCGTTGACCTGCAAAATTGCTGGCCCGTAAGCCTGGTCCGGTCCCCTGCGACGCGTGGTCCCCGGTTGGTGTCGACGTCCCCGGTCCCCGGATCCTGGGATCGTGTCCGGTCCTGTTCCGGTGGGGACCGTGGTCCCCACCCGCGGTCCCGGTCCCCGGTGTTGTGGGGGTGGTCCCGGAGGTGGTCCGCAGTCCCGAAGACGGTCCGGTCGGCATCCTCCGGTCCTCGGGGGACCGTGACCACGGTGGTTCCCCAACCGGTTCGGTTTGCCTTGCTGGGCGTGTGGTCCCTTTAGCGGGTTCGCCCCGGAGCGGTGGTCGGCGGAGGCGCGGCCACGGTGGTTCGCGCGGGGGCGGACGCTGGGGAGCGGCGACGGTCGGGGCCCTGGAGGATCACGCGGGTGGTCATTTCGGCGAGGCGGGAGGCCACGCGGTCGCCGAGGACGTTGCGGAGCTCTGCGATGGGGACGTTGGTGGTGATGAGCGTGGGGAGCATCGACGTGTAGCGGCGGTCGATGAGCCGGTACGTCTGCTCCTCCGTCCACTCCGACTGCTTGGCCGCGCCGAGGTCGTCGAGGATGAGCAGGGGGCTCTGGGCCAGCTCCTGGAAGGCCCGTTCGGGGTCGTGGCCTTGGCGGGGACGGAGCTGCGCGTGGAGGTCGGCGGTGTTGGTGGCTGCCCAGCGCAGGCGGACACCGGCTGCCAGGAGGGTTCGGACGGCGCCGTACGCCTGGTGGGTCTTGCCGGTGCCGGTCGGGCCGGCTATCAGCAGCGACGGACCGTGGTCGATGCCGGGGACCCCACCAGGACCGGGCTTGCCACGGCGGGCGATCTCGCTCGTCCAGACTAGGA
Source organism: Streptomyces tamarix (assembly GCF_032423885.1). Taxonomy (NCBI): domain Bacteria; kingdom Bacillati; phylum Actinomycetota; class Actinomycetes; order Kitasatosporales; family Streptomycetaceae; genus Streptomyces; species Streptomyces tamarix. Next base: position 8,854 of record NZ_JAWCTQ010000019.1, on the reverse strand, counting down.
CGTCGGGGTGGTCGGCGAAGGCGTCGCGATAGCGGGGCGGGATCCGGCGGGCTGCGAGTTCCAGGGCGATGGCCTGGGCCTGCGGCGGTTCCTCGCGGACGGCGGTGGTGCTGGGCTTGGACGGCATGGCCGCGATGATCGCGTCGAGGCGGCGCGTGAGGTGTTCCTTCTGCTGCTGCGAGTGCGGGTTGGGTGTGGTCACAGGGCGCCTCCGTAGGCGGCCTGGACGTCGGCGGGGTTGGTGTAGGGCTGGTGGGCGGATCGCGTGCCCATGGAGGCGTTTGTGGCGTTCATGGCCTCGTTGACGAGGCTGGGCAGGACACGGGCGTGCAGGCCCTTGGTTCGGAGCCGGTCGAGTCCGGCGCGGATGTGTGCGGGCGAGATGCCGTCGGCGAGGAGCTTGGCGATCTCCCCGCCGAGCTGGCCGAGCACGCTGCTGGGCGGACGGTGGGCGCACACCGCGACGTACTCGGTGACGAGCTGCTTGGCCGAGACGGTCTCGGGTGCGGGGGCGCTCGCGTCCCCCAACGGGGTAGATCCTAGATCCCTGTTCCTAGGTCCTAGATCCGGGCCGTGAGTACTCACCACGGGCTCAGTGAGCCCTCCGCGAACCAGCGGTGAAAGCTCATCACGGCCAGCCTGACCTGCGGGTTCGTCGCAGGCTACCGCACTCTCCGTGCGGTCTCCCCGCGTTGTCACTGAGGACTCCGTGACGGCTCCGTGCGACAGCGATGCGGGCTCACGTACAAAGCCGAGGTCGTGGTGAGGGCAGCTGGGGTGCCGTACACCGCTGGGCCGGTTGACCTTCTGGTGCCGGGCGAAGGTGACGATGTGCAGGTACCGCTTGCCGTCGCCGCCCTCGTAGCGGCAGATCAGCTCGGCGGCCTGGAGCTGGTTGAGATCGTCCTCGACGCCGACGGGACCGTGGTCGGGGCGCAGGGACCACAGCAGGCCGGCGATGACCGCGGGCTGGTCGCGGAACCGGCCGTGGTCGTCGGCCTGGGTCAGCAGCCCGAAGAACGTCCGCTCGGCGGAGAGGGACACGGCCGCGAGGGACTCGGAGGAAAACGCTTCGGGCTTGATGGTGCGTATACGGGCTATGGCGATCGACCACCTTCACGGATCAGGGAGTGGCATCCGGCACGAGCCGGGGCATGGACAACGAAGCCACACCCAGAGCGCAAAAGTCCAGAGTTAGTTCACAAACTCTGTAGTACTCGCGCCGGGCCGGGAGAGAGTAAACCCAGATCGCCGGTGGGAGAAAACGTCTCCGAAAGCCCCTGAAGGCGGGGCATCGCTCACAGCGGACAGAAATCCGCTTCCCACGCCGGGAAACGCAAGCTACAACACACCAATGCCACCGCGATCCCTCGAAATCGGCCCCGCAGGACAGGCCGCCGTTCAGGCCATCACCCGCGCCCGCACGGCCTGCGGGTACCCGCAGCGCCAGCTCGCCGCCCGCGTCACAGCCCTGGGTCGCCCCACGGCCTTCACCCTGCTCTCCCACATCGAACACACAGTACGGCGCTGCGACATCGACGGCCTCGTCACCATCGCCACCACCCTCGGCAGGCCGCCGTAAGCCCTGCTCGACAGTGCCGCACGAGCCTTGGAGGCGGGTGAAGCGGGCGGAATATAGCCGACGATCGCCGGTTGGCCAAACCGGCGATCCTCCGCACCATTGAACGTCCCGGCACGACCACCGCGCCGTCCCCTCAAAACCACCCTTCCGCGCGTGAGGAACTTCTTGCTTCGACCTATGAGGAAAGCCGCCCGATTCTCCACACCACCGGGAAGTCGGTGCGTCAGCTCATTGACCCCGTCGCACCTGCTTAAACACGCTCACGGATGAAAACCGCATCCGTTCCCCTGTCGCCCCTTGTTGATGGCGTCAGGGAACGACGTGTCCGCTGAGCCTTGCCGACAGGAACGCGCCCCAGCACCCCCCATCAGAACTCCATCGCATTTCCCCGCCCCGCCGCCACGAAGGAATTTCCTGTGCCGCCTCGCCTGCTGTCCGTTCCCACCGTCGCCGCCCTGCTCGACGTCGACCGCCGCACCGTCTACCGCCTCATCTCCGCCGGAGACCTGCCCGTCGTCGACCTCCGTACCGGACCAGGGCGGTCTCGTGTGCGTGTCCCCGCCGACGGACTGGACGAGTTCATCAGCAGCCGCGCCGTCATACCGTCGGCTGCCCGCCGCTGACACCACCGCTTCCGGCACCAAACCGTCGAAAAAGGAGAAGAACCACGTACCTGCGCAAGCTCAGGTCCGGCAAGTGGCAGGCGACCGTACGCAACCGGGCGGGAGACCGATTCAGTGAATCGTTTCCTCTCAAGTCCCAGGCACGCGCCTGGGGCACGGAGATGGAGACCCAGTTCACCCGAGGGACCCTGCGCGATCCACGAGCAGGCGAGATCACCTTCCGCGAGTGGCACGACCGCTGGTGGAACGCCCGGGTCGTGGAACCACACACCCTGCGCGGCGACGCCTCCAGCCTCAAGAATCACGTCCTGCCCCACTGGGCCGACTGGGAGATGCGATCCATCACCCGCATGGACGTCCAGAGCTGGATCCGCGCCCTGACGGAGAAGGGCACCGGTGCCGCGGCAATCAAACGGGCCTACAACTTGACGTCCTCCCTCATGCGCGCGGCCGTCGACGACGACATCCTCGCCGTGAGCCCCTGCCGCAACATCGACCTGCCCGCCATCGCGGTCAAACCACCCCAGTGGTTCACCCTCGATCAGGCGCAGAGCATCCTGGACGCGCTTCCGCCCGAATGGCGGACCATGTGCCTGCTCGGCTTCTACACCGGACTGCGCTGGGGTGAACTCTCCGGTCTGCACTGCCACCGCATCGACCGGCGCCGCTCGCGCCTGTTCGTGGTGGAGGTCAACACCAAGAGCGGCATCAAGGAGTACCCCAAGAGCTCCAAGAGCCGCCGCGAGGTCCCGCTCCCGCCCCACGTCCTGGAGGCACTCGAACGCCACATCCACCGGCTCGACCGTGACGCGCTGGTCTTCACCACCATCACCAAGGGCCGGGCCGGCCGCCGCCTCGACGACGGCAACTGGCGCCGCCAGACCTGGTGGCCGGCCATCGACGCCGCCTACTACTTCGACAGCGACGGCGAACAGCAACCCGTCCCGCACTACCCGCCGCACTCCATGCGCCACACCTGCGCCTCATGGCTCGTCCAGAAAGGCGTCTCGCTCTACGAGGTCCAGCACCTCCTCGGCCACGAGAGCTTCCAGACCACCCAGCGCTACGCCCACCTCCAGCCCGACGCCCACAAGGCCGTCCTCGGCGCGTGGCAACGCCTGGACTCTCCGCTCACCATCGCCGCATAAACGCCTCCGCCCTGTCCCCCCAAGGACAGGGCGGAGGCGTTCGCGCACTCAGGGAGGTTCCGTGAGCGCTTCGTCGGGCGGCGTCCAGCGGCCGTCACTGTCGTAGCCAGGGGGCGTAAGGATCTGCCTGGAGGAGTTCGGCCAGAGCCTGACGGCTGGCCGGCGGATCAGATGGTGACCCCAGCGGGCCGCGCAGCGGATCAATCCGCTCCGCGTAGGTCTCAGCCCAGTGCAACCACTCCAGTTCGCCGGGCGAGCTGGCATCGCCTGCTCGGGCGCGGACCGCGCGGCAGAAGGCGCGGATGTCGTCGGCTCGGCGCCAGGCTGTCACCTGCTCGACAAGCACCTGCGCTCGATGCCGCTCGACTTGCTGCTTGCGGGCCTGGCGGACCGCGGCGAGTCAGCGGCGCTGCTTGCTCGGCCTTGCGGAGTTCTTCCTCCTGCTGCCGACGTTCGGCCGCTGCGGCACAGCCTTCGAGATTGTGCAGGAGGTGTCCCAGGCGTGCTTCCAGGGTCCACCGTGTGCTGCCGCCGCAGGCGTACCAGGTCTGGTACCCGCTGCCGGCGGGCGCACTCCGTTCGAGATGTCCGTCGAACCCATGGTCATCCTTGGGGACCTGGGCCCGAGAAAAGCGTTGCTGCCGGTTCGTCTCCTCAGCGGTCGGCTCGTGTGGCACCTTGGTCGTCCGTTCCCTGATGGCCAGCGGGAGCGCGTGCCCTCGGATGATGACGACCATCTCCGGGACGGCCCTGCCGCGACGGCGGCCGGTGTGGGTCTCCACCTGATGACCGCGGCGTTCCGCCTCGGTCAGAAAAGCGTGCATGATCCGCAGCACCCGGTCGGCATAGGCACGTGACACATGCATGGGAATGACCCCCGGCGTCATGCGGGTGTCGACCACGGTTTTGGATCTGCCGAGGACCGTGCGTGTGGCCCGTACCAGTCGATGAGGCCGGTCCAGCACATCGGGTACATCGATCATCGGTACCAGCGGCGGCTTCGCAGTCTCCTCGCGCACCAGCGTGAAGACGCAGTCACCACGCTTCTCCAGCGCCCAAGCCGTGTGGATGGCGGAGGGAGGAAGAGTCACAGCATCGGAAGCCGCAGCAATCTCCCGCAGCAAGAGGATCTGCGGCTCCGTCAACGCGTACGTCACGACCACAGGCTCCACTCGACTCGCTGCGGGGCAGGCTGCCACCCCAGAGCGAGCGAGGCTGCGAACGGCCACACCGAAACCCGCTTACGAGCTCATGTTGCCGAAGCCGTCCCTGCGAAGAGCGCCGGTGGAGTACATAGCCAACCGGCTCGTAGGACCTGGCCAGCAGGATCCGTCCGACACGGACGTAATAGCGGCATTTGCCTACTGAGGCTCTTTCCTCCTGTGCTGGAGGGTGAAAGAGGCTGGTCAGCGGGGGCGGTGACGAGGCAGGGCCCCTCGTCGTTGGCGTGGTGATTCCACTCAGCACACCGGCGACCGAAGGGGCCCTGTTGGTTCCGTATCCTGCCACGCTCGACGTCCCGCGCGAGCTTGTTGAGCATGTCGCCTGGTTGCTGTACGAGCACCGCCAAGCCCGCAACACCCGCTGGCGCAAGCTCGGCTGCTTCCAGCAGGCGCTGCTGACCCTCGTCCATCTACGGAAGAACGAGACGTTCTCGCAGCTCGGAGCCGGGTTCGGAATATCGCAGGCCACCGCCTGGCGGTACGTCGACGAGACGCTGGACGTTCTGGCCGGCTGGGCACCCGACCTCCACGAAGCCCTCACCGGCCTCGGTGAAGGCAACCACGTCATCGTTGACGGCACCCTGATCCCCACCGACCGCATCCGTGCAGACGATCCGTACTACTCGATGAAGCACCGCAAACACGGCATGAACGTGCAGGTCATCGCCCGCCCCGACGGCACACCGCTCTGGTTCTCCCGCGCAACACCCGGCCACACCCACGACCTGACCGCCGCCCGCGCCCACGGCATCGTCCAGGCATGCCTTACCCGACAGATCCTCGTCCTCGCCGACCGCGCCTACCAGGGCGCCGGCGCCACCTTCCGCACCCCCTACTACCACCACCGCGAACAACCCACCCACTACCAGCAGTTCAACCGCGACCACGCCAGACTCCGAGCCCCCGGTGAACGCGCCTTCGCGCAGTTGAAGTCCTGGCGACTACTCCGCCGGGCCAGATGCTCCACCCGCCGTATCGGCACCGTCGTCCAGGCCGTCCACACACTGCTGACCTGCAACTATTCAGGATGAAGGAGGCTCAATATCTGTGCCCGCGGGCTGAGATTTCAGCGGAACATACAGACAGATTCTCTGCCGCAATAAGTGGAGTGGGTCTCTTCATCGCACACAGGTCGCTGTGGCGTGCTACTGTCGATCTCAGTTGCAGTTGTGGTTCCCGAAACTTCAAGTGCTCTCCGGTCGGCTTCTGTGTCGCTGGGAGCGCTTTTGTATTTCCGGTCTTTTTCCGGGCGGGGTGATCATCGCGGCGACATGGTGTCCGCGCTGTGCGGATCCCGATGCACTGCCCCAAAGGAGATATGACATGGCTGCTGGTACCGTGAAGTGGTTCAATGCGGAAAAGGGCTTCGGCTTCATCGAGCAGGACGGTGGCGGCGCTGACGTGTTCGCCCACTACTCGAACATCGCCGCCCAGGGCTTCCGCGAGCTGCTGGAGGGCCAGAAGGTGACCTTCGACATCGCGCAGGGCCAGAAGGGCCCGACGGCCGAGAACATCGTTCTCGCCTGACACTGACGCTCACTTCGTAGCTGGGGCCCGCATCCTTCGGGGTGCGGGCCCCAGCTGCTCGCATTTCCGCAGTGGTTTCACCTGTGGACGACGGCCAGGAATCCGTTGGCTCAGTGCACGGATCCTCCTTCAGGGGTACAGACGCATCCCTTCACAGAGCTACATCGCAGTGAACGCCCCGAATATTGCGTCCCACATCGCGGCACTCATTTCAGCGCCTGCGCCCGCACAGATTTCCGTCCGGCCAGGTTCGCTTTCGCGTTCCACCGGCCCAATCTTGCAATTCTCCGTGCTGCTCATCGCTGCGGGAATTCCTTGATATGTGCCGCCTCAAGGAAGGTTCCGCATGAACCGCACACGCACGAACGACCGCTTCGCCCGCACCCGTAACGGCAGTATCGACTCCGGAAGGGGTGGCAGCCGATTCGGTTCGTCGGCCCCGCGCCGGTCCGGCGGGCCGAGCCGGTCCGGCGGTTACGGCCGCCGGCCCGCGGCGGTCCAGGGGGAGTTCGCCCTTCCCCGGACGATCACTCCCGCGCTTCCCGCCGTGGAGAGGTTCGCCGATCTCGACATGCCCGGGGAACTGCTGGCCGCGCTCGGCTCGGAGGGCGTGACCGTACCGTTCCCGATCCAGGCCGCGACCCTGCCGAACTCCCTCGCCGGTCGGGACGTCCTCGGCCGTGGCCGCACCGGCTCCGGCAAGACCCTCGCCTTCGGGCTGGCGCTGCTGGCCCGTACGGCCGGTCAGCGCGCCGAGGCCAGGCAGCCGCTGGGGCTGGTCCTCGTCCCGACGCGTGAGCTGGCGCAGCAGGTCACCGACGCGCTCGCCCCGTACGCCCGCTCCGTGAAGCTGCGGCTGGCCACGGTCGTGGGCGGAATGCCGATCGGCAGGCAGGTGAGCGCGCTACGCGGTGGCGCCGAGGTCGTCGTCGCCACACCGGGACGCCTCAAGGACCTCATCGACCGCGGCGCCTGCCGGCTGGACCAGGTCTCCGTCACCGTCCTCGACGAGGCCGACCAAATGGCCGACATGGGCTTCATGCCGCAGGTCACCGCCCTGCTCGACCAGGTCCGCCCCGAAGGCCAGCGCATGCTGTTCTCCGCCACCCTCGACCGCAACGTCGACCTGCTCGTACGCCGCTACCTCAGCGATCCCGTCGTGCACTCTGTCGACCCCTCGGCCGGCGCCGTCACGACGATGGAGCACCACGTGCTGCACGTCCAGGGCGCCGACAAGCACACGGCCACCACCGAGATCGCCGCACGCGACGGCCGCGTCATCATGTTCCTCGACACCAAGCACGCCGTCGACCGCCTCACCGAACACCTCCTGAACAGCGGGGTACGGGCCGCCGCCCTGCACGGCGGGAAGTCGCAGCCACAGCGCACCCGCACGCTGACGCAGTTCAAGACCGGGCACGTGAACGTGCTGGTGGCGACCAACGTCGCGGCGCGCGGCATCCACGTCGACGACCTCGACCTCGTCGTCAACGTCGACCCGCCGACCGACCACAAGGACTACCTCCACCGCGGCGGCAGGACCGCCCGCGCCGGCGAGTCCGGCAGCGTCGTCACCCTGGTCACCCCCAACCAGCGCCGCGGTATGACCCGTCTCATGGCAACGGCCGGTATCGTCCCGCAGACCACTCAGGTCCACGCCGGCGAAGCGGCCCTGCACCGCATCACCGGAGCCCAGGCCCCCTCCGGCATCCCGGTCGTCATCACCGCACCGGTGGTCGAACGCCCCAAGAAGCGTGGCGCCACCTCACGCGGCCGACGCCGCCCCGCCTCGGCCCGCCGCGCGCCCGTACGGCAGTTCGCCGCCGGTGCGGCGGCATAAAACCCTCGTGATCAGGAAGCCGGCCCATCTCCGCAGGAGGCACCCATTGACGCTGGTCCAGATGCAGTTCCGCCCGGCGAGTGCCCACCCCGTGCACCGCACGGTGGCCGACACCATGGACGCGGCCGGACCGCAGGTCTGGGAGAACATGACCGTGGAGGTGGCACTGTCCGTGATGGCCGCCGACCATACGGGTCATCTGGTCGTCTGCGACGAGGACGGTCTGTGCACCGGCCTCGTCACCCGGGCCGGGCTCACGGCCGTTCGTGACAGCTCCGGATACACGGACCGGATCCGCCTGCGTGACATCGCCGACGTCATCGGGCCCTTCGCCTCGCCGCTGACCACGAGGGTCGAAGCCGAGCGTGCGATGCGCTGCCGCCAACTCGGGGCCCTGCCCGTGGTCGACGAAGACGGCAACGCTCTGGGCGTCCTCGCCCTCTCCCGCTGAACTGCATGACGGCGGTCGGACCCGACTCCCCTTCCCCCTGTGAGGCATCATGCGCTGCATCATCGCCCGCTTCCCGTTCGGCCTGACCAAGAGCGGAGTGCTGGAATCGATGAAGGGCGTCAAACCCGAACCGGTCACCGGCGAGTCCGTGATCATCGGACGACGCCGCTACCCCGTCAAGCAGGTCGGCCAGGTCATCACCTGCCAGGACCGCCGCGATTTCAGCGCCGGCGAGGTCCTCCGGGCCATGTCCCGGCTCGGCTTCACCTCTCACGCCCTTCCCGAGGCCGCACCCGCGCGCACCGAAAGCCCGTTGCAGCGGGCTTCCGCAATGCTCGGCGCCCCGCTGGCCGTCTGACCGACGGGACAGGCGCGAGCCGAACACAGTGAGGGCCCTACCGGCACGTGCCGGTAGGGCCCTCACTGCGTGGCGGGCCGCTCGGAGCAGCCCTGGGGCAAC